>CAYIKG010000019.1:3896-11532 GCA_964363955.1 uncultured archaeon | reverse complement strand
CGCGCCGGCGGCAGGAATTTCAGGGCATCCCAGGTTCTTTCCACTGGGGCTTTCTTTTCTAATGAAAGGCGCATTTGAACCTGCAAGCCCGTGAGGGCGCCAGTTTTCGAGAATCACCTAACGATTATCTGGTGCACTAACCTGATTATGCGACACCGGCACGCTTATTAATTTTAACTGTAATCTTTAATTGTTATGCAAATTTTTGTCAATGGGAAAGAGGCTGAAGTTAATTCTGAAATAACAATACGCGATGCGATAAAAAAATTGGGCTATAATCCGGAAATATACATTGTTGCTCTCAATGGTGAAATTATACATGAAAATGAATCCCTTGGGGAAGGGGATAAAATAGACCTTGTGAAAATAATTTCTGGCGGATAGCTATGAATGACAATTGTGCGTGCGGCGAAAAAGCCGTGTATTACAGACGCCACGAAGGCGTATATTATTGCAAGTCTTGCTTGTGCAGAAGTATCGAAAAAAAATTCAGAAAAACTGTACAAAAACTTATTGACCGAAACGATCGTATAGGTGTTGCTCTTTCAGGCGGTAAAGATTCTTCAGTTCTGCTTTACCTGATGCATAAATTTTTCTCGGACAAGGACATATTTGCTTTGATGATAGATGAAGGGATTGCGGGCTACAGGGATAAAAGTTTGGAAATTGCAAAAAAATTTGCAGAGCATTTAGGCGTTGAACATCATATAGTTTCTTTCAAAGAAAAGTTTGGTTTGAAGATTGATGACGTAAAGACAGACAAATACTGCACGTACTGCGGCGTTTTTCGTCGCGATTTATTGAATAAAGCAGCTCAGCAATATGATGCAACAAAGATAGCTGTAGGTCATAACCTTGACGATGAGTCACAGAGCGTGATAATGAATTTCTTCAAAGGCGATTTGTCCAAGTTCTCTCGCCTTGGCGAAACAAACGGTGGCAATGGACTTATACGCCGAATAAAGCCGTTGCGCGGCATTTCTGAAAAGGAAATAATGCTTTATGCGATGCTGAACAAAATTCCATTCTACGATGGCGAGTGCCCGCATTCATTCAATAACATGCGGCGCGATGTGCAGACAATGATAAATAATCTAGAGGAAAAATATCCTGGAACAAAATTACAAATTGTGTCTTTTTATGATAAAATAAAGAAAAATCCGAAAAAAATGAAAACAAATACTTGCAGGATTTGTGGCATGACTTCGTCACAGGAAGTATGCAGATCTTGTGAACTTCTAGAGAAAGCAAAATTAATGCTTTATGATAATCAAAAAATTATTCCTAAGGAAGATTTATAAAAAACGCCAGCCGTGGAGCCATAAAGGACAGTTTGGCAAGCTTCTTGTAATTGGCGGCAGTTCTGTGTACGTTGGCGCGCCTCTTTTTGTTGCGTTGGCAGCTCTGCGTTCAGGGTGCGATCTTGTTCGTGTAGCAGCACCACAAAGAGCTGCGAACATCATAGCAAGAAAACCAGATTTGATTACGTACAAATTAAAAGGAAATTATTTCTCAAAAAGTCATGTTAACAAAATTTTGGAAATGGCAACAAACATGGATGCTGTAGTTATTGGAAATGGCCTTGGCGAACACAAAGACACGTTATCCGCTGTGAATAACTTTCTCGAAAAATGCAGATTGCCAATAACCATAGATGCAGATGCGTTCAAGGCAGTCGCAAGAGATAAAAAACTTCTAAGAAATCAACTAATTACGCCTCATGCAGGAGAATTTTTTCTGCTTACAGGCAGAAGTGTAGGAAATGAACTGGAAACAAGAAAAAGAGCTGCAAAAAACTTTGCATCTAAATACAAATGCACAGTACTTTTGAAAGGTCATGTCGACGTTATAACAGACGGCAAGAAAATAGCGATAAACAAGACTGGAAATGTGTACATGACAAAAGGTGGTACAGGTGATACATTGGCAGGCGTATGCGGTGCTTTGATTGCGCGAAGCACCCCGGCATTCGATGCAGCATGTGCAGCTGCATTCATTAATGGCGCTGCAGGCGATTTGGCAGCGAAAGAAAAGGGCGAAAGCATGATTACTTCTGATCTGATAGA
The DNA here is from genome assembly GCA_964363955.1 of uncultured archaeon. GTDB lineage: Archaea > Aenigmatarchaeota > Aenigmatarchaeia > GW2011-AR5 > GW2011-AR5 > CAZZNM01. Next base: position 9,466 of record CAYIKG010000019.1, on the reverse strand, counting down.
AAAAATACCTGAAGTGATTAGAAAGATATAGCGACCACGAATATTTTAATTAGAAAAGGCAATGATAATAAATGAACCTCAAGAAAACACTTGCAAAATCGCTGGTAGCGTTCCTCTTTGCGACGTTCTTGTCGTTTGCTGTACTTTCTTTCTCACTTGTCCAGATAACAGACAAAGAAGTAATGAAGCCAATAGCGCTCGAGATTGCAAGCCAGCAGATATCAAGTGACCAGCTTGAACAGATTCACGAAGGCGTAATCCAATTGTGCGGAGATCAGGAATCAGTTGATATTGTATTCCAGAACATAACCATTAATTGTGAAGAGATCAGGAGCAGCGAACCTAATAAACTGATTGAGATTATTTATTCTGAAAACATAGAAAAAATTTACAATGCGCCGTACGACTGCGAGTTTCTTGACTGTATCCAGAAACAGCCAGCAGTCATATTTTCATCTGTCGGAAATCAATTCTTCCTGTCTATAACATATCTGTCTGTAATTTTGACAATAATATTTGGTATTTTGCTTGCCGTACTATCAAAGGATGCTGGAATTTTCAGCATAGTGCGTGCATTTGGCTGGTCCTTCTTCTTCGTCGGAATAACGTATTTCATTGTCCTAGCTGCAAAAGAAATTGTGATACCTGTTGACATAAAAGCAGTTGTAGGATCTGCAATAGATATGATATTCGGCATAATTTTATTCAATCTGCTCATTGCGCTTGTTGCCGGCATAGCCTTGCTGGCGATCGGATACGCAGAAAAATTTACAACAAAAAAGAAAAGGCGGTAAGCTACTTGCCTGGCTGCTTCGCCGGGCCAACTGGCCAGAACAGATAAGCGAGAACAGCAACTAAGCCGATTGCAGCAGGAATTATAATAAACAAAATGTTAAATTGTGGTGGCACTGTATTAGTTATCTTGACCTGGAGGTCATCCAAAAGTCTTTTTGCATCTTCGAGCAAGACATTTGCTGTGAAATAATCCTGGTCATTCATGGAAGAACTTGCCTGGCTGAGCTTTTCTCTTATGCTGTTCAAAATATTGTTCAAATCTGTTACATCTGCGCCTTTGCTGCGCAGCTCTGTTATATTATTTTCTAATTGATTCAGCAAACTAAGGTATTCGTCATATAGCGGTATTATGACTTTTTCTACAGTCTCACTGCTTGGAAGAACACGTAACTTGAATGTACTGCTTACAGTTTCTGTCCCGTTTGATGCTGTTGCAGTGACCGTATATTCTTTAACGTCAGCGTCGATGGGTACTACAAAATTTATAGTGAACGTCGAAGAAGAACTTTTTGATATATTGACACTGCTTGGTGTTATCGTATACCAGTCTACGCCGCTTATCGAAAGCGAGACACCTGATGCTGTGTTGTTGCCGGTATTTTGTACTGTAACCTCTTTCAGCGCAGAACTGCCTTGGGTTATATTGAAGTCAGGTGGTACTGAAGATATCTTAAGTACTAGCGACACTTGGGTAGTAGTCGCCGTTGTCTGGGATGTCGTAGGGCTCGGGGTTCCGCTACTTCCGCTGCTAGAGCTGCTAGAAGATGATGCTACACATTCGCCGCTTGAGCATGTTTGGTTAGAAGCACACGCAGTAGATGTCCATACACCATTTGAACAGCTGCGCGCCTCGACGTCGCAACGCTTGCTTCCGCTTGCGAAGAACGTGTTTTCATGCCGGCAGCTGCTCTCGCCACTTGATACGCACCAGCCTTTATACGCAGTGCCAGAAAAATTGGCGCTGTTGCTGTCGTAGTCAAGTATGCATTTGTCGCCTGGCTGGCACGATGAATTGTTATCGCAATAAAAATTGTATGAAGACCCCCAGATACCGGTCACGATGAATGTGCTGTTTTGCGTAGTCGTCTGGCTTATGTTTCCTGTTGTAGCTGCATTTGCAATTGGAAATAAAAAAATTACTAAAAAAATCAAAGATTTAGAGTTCATCAAATCACTCTACGTATCTGACCTAAATATTATAGTGTAGACAGCCCACCAGCTGGGTGATACAGTAGTAACTGTGCTCGGTATTATCATTCTAAGGTACATTGAAGAATTTGTTATGCTGCTCGTATTAAATGCAATGCCTGATGAAATGTTGTGCTCACCTGTTATATTTATGGTGCTCGGGCTGCTAAAATTACTGCTGCTTCTTATGGTGGCATAGTAAGTGCCGTTACTCAGATTCACGTTTAATATATTTCCAGAGCTGCTGTTCCACGCACTCATATTAAACTGCAATCTTCCTGATACGTTTGCAGTAAAGTTTAAGGAAAATAGAAATTCCCAATAATCCGTGCCGTTCAGGTAAGCTGCATTCTTTATTGCTATCAGTGACGTAACATTTACAATCTGCTGCGTATTGACAGTAGTATTTGACCCGATTACGTCTGTTGCAATATTTGTAAGATTGCCATTTTCCAGGGTCGAATTAAAAGCAAGATTCAGCTTTGAGCTTGAGTTTGTGTTCATCTTGAACCTCAGTATTATTTGGCTCGTTGTCGGCGTATTAAACGTAACATTTATCTGGTTTGATGCAGTGACATTCGTTACACCTGTCGTGCTGTTTGTGGCATCGTGCTCTATAGAATCGAGATTTACCAGTGTATACCCAATAGGTATGTTGAGCACTGTCTTGTTTATGGCATCTGTTCCAGTAGGCTTTATCACATAGACAAAGCTCTGGTTTACAACGCTTGTATCTGTGTACAAAGGCGTGACTGATGCATTTGCATGAACGCTATGTATCTGCGTAAAGCCAGAAGCGCCGTTTGATGTTGCTTCCAGAAACGCGCTGTAATTTGCCTCAAAAGACGCAGCAGTGACATTGACAGAAAAACTTATGAGCTTAGTAGCTCCAAAACTCGTGTTAACAGCAACTATCAAAGACAGATTGGAACTGCTATTTATAACAAGCGCTGTTGAGAATCTAACTGTCGTTCTGTTGTCAGTTGCGTTAAATGTTGTATTGCTTCCAAGCACAACGTTATTTGTCGAATTTCTTATTTCCACATAAGTGAAGTTTGCAGTTGACGCATTTGATATCGATATGTTTATGGCATTCAGCGTTATGCTTACATTTGTGTTTGTGCCTGTGGCGTTTAGAGTTATATTGAGCATTGTTACAGACGAGTTTGTATTATTGAAAGAAGGTGCCAATGACGTTACATTTACGTTTAGCGTAGCTGCAAAGGTTGGTGACAAAAACAACAACAACGTCAAGACTATATAAGCACCGCGCATAACCTCACTAGAAAAATATGGGGTAAGTCGTTTTTAAAGATTATTTGGTGGAGCGCCCCTGGCGCGATTCGAACGCGCGACCCCTTGCTCTCATCAGGTATTCTTCATTGCTTTCGCTCAGATCACCTCTAGGAGGCAAGTGCTCTATTTGCCCAAACTTCTTCTTTTGATTAAAATTTTCTTTCAAAGAAACGTTTACCAAGCTGAGCTACAGGAGCATGATTAAACTCATAAAGAAATAAATTAAAATCAGATAAATGCCTTAAGATTGCCTTTCACAAGAGACTTCATGGCTTCTGCGCCTATTTCGCTATCTTTGCTAACACGAAGCACGCCATCTTTGCCGATTGTTGCAGAAAAAAGATATTCATCGTCAATGTAGAAATTGGCAAATTTACCGGAAACTTTTTCTGAAAAAGTAAAAACAAGGTACGCGCCTGTTTCACTTGTGCTGTACTGAACTTCCTTGCCAAAAGTAGCTATCTTTGGTGATATGTCTATACCTATACCAAGCTTTTCCTCCAGCTCTTTTACGTTCTTGCCTTTTGTGCCGATAAGCCTTGGTATTAATTCATTATCAACGCGTATCGCAACTTTGTTTTCATTCAATATCTCAACTTCTGCTTTTTTGTCGAATTTTCTTATTTCATTTAAAACATATTTCCTTGCCAGGTCTTCAACTGCTGACCTTCTTTTTCCTTTTATAGGTATGATAACATTCTCTTCGCCATATGTGTATATCTCGTATTCCAAGGCATTGGTCTCAAAGTCGCGTACCTCAACCAGTGGCCGGGCAAGATCTGCTTCTGTCATGCCAGTAGGTGTGCGCACCACGAGCAATAAGTAATAGACCTTGCGTATCTTTCCATCTTTGATATAGATTATAGTATCGATTATATGCGGAATAATTCCTAGTTCAACGCGCCCTATAAAGCGCTGGACAGCGTCGACCGGATCAGTGGCGTGAACAACGCCAACCATGCCAATACCAGCTAATCTCATGTCGCTGAATACGCGGAAGTCCTCTGTTTTTCTTACCTCATCATATATTGTATAATCAGGGCGGACAAGCAAGAGCATGTCAGCTGTGTTTTCAAAGCGGCCCTTTAGTTTTGTATACTGGGTTATCTCTGGTTTTACCTGCAAGTCCCTGGGCGATTCCATTGTCTTTACTATCTTGCCTTTTGATTCATAAAGCTCTGCCAGTGATGCAGCAAAAGTGCTTTTACCGCTGCCAGGAGGGCCTGCAATAAGAATGCCGTCTGCCCTTATCTCAATCCGATCGCGAAGTTTTTTAGAAGTCTCGTAATCATTTATTGAGAGCTTTATTATTGGACGGACGACAGTAACCTCTACGCCGTCGCTGAACGGGGGGCGGGCTATTGCTATTCTTTTGTCGCCTAATTGTATTACAGTTGCAGAACGACCTCCTACTTCTATGAATGAATCTTCTTCATAACGGGCAATATCCTCTATCTCTTTTATGATTCCTTCTATTTCTTCCAAGGTCATTCGCTCATCGCCTACCTTGACAAGCTGAAAGTTTCCTGGACTCCCGCGCTTTGCAAGAGGTACGCAATTTTCTTTCAAATGAACACTCATTGTGTCATTTGTGAGGAATTTATCGAGCTTTGTCTCTTTTTTCTTTTCATATGGCTTGAAATAACGAGACTCGACACCCTCAGCTTCGGCGCTAAGCGCTTGCACCATGTCTGCAGTGAAGAGCACAGCCTTTTCTTTTCTTGCAACGTCGAGAATAAGTGCGTCAATACGGCCATATTTTGCGAGCTGTATCTCCTCGAGGGTCTGCCTTCTCCCTACCTTTGTTAATTCTATATTTTCTTTTTTCATCCCTCTTATTTTCTTTATTTCTTCCAGGCCTTTGAACCCGATCTCGCGGCCTTTCGAAGCTTGAGCACGGAGCTCTTCTATAACGAATTCAGGAACGATTATCTCTGCTTCCTTTATTTCGTCTTTTTCAATAAGATCAGACAAAATGCCTGATATTATAACGCTCGTGTCTGGTACTATCTTTATTTTTGTCATTGTATCACCTTTCATGTAATTTTATTTTCTGGTAAATTTTGAGATCAACATCTCACAGAAATAAGAGTCTATTATCATATAGTGCAAAGGTTTTTAAGCTTTTTCCAGAAACGACTTAATCTTTATCAGCTCTGACATATCAAGCTCGCTTTCCTTGCCAGTTTGCATTTCTCTGACCTTCACTTTGCCTTCAGATGCTTCTTTTGGACCGATGATTACTGGTATAGTCGCGTTAATCTTGTTTGCATACTCGAGCTGCGTGCGCC
>CAYIKG010000019.1:0-3886 GCA_964363955.1 uncultured archaeon | reverse complement strand
TATGCCAAATTTCCGGAGCTTTTCTATAACATAGACAGCAAGATTAACATCATTTACATATGCAACAAAGACTATGCCCACTGCTGGAGGCATCTTTTCTTTCAAAGATAGCATTAACCGCTCGATACCGCCGGCAATGCCACAAGCAGGCATAGGATTATTGTATAATGCCAGTAAATCATCGTAGCGACCGCCACCTGCAACAGCGCCCAGTTTCTGCTCGCCTTTAATCCAAGCTTCGTAGACAATACCTGTGTAGTAATCGATGCCACGAACGATGCTAGAGTCAAACTCGTATTTCACGTCGTAGATGTCGAGCAACGCAAAAAGATCCTTTAATTCATTAAGGCCTGATTTCGCAAGGTCATTTTTCACCAAATCTTCTATTTTATTTATATCTGCTTTGCAGAAACTATCGATTTTTGCTGCATCTGCATTAAATTTCTTTAATTCGCTCTTAAATTCGTTTGTGGAAAGCTTTGTTCTTTTATCAAGCAGACGCATTGCATTGACGAGATCTTTTCTTTTGATGCCAATGCCCAGAAGAAAGCCTTCGACAAGCTTGCGATTGTTTATTTTTATTACAAAATCAAGATTGAATGCCCGAAGAATGTCATTTGTCAGAGCGATTATCTCTGCATCAGATTCGACGCCTGCTGCGCCAAATATCTCAGCGTCCCATTGCCAGAACGAGCGGTAGCGCGCATACTGCGGGTTGTCATAGCGCCACATGTTCGAGATGCAGGCCAGCCTCAGCGGCTTTGGCTCGTCGCTGTTTGCGACCATCCGAGCAAGGCCGACTGTCAGGTCAAAGCGCAGAGCTATCTTTCTGCCGGCTTTGTCGCGGAATGCGTAGATCTCTTTTTCTATTTCAGGCCCGCTCTTCACTGTCAATGTCTCTAGATTCTCTATCTGTGAAGGCTCGACCAAACGGAAGCCATATAAGGCGAGTATGTCTTTCATCTTCGAGTATATTGCTTCGCGCATTGCCATCTCCTCGGGCTCTATATCGCGCATGCCTTTTGGCACAGTGAATTTTGGCATAGATATCACTTTTATTAATTATAATTCAACTGACTTATATTTTGATTATATAAAGACTTTTATGTGAAATCATAAAATGGCATTCGGCAGCTACATAAGATTTGGTCTTGGCTTGATAATCTCAGCGCTTATTCTGTGGTCATATTTCGCAAAAGAAGCTGTATCATCAATACTTGTAATATTTGCAGTTGTCTATATAATTCTTGCAATTTTGTGGTTTGCGTTTAGATTCTAATCAATTCGAAAGTCCTTGAACTCGCCTTTCGCTTTTTGCCATTCCACATCAAAACTTTCAATAATGGCACTGGGCGGTCCTGAACGTATGAATTGGATAAAGGAGAGCACATCAAATTCGTCGCCCTCAGCAACTATTTCAACGCGACCATCGGGCAGATTTTTTGCATAACCATTGACATTCATTTTTTCTGCATGGATCTTTGTATAAGCGCGATAATAGACGCCTTGAACCTTCCCAGAAATTATTATGCAGCAGCGTTTGTCAGTCATAAAATCTCATCCTTGATCAGTTCAGGTATCATAATCCTCAGAATTTTTCCAAGCTTGTGTTTATAAAAATCATTTTTATCGACCCAAAGCAACTCTTCTATTTCGCTGTTTGGTTCTGGATTTCCATCAAGTTCAACGAAGTATGATTTTACTCTTACTTCATCATTACCATCGTGAGTTTTGGCAAAGAACGTTTTGTAATATCTGGGATTTTTTATCTTAACTCCAAGTTCTTCAATTATCTCGCGCTCTAATGCCTGGAGATCGCTTTCACCATCATTGCGCTTGCCGCCTGGGATGAAGAAAATATCTAATCCTCTTGTTCTTGCAACAAGCATCTTGTTGCCAGAAATGATTATTGCTCCTATTTTGTCTATCATAATAATCTAATCCATAAAACTTGTTGAATTCCTGATACATTCGAGCAGCACCTCTACAGGCGGAAATAGTGGCTCGGGAAGATCGTCCAAAGTATGCCACTCCCATCCTTCGCTTTTTTCCGGCTCAAGGGTCTTTGGCTCGCCTTTCCAGTTCTTCGCTGCAACACAAAAGGCAACATACGGATCTGCTTTTATGCCATCAATCTCGTATGGCTTAAGCAGCCTAACGGACTTGAACTCAAATTCGCTTGCAGCTATACCAGTCTCTTCGAGCATCTCCCTTGTTGCGCATTCGATTACAGTCTCGCCTTCTTCTATGTGACCAGCAGGCATGGAATAATGACCTTCACCAAATGCGTTCTTTCTCTTGCCTAGAAGTATCTTCCCATTTCGTTCCAGCATTATATAAACGACGAGTTTTACCCGCTGTCTTTCTGCCATAATTGCGAGGGGCCGGATTTGAACCGGCGGATCCACTAAGGAACAAGGCCCTCAACCTTGCGTGATTGACCATTGTAGAGCCCCTTTAATATCTGCGAAAGCCCAAGTGTTTCTTTTGAACCCAAGGGCCTTTTCTTTACAAAGAAAAGGGGCTTGACTACACGACCCTCGCTCGGAAAGAAGAATATGCAAAAAAGGATTAATATCAAAGAAGTGATGCGATGAATAGCAATCCGCTGATCAAATAAAGCATCTGCAATTTTCTGTAGCTTCTTCTGACGTCCTTCATTATTCTATGTTCTGCGAATATCAGCGCGCCAACTGCGAGTGACAGCCACGCAAGATGGTTGAGGAATTCGATAAAGGCAAGATAAGCTATAATTAGTCCTGCAAATGCTATCATAGTTTTTGACACAATTATCATTCTTTTTTGTCCTACTAACGCGGAAGTAGTCTTTATTCTGACTTTCTTATCATCTTTTATGTCCCGTACTTGCAAAAGTACGTGCCCGCTCGAAGCGATGAAGAATGGAATAAGACCAAGAATATGCATCTCGATGCTTACAGTTGTTCCGATGATTGCAAGTGCCAAATAATATGGCACAGTGCCATAGCCAATGCCATTCCATATAGTTTCTAAATATGGCCTCACTTTTACTCTTAGAGGCGGTGCAGAATATGCAATGATCATGAAATTAGCAAAAAGGACTAGATAGAATGCATTTGTTTGGAAGAATGTATAAGATAAAACTATTGACGATAAAATTAGTAATAAACTAAAAATTCTGGCAGAATTTCTGGATATCTTGCCTGCGGCGACTGGAAAGCGGTGCAATTGCCTGCTCTTCTGATCAGTAGCAAAATCAAAGTAGTGATTGACAGTTATTGAAGCAGTGCACAGCAAAATAAAAATAATAATTCCAATGTAATGAATATAGCTGAATATTGCATCAGTGGCAAAGAATGCTATTGCGTATACAGCAAGCACGAATATCCATATACTCGGTCTTGTGAAATGCAGCCAGTCACGGGCAGAAGATTTTGTTTTTATTCCTTCTTTCATAAATATATCAAATTTGATGCTTTATAAAAATTCCTTATAACTCATAATCATGATTCCAGAAATGAGCGACGAGGAGCGCCAGCAGTACAGGGAAGCTCTGAAAAACACGACAGAAGACGAAATTAGAAAGATGCCTGATGAAAAATTCAATGAATTTATGAACTGGATAATTTCTGATATGAGCTATTTCCTTGACAAGAAAGATCACAAGCTTGTTATGTCCATGGTTTCTTCTGAATATCCGAATTGGTATTCTGTTTTTATTGAAAGGCTTGAGTAAGTTTATATTGATCATTTCTGGCTGATCACTTTTTGGCTGTTGTGCCTGCCATATAAGATAGAAACGCCGGCACCAGGGGCAGTATGCACGGGGACAAGAATGAAAGCAAGCCAGCAATGAAAGCTATAGCAAAATTCATGAAGAAAGTACAAAAAGAAGAATATATATCGC
>CAYIKG010000018.1:0-11757 GCA_964363955.1 uncultured archaeon | reverse complement strand
AAGGCCTTCACCAGGCACACGTGCATCCAAACGACCAACAAAAGGTGAACAATACCTAGCTCCTGCTATGGCTGCACATAATGCACCATCAACAGAAAAAACAAGCGTCATGTTGACAGGTATCTCACCATAAAGCTCTCTTGTTGCGCGGATGCCTTCAGATGTGCAAGGTATTTTTACGACAAAGCGCTCATGCCAACTAGCTATTTCGTGTGCTTCTTCAACCAGCTGTTCTGTAGTTATATGTCTTGGATCATAATCATCAGTGCCTATTGTCTCAACGCTTATAGGACCGTCGACAATGGTGGCTATTTCTAGGAAGATGTCCTTTGGCTTGCGCCCTGTCTGTGCAGCGTACTGGCTCGCTGTTGTCGGGTTTGTAGTTATGCCATCAAGATTTGAGCCCACTTCCTCCAAAGCGAGCTGCGCTCTGCGTATCTCCTCGGTGTTAGAAGTGTCTAGATAGATCTTCATTGAGGATAAGATTCACAATAATCTTTATTAATCCTTCTGTACTATTATTTTCTGGTGACCTGTCAGCAACCATCGTTGCTTTGCAATGAGGAAGCTCTGTCCACCTAATGAATGCAAATTCACTAAAGATGTAATGGCTAAGCCATAGTGCTGGAAAGCACTTGTCCGAGAACAGAAACGATTATCAAGCATGGGCTGACAAATGATGCCCACCTGGCAGTTTTCTGTCAAGGCTTTCTTTTCAAAAAGAAAGGCTTGAATGAAACGGCTCGACATGCATAGGTGCAAGCCAGAAAGGCGCTAAGACAAATGTTGCAAAGCCTTTCCCAATCCCTTTTCTTTTGAAAAGAAAAGGTCTAGGGTTTACCCCAAAAGAAACTCTAAGGAGGCTTACAGAAGACAGGCTATGGCAGGTCACCTCATTACTTTTAAGTGGCGACAATAGAAAGGTTTAAAAGCTTTACAATTATAGCTGATGTAAAAGTGAGTAGATGACAACAATACCTAGAAGCCTTGCATTCGTAAAAAGTTCTCTTTATGATGGAGAAGGAGAGAAATGGTTGGATTGGTACGGTACTCTACATACTCCTGATAAAATAAATGTTGGAAGATTCTTGAGGCATTCTTATACTTGGATGTCAGATGAAGCTGAACAGTTACGGGCAAGATATCAAAGTGAAGCAAAACAAACGGGCAGAGAACCTGATGGAGAATTTCTTAAAGGAGATTATTTCATAGTTAGTGCAATTGGAAGCACGGCTAGAGGCGAGCAAACCTATAATGATGTTGACTTGTTAATTGTAACAAATAGGATTTGGAGAGATATGGGTTCTTTTGAAAGGGATTTGCTTGCACAAATGACTGCACAAGGTTTTCATTATACGATTGACCCAACGGTTTCTGAAGCATATCGGAGCCCATGGGGTAGACCAGATAGAACATTAGTAACCCTTACTCCAAAGCAAGGAACTGGTAAAGGACTTCATGTTACTGTGCAGCCAGAGATACCAAACGAAAGATACTGGCAAGAACGTGATGGAGACTCTAAAGTAGTTCTTTACAGGTTTGGTGATACAACAGGTTATTTTGATGCGGTCGAAGTCTTTTTAAACGGCTTGAGATTACTAAGAAAATTTGAAGAAGTAGAAAGATATCAAGGACTTATGAGATTGGATGATGATCAATTAAGACTCCAGAATTCTAATGAAAGAATTGATTGGGAATCTTACAAACTTCCAAAACGAGTTATTAAAAAGATGAAAAAAAGAGGACTAACTGAAAGTGAATATGTAGAAGCATTATTTCCCACATTTTCATAAATAAAACAATATCTTAAACTGGGTAAGTAGACTCCCTATTTTTGCTTATCACGTCTAACCTTCCTTCTCCGTATCTTTGATGGCAATTACTGTTTAGCTTCCAATTCAATTCCTTGTTTCTTCAGTTCTTCGTCAGTTGCTTTGCTTGTTATCAAATTGTTTATCTCTATCAGTTTTTTTGCTATTGGATTTTCTGTGTTCAGTTTGTATAATTTTGCCCTGCCTACCTGCCTAGTTTCTTTTACAATTCCTTTTTCTACCAGCTTGAAGAAAAATGAGTGTAATGTGTTCCATCCAACTTCAGTTTCTTTTGATATGTCTGTCAAAGAGTAGTCAAATTCTCTGTATGTTATCAAGAAATCTAATACTCTGATTAATGGCGAGGTTCCGAATACTTCAACAAAGGCTGTTTTGTCTTCCATGTTGTTCACCAGTTTTATTATTCTTATTGTAATTGTAAGTTTAAATATTTATTGTAGCAGTATATAGTTACTATTTAAGTATAATGAACTATAAAAATAGTGATTTGATGGAAGATAGTGAGGTCAAGGCTGCTATATTGCGAAAGATGCTTATGCACAAATGGATAGGTGGCAAACATACTTCTATTGATAATATTCCCAAAGGGTTTCCTCAACATGAAAGAAAACGTGTTACTGACCTGACGAAGGAACTGATAAAGGAAGGTTTCATTTTGCATAAGCCGACGAGTTACGGTGAACAAGTTTCATTAAATCCAAAGAGAGTATACGAAGCCAAGAAGCTTACTGGGGTTGTTCATTAATGCATTTTTCTTTCGTCTAACCTTCCTTCTTCGTATCTTTGATGGCAGTCACATTATTACTAATTAGTGACGACTATAGAAATCTTTATATACTACACCAAGCCTAAAATATAGGAGTGGTCAGATGAACAATACGACTAAAAGATTAATTAAAACGGGGGCAGCTGTAGGCGCGGCAAAGCTTGCTTACGACGGCATTAACGAAGGTTGGTTTTATGAGCTTTGCGACAGGTCATATAAGTTTGTCAGAGATAATGCGCCTGAAGGTGTGAGAAAATTTATTGACAAGCATCCCGTATACACAGCTGGTTTGGAAGGATTGACGGCAGGATTTATTGCAGGTGCTGCCACATTTGCTGCTTACAGTAAGATGAGCAGACGCCATTCTAAGTAATTTCTTAAAGATTTATCTTTCTCCTTATCCATCACCTTCCTTCTGCGTTAGGTGATGGCAGGTCACCGTTTATTTTTTCTTAAAATCAAGCACGCATGAATTTATACAGAATCGTTTTTTGCCTTCTGGTCCATCATCGAAGACGTGGCCTAAGTGCCCTTTGCACTTTTTACATATTACTTCTGTTCTTTTCATGAATAAACTATTATCTTCGTTCAATTCAACAGCGCTCTTCTCTGCAGCAGTAAAGCTTGGCCATCCTGTGCCCGAATCGAATTTCTTTTCTGACGGGAAAAGCCGTGCGCCGCAGCCTGCGCAATAGTACATGCCATCTTTCTTGTTGTGAAGCAGTTTTCCAGTAAACGGCATTTCTGTGCCCTTTTCTCGCAAAACACGATATTGCTCTTCTGTCAATTTCTTCTTCCAGTCACTTTCTGGCATCTTCACTTCTTTCATAGATCATCACGTTTCATGCTTATGGAGGACTTCAACGAGCAATATGACAAATAGTGTAATGATAATCGTTATCGACGCAGGGAACATCCAAAGGAATATAGTGTCGATCAACTGCTCTTCGCCAAACTTAACAAATATGTAGAAGCCGGATATCGCCGTGAGCACCATCGCAGCTATTATTTCAGTTTCAAGTTCTGTAATTCTTTTCTTTTTTGCATTTTTCTCTATTTCCCTGACTTCTTGTTTCACTCTTGACCTAAATTTTCTTATTTTCCTGACGACCATTTATTCACCATAGCCGCTTTTTTCCAGAGGGAAGAATTTTGCTAATTCTTGCAGCACAGCGTCCTCAACGTCGTGGCCACTGCGCAGGATGTCAGTGACTGTCAGCATCCCTACAATTTTATTCTTTCTTGTAATGGCCAACCGCTTAATCTTGTTTTTGACCATGATCTTTACAGCATCTGCAATCTCTTTGTTCGATTCAATCGACACTATCGGCCTGCTCATAATGCTTCTGCACAAAATCTTGTCTGGATTTTTCCTTCTCACTACAATCCGCTTAAGCACGTCTCTTTCAGTTATTATTCCAAGCGCTTTCCAGTCCTTGGAAACGATCACGCTGCCAATATGATGTTTGTTCATGATTTTTACTGCCACCAGAACTTTGTCATCTGGTCTCACTGTCTTCACATCTCTTACCATAAAATACGATATCCGCATAACATTAATTGAAACAGTTATTTATTAGAATGATTTCTGATTTCATAGTATGCAAGCGACAGGGCAATGAAAATAAAGAAAGCTGCACTGTAAAATGGCCATACAATGCCAATACTCACGAAAAGAAAGCCGCCCCAAATAGGACCGATGACACGAGCAAGCGAAGACGCCGACTGGTTGATGCCCATCATCTTGCCCTGCTCGTGCTTACTGCTTCTCATCGAGATTAGTGCAGTTACAGTAGGAAAGGTAAGCGAATTGCCTATTGATATTAGCGATGTCAGGGCCATCAGTGAATAAAAGTCCGTGGCGAATGTTACTGCTATGTAGCCTGATGTCATGAATGCAAGTCCTATCAGCAGAGTTGTCTTCTCGCCTATGCGCTTCACTATAGGGCCTATGAGGCCACCCTGGATTATTATGACGATTGTGCCGACCATGGCAAAAATTATTCCGATGCTCTGGGCATTCAGCTGTGCTATACGCTCGCCGTATAGCGCATAAGTCGCTTCAAGCGCAGAGAAGCCGAAGCTGACAATAGCAAAGACGAGTATCAATGTACCAACTTCTGGGTGCTTTACTGCCCACCTTAGTTCTTTTATATCCAGAATTTTTCTTTTGTGCACAACTCCTTTAGCTCTTTTTTCAGGCGTATAGCTTTCAGGTAGCCAGATTAATGCACCAATGAAATTGACAAAAGATAGACCAGAAGCGACTAATGCCGGAAAGAGGAAGCCGTTGCTGGAAAGAAGGCCCCCGATCGCAGGGCCGAAAATAAAACCTAAACCAAAAGCCATGTTTATGAAACCAAAACCTCTTGCCCTGTCTTTTTCTTCTGTTAAATCTGCTATATACGCCTGCACAGTCGGCAGGGTTGCTGCTGTAAAAACGCCTGATAATATTCTTGATAAAAACAGCAGCGTCAAATCTTGCGCCAGTCCGAATACCAAAAAAGATATAGAGCCACCAAGAAGACCAACCAAAATAACAGGCCTCCTCCCAATCTTGTCAGAGAGCGTGCCCCAGAACGGAGAAAACAAAAACTGCATCAGCGAGAACGAGGCGACAAAAATGCCCAGCATAAGACCGTCTGCGCCGAACTGCTCGGCCGCGAATGGCAGTATGGGTATAACCATACCGAAGCCTACGAGGTCTATGAATATTGCGAGGAAAAGCAAGCTGAGCTGTCTTTTGTTCTGCATCATTTTGCATTGTAGGAATAATTATTTAAATAAAATGTCAAATTATTTCAGTGGCACGTAGCTCCACGGCACATTGAATGCACGGCAATGAATTGTCACAGAATTATAATCATTTATGTTTATGCCTTCTGGCAGCTCATAGACCTGCATGCCTTTGATGCTCTTTAATTTTTCCAGCTGTATGCCTGATACAATATCTTCTCTTGTCGAAGGCCCGCTGTTTTTTGTCAAATACACAACAAGATCAGGTCCATTCGGGGTTGAGAAATCGTCGCCAAGCACCAAAAAATACTTTCCAGACTTTTCAACGATACTTGCTGAGCCTGAGGACATGTAATTCAGATTTTCAAAAACACCAGACTTTACTGCGCTGCCAATAAATCCCTGGTCTTCTTGCACAATTTCTTCAGAAACATCTCCAGGAGTAGTTTTCATCTCCTCTTTCATTTTTTCAACAGATTGCTCCAAGGGCAATTCTCTGACATCTATTGTTGTTGTAGTCGTGGTCGCCTGCTGTGTGCATGCAGCTGCAAGGATGACAAGGATCAAAAAAATCGATTTCATAATACCATTAACAAATTATTGCTTAAAAACACCTGAAAATGCTACATAGAAAAGAATGATGCCGAATAAAATTATCAAGCTTCCAATTACGATTGCTTTTTTGCTTCGGGTCTTTTTTATTGTCTTTACAAAAGCAATTGTTTGCAGCGATAACGCAAGTATGGTAGCTGTTATGAGCAAATATCCAGCAGGGTTGTACAGCAATTCAGGATTTATTTGTGTATAGTGCAAGACGGCAAAGATATACGCAAAATAAACTAGCCTATGAATGATTTTCCACCTCTTGAAACCAAGACGATTCACTGCCCAGTCAGTTGAAGTAAAGTACAGAGGGACAAAAAGCGAGAAAGCCATCAGGCCAAATACAACAAGATTTACAAATGGGTTGAGATTCCACAATAAAGCTGAAATGTCAAAATTGTAAAAGAAAAACAATACTGAAAAAAAATGGAGTGTTATGAATGTAAATCCCCAAACACCAAACGTGCGGCGATGAAATATGAAATTGTACTTTGTCAGCCGTGCCAGTGGCCCGATGATCAGTGCAGTGCTTATGAGCGTTGCGCCAGAAAGCGCAAAGCTCCTGACAAATGCGCTGTTGAGTTCATTAGGAACAAGAACATAATACTGATACGTGAATTGCAAAACCCAGAAGAGAAGCGCGAGCAAGCTTGCTTTCAGCACGTATCCTTTATTTTGCCGCATGCCGGCAAATAACTTTATCTTAGGTCTTTCAGGAGGCTTTTCTGGCGGTTGCATTGCTGGCATTTGTTCCTGCTGCATTTGCTGTAACATCAATTTAAATTAACACAAATATTTATAAAAATGCAATCTAACATCCTGTGGCCGGTAAAATCCGACTTTCCAAGGCTACAGAAAAATATCCATGCAGATATTGCAGTAGTCGGCGGCGGCATTGCTGGCATATCCTGTGCCTATTTCCTGAAGCAAAAAGGCTACAAAGTCGTTATCGTTGAAAAAGATGAGATAGGTTCTGGAGCCACTGGTGCAAGTTCAGGCATTCTTTATCATGGAAGCGGAACTGATTTTACAGAAACAGCAAAGTCTATGGGCAGGAAGAATGCAGAATTGCTCTGGAACGAAAGCATGCACAGTATTGATGAAATAGAGAGATTGGTAAGAAGAAATTCCATTGACTGTAATTTCAGAAAAATAACAGCACTGGCTGCGGCAAAGGACAAAAACGAAGTTCAATACCTGGAAAAAGAATCAGAAGCACTCAGGAAAATAGGTTTTCAAGGTAAAATAATAGATGATGAAGAAATAAAGAAATACTTTGCTAAGTCAAGCTTTTTAACAGCTATGAAGCTTGAATGCAACCAGATTATTCCAGCAAGGTTTGCCTACAATCTTGCGAAACTTGCTGACATTGAAGTTTACCAAAATACAGAGATGTTGGAACTTGATTTAGATGAACCAGTTGTAAAGACAACTGGGGCCAGCATAAGCTGCGACAATGTAATAATTGCTACAAATCTCAAACCTTTATTCGGCTTGGAAAAGCATTTTCACCAGGAAAATAGCGTCATTGCCGCTAGTCAAAAAATTGATAGTATGAAGAATATATGGAAAGAGGACGCAGTTATCTGGACACTGGAAGATCATTATGATATTATTTATGCAGAAGAAGGGCGCTTGTTTTTAGAACTGTACAGTCCCAAGGGCATAGATGAAAAATTAAAACAATATTATCCTGGTATAAATTTCCAAAAGTCTTTGTGGGGCGACAGCTGGTCCAAGACAAATGACTGGCTGCCTATAGCAGGCAAAGTTGGTAAAAATATATCTGTGGCAGTTGCCATGGGTGATCAAGGGATTGTTATGGGCTTTACAGTTGGCAGAAAGATCGCCTCTCTCATCGAGGGAAAGAAAGACAAGTTCCTTGATTCAGCTTCTCCGCAAAGATTTGATGAAAAATGAATCAAAGATTGTACTAATTTTTTATATTTGAACCAAAAGGCATTACTATGCCAGGTTTCCATAAACTCTATATGCCAACGTGCATTATCTGCGGCAACAATGAAAAAATTATATACAGGATTCTAAACAGCATGAAGATCGCACTATGCTCAAGGCACGAAGACCAGTGAAAACAAAGAATAAATTCTTTCCTGAGAATTCTTCTTATGTGGGCAGAGCTGCGCGATGCGCGTAACCATGCTGATGAAATATCAAAGAAACTGCAGCGTCTTCTGAAAGAACAGTCATCACTGATGAAAAATGAGATAGCAAAGCATTCAGACAAGCTTATAGCTGACATCGATGATTCGCTTGTAGAAATAGAAAAAGAATACAAGAGTATAATAGAAAATATAGAAAAACATAAGAAAGTCTTAAAAGCGAAAAGCAAATTCCTCCGCAGACATAATAATAGAATATTTAAAGATAAACGATAATTAACAAGTGATAATCATGGCCGAGAAAAAACAATATTTGCCGCAAAGTTCAGCAGGCTTGATACGTTACTATGACGAAGAAGCTGGCATAAGGATAAATCCCCAAGCAGTTGTTTGGATTACACTTGCCTTTATCGGCGTGGTGTTTGTGCTTAAATTCCTCGCGTAAAACTTCTATTTAAGATTTTGTTATTTTATACATAGAGATGATAATAGCTGTTATACCTGCTTATAACGAGGAGCGTACTGTTTCTGGTGTTGTGAAAAAAACAAAAAAATATGTTGATGAAGCTGTTGTTATTGATGACTGCTCATCAGACAGAACAGGAGAATTGGCAAAAAAGTCTGGTGCAACTGTAATAAGGCATAAAGAAAATCGCGGTCTCGGCGCTTCACTGCGCACAGGCTTCGAGTATGCATTGAAAAAGAAAGCAGACATCACAATAACCCTCGATGCAGATGGCCAGCACGATCCAGATGAAATACCGAAATTCATAGAAAAGGTAAACCGCGGCTACGGTTTTGCCCTCGGCAGGCGCGACCTGACCAAATACCCGTTCAGAAAAAAATTCGGCAATTTCTTTCTCAACGCAGCGACAAACTTCGTTTCTGGCACAAATCTGAAGGATACAGAATCCGGCTTCCGGGCATTTGCTTACAGTGCGCTGAAGAAATTATACCTGAAAGCCGAAAGGTACGAGATTGCAGTGGAGATAATTTTTGAAATTGGAAGAAACAACATCAAAGCAGCTAACGTAGATATAAAAATCCCTGTCTATGTAAAGGGCGTCGGCGTATACGATGGCATGAAGAATTTCATTTACCTTCTGCGCCGCAGAGAACGCACGTGGTTCAGCTACCTACAGGACGTGCACTACGTCATAAGGAAGACTGTGAAGAAGTGGCTGTAAGCTTTTTATAAACGCAAAGCACATATATGAAATTTTACGACTGATGATCACCATGAATGTTAAAATTAGAACTGCTACATTTGATGACGTGGATGCGATATATGGACTAATAAAACCAGAAGTATTCACAGCAGACGGCAGAGGTTCTGTTCTTTGGGTACCTGAAGATAAAATGAGAGAACGCGTAGAAGACGGAAGAGTTTTTGTTGCAGTTGCAGAATATGAAAAAATAGCTGGGACTGCATCTTTAATTATCTATAATGGTACAGCTGAACTTGATGCTATAGCTGAGCTTGCTACGTTTGTTGTTGGCAGAGATTATCGTGGAAAAAATACAGATACTGATCTTGTTTCTTGTATAAAAGATGTTGCAAGAGAAGCCGGATTTTCAGAGCTCCATGCACTCACGTATAGGCCTAGAGTTTTTGCGCGACGCTATGGATTTGAGCAAGAAGATAGACTTCCACAAAAAATAGCACAAGCTTGTATCAATTGCCCACTTTATAACAATGGGTGCAAGGAATACGGTGTTGTAGCTAGACTTTAATCAACAGTTTTTATCTCTCAGCCAGATTTTTCAAAGCTAAATTCATCTCATTGAAACCAAGTATGGTTTTATCATACATTTTCAGCTTGAGAAGCGGTGATAACAGCCCTGTAAAAACTTCACTTTGAATAAATTTTACTTTTCTTTTGTTTATTGCCATTATCTGAAATACATGCTCGCCATCAATTAATCCAGGAATGAACAGGTGCCCGATCCAGCGCAATTCCTTGTTTTTTTCAGCCTTTGAAATAGTGGCATTGAAAGCCATACCTCTGTATCCAGAAGGCTGGACACGAACTTGTATTCTTTCACCTTTCTTTGGCTTTCCCTTTATCCAGCGCACAAATGGATTCCATTCCCTATAGCGCGGGAAATCGGTAAGTATTTTCCAGACCCTGCTCGCTGGAGCATTGATTTCAACAGATGCTCTAACTTCTTTCATTATGAATCAATTAAATTCATGCCCTAATTTCTCCAATATATTTTTCATCTTCAGCGAATCCTGCCACGTCACAGGCGACTCGCAGATGATTGTTGCGTTAATTTTATTTTCTAAAAGCATTTTTGCAAATTCCTTAAAATCCGGGTGACTATTCATCACAAGATGCCTCCGCTCGCCGTTTTTATTAAATTCAACGCCAGAGAAATGGAAGTGCACACGTCCTTTCTTCAATTTCTTCAATTCAGAAAAAATGTAATCAAAGTCTATCTTGCCCTGATTGCGCGCATAAATGTGGCATACGTCAACGCAAAGGCTGCATTTTATTTCCTTGGCTAATTCAATAGTCTCTTCAAAGCTGCCGAACTGCGAGACACGACCCATGACTTCAGGCGCGAGTTCAACATCCCATTTTTTGTTTTTTATTATTTTTAACATTTCATCGATTTCATTCTTAACTATGCCATAAACTTTTTCTTTGCTGTGCTTGCCATAAAAACCAGGGTGAAAAACTATTGATGATGCATGCATATAATGGCCGAGCTCTGCAGAGCGCAATATCCTTTGCTTGCTTTCAGCGACTTTCTGCTTGTTTTCAGAGCTAAGATTTATGTAATATGGTGCATGCACAGATAGAGCGACATTGCGCTTTTCTTGTTCTTCACCAATCTGCTCTGCTAGGGCGCTGCTCATATGTATGCCATGAGTAAATTGCACTTCCATGGCATGCAATCCGAGCTTTTTTATTGCTGCAATGCCTTCTAGTGTGCTCTTTTCTGGCGAGCCAGCCGGGCCCAAGCGAATCGAAACTCCTGAAAGTGTTTCATGCTGTTTTATTTGCATAAACAGTTATTTCTTCACTACAAACTTAATATCTTCAAGCATTAACGTGCGGCGGTTGGCGTGCCTGCTCACTTTGACAGCGCGCTCAGCAATTTCCATGCCATATTCTTCGATTATGTCGTGCAGCTCCTCAACAGCTTCTCTTGCTATGCGCTTTGCGCCAGCACGCTTGGCTATGCGCTCGAACGGCAACAATGGCAAAAGCATATGTTATTTTCCTCGAATGAAGCATAAAAACCTTTCTACTAACAGATGCGTTAGTATTACCAGCAGATATAACCTATGAATGTAAGGTCTTGCCATACAGAGAAAATGTAGGTTAATACCAAAAACCCAGAAAAACCGAAAAATGCAAGCTTTAAATACCTAACCTATAAAAAACGAAAGCTTTAAATACTTTTGCCTACGAATTAAGAGTTTAGAAGCTTTTGGTGACGTTTCACGCCAGAGTAATGAATACGTAATGGGTGTTGGTCACTATATATGGGGTGTATTATTTATGGCAACAGATGTTAAAAAATGTCCTGAATGCGGTTCAAAGCACTTTTACCGCGATCCAGACCGTGCAGAACGCGTATGCGGAAAATGCGGTCTTATTTTAGAAGAAAGTATGGTTGATGTTGGTCAGGAGGGGCGTGCCGTTGATCATGACCAGAAGCAGACGCGTGCAAGAACAGGTGCACC
>CAYIKG010000017.1:0-11779 GCA_964363955.1 uncultured archaeon | reverse complement strand
CAATTTTCTGAGTCTTGTCGCGATATCTCCTTTGTTTAGCAAGAGCGCAAGTTCGCTTGCTGAATAGAGCAGCCATTCTGCACTTGTCATCTTGTTGTAAAGCTCGCCTGGTGTTGCGCCGTATTTGTCAAACAACTTGTCTTCGCCTATCTCGCTGACCCAGTCTCGAATGAGCAGGGACATTTTGAATGCCTCAAGAAAATTCTCGTAATCAATGTCCCAGACATCGGGCGCAGGAAGATTCATGTTTATAAGCAGTTCTTCAATATCTTCTGCTTCGCTCTGCCTAACACGCGGCAGCGGCCGCATCTCTGCGCAACTGTTTATTGTCAGCAGGTATTCAACATCATTTTTCGCAGACAGGTTCTTTATCATTATGTGCGCTGACTGCGGATCTATGTACAATTCAGAAACTCTTTTGCCAATGCGCGTAGCACTCAGTGCTTCATTGCCAAGTTCAAAAGCAGGCATAAACTCATCAGCAATGAAGCTTCCACCGCCAATTTTTACGAACTTGTAAGCTTTAAGCTCTGCAAGAATCTTGTCAATCTTTTTCATCACGTCTTTTATGCTGCCGTACTGGTGGGCAAAAAATGTCTTCGAGAAAAATTCTTCTAACTGTATTTTATTTTTGATTACTTCGCTTGCGATGAGAGCGAGCAAGTGCACGCGCAACTGGCCCTCTATTGATAGTTTTGAATAAATCGGCTCAGGCTCACCATCAATGTACCTTTCCCAGAGATCCCTTGCCTCTTGCTTGCTTTTGCTTATTATTATGGCTTCTCCTTCCTTGTCATAACGCGGGCGCCCAGCCCTACCAAACATCTGCTGCATTTCCAGTACAGGTATGAATGCTGACCCATAGCTTGTATAGCGTTTTGCATCCCTGACAAAAACGCGCCATGCTGGCAGATTAACGCCGTACGCAAGCGTGGGCGTTGATGTCAGCATTTTTATCGTGCCCTCGCGGAATGCGTCTTCTACAAGCTTTCTTTGCCTTGCCATAAGCCCTGCATGATGAAAAGCAACACCATTCTTGACTACTGCTGCAAGCCGCCTGCATTGTTTAGTCGGAGAATTTAATGCATGAAAAATTTCATTGGATATTTTGTTTAATTTCTTTTTTTCATCACTAGAAATATTTTTTCCCACTAGTTTCGCTAATTTCTCGGCAAGCGCCTCCGCGCTCCTGCGCGTTGAAAGAAAGAACAAGGCCTGTTTGCCTTTTTCTATGGTGTCTTTGCAAAGCAGTATTTCACTATCGCCTTGTGGAAATTCATGATTACTTTCATCAAAATGAAGTTCGTGTGGATAGTAAATACCAGATTTCAGTTTCACAGGCCTGTAGTCGCTCTTGACAATGTTCGCAGAAAGCCATTCTGAAATCTCTTCTGCATTCTTTATTGTCGCGCTCAACGCTATAATCTGCGGGTTTGACGTGTTGCGCAGACGCGTTATAACTATTTCAAGCGTAGGGCCCCTGCCAACGTCATTGAGCATGTGTATCTCGTCAATAACCATAAGGGACAGCTCACTGATCCAGTTGGCACCGTGGCGCAGCATAGAATCCAGTTTTTCATTGCTCGTGATTATGAGGTCATAACTCCCAAGCCACTCTTCGTTGCTGTCTAGGTCCCCAAGCGAAATAGCTATCTTCATTCCAAGCTTTGCATATTTTTCCTTGAATTCGTGGTATTTCTCAGTAGCAAGCGCCTTCAGCGGAACTAAATATACGCTCTTGCCGTTGTTGAGAAAATTTTTTACTATTGCTATTTCTGCGACAAGCGTTTTGCCGCTTGCAGTTGGCGAAGCAACAACCAGATTTTTGCCCTCGAGCAAGCCTGCTTTTATTGCCAATATCTGCGGTTCATTCAATTGCTCGATGCCACTTTCCTTGAGCACAGAAATAATTTGCTCTGGCAATTTTAGATTTTCTATGCGCATAAATGAAATATACAAAGAAAGGATTTATAACACATTCACCTGGTTCATTACTAAAGAGATCATTAAAAATCTATTTCCTCCTCATTATCATGTAATCGCCGAAGTAATCCAGCAGATTGCGCAGCTTTGGAGGCATATCTTTTATTACAGCCTTTGAACTATTTATCAAATCATCTGCTTTTTTCTGGGCGTAATCAACAGAGCCATATTTCTCAAATAATTCTTTGGCGTATTCGATGTCTTTATCCGTTGTTTTCTCACCCGGCTTATTAAGTATCTCGATTAATTCCTTTTTTTCACCATCACTGCATCTGCCCAAGCAGTGAACAACAAGCATGCTCCGCTTGCCTTCTTTTATATCTCGGCCGATTTCTTTCCGTCCCTTGCCTTCGGTCAAATCAAGCAGGTCATCTTTTATCTGAAAAGCAGGGCCTGTACATGTGCCGAATTCTATTATCTTTTTTATAAGCCCATCGTCTGCACCTGCAACAATGGCACCACCGATTATCGGCACTGTCAGGTAATGCGCTGTTTTTTCTGTAACCATCTCCATGTAATCATTTTCTGTTGGGGCATTATTTTTCCTTAGGTTCATGTCCATTGCCTGGCCTTCTGCTGTCTTTACAGTGGTGTCTACGACAATATCCACAAGCCTCAGTACCGTCTTGTCATCTACACCATATAATCGTGAACGTAAAATGAGCTCAAAAACCTTATGCGCCATGTAATCCCCGACGTTTATGCCATGCTCTAAGCCATACTTAACCCATAAAGCAGGCTTGTCTCTGCGCATTTGGTCTTTGTCTTCTATGTCATCGTGTACCAATATCCAGTTGTGAAGTATCTCGCACGCAGCAGCAAATGGCATAACTTTTTGCGCATCGCTGTCTAATGCTTCACAGGTCATTATGGCGAGTATAGGCCTCAGACGCTTGCCGCCTGTGCCAAGGTGGTACCACACAGCATCGTAGAGATTTTTTATGCCATCTTTCGGAAAGACTTTCTCTATCTCACCGTCTATTATAGCTGATTTTTGTTTTATAGTTTCTTCGATATTCATTTGTTACCACTGTTAGTAAAGCATTATGCTAAAGCTTTTTAAAAACTCAGAGAAAGTTAGTTGCATGATATCATCTAGATATTCGAACGAGGGGCCATTTCCTGCATTAAGGTTGTTGGATAAGATCTGCCAGAAATATCATGCTCGACTCGGTGCAACTATTTTCCCACCTTACAATCCACTTGATGGGTGCGATCCATTGCTTGAACAGTTGCAAAGAGCTAATTTGGTTGAGACGCAAATATATCCTATAAGACAGTCTGATGGACTTGTACTAAGCGAACCTCATGTAACACCCACCCTAGAAGTATATGAAATGTTCAGAGAAGGAATGGCACAAAAGGCTAAATCCTCTTCTTCCGTTTAGCAACGAAGAGATAGTATTTTTCGTCATTCTGCAGTTCTTCCACGATGCGCTGTATTATAATTTTCTTGGGATCTAAAAACAACTTAACGCGCCTTGAAAGATCTTCAAAACTTTCAAAAGGCTTTTTCTTTCTCTCTTCGATTATGTCCATCAGGTGCTTTTTGCCTACGCCTGGAAGCAACTGAAACTGGTGCATACGTGGCGTTATTATAGTGCCTTTGTTGAAGAACTCGACAAAATGCTGCTCATTTACCTTCACAAGATTCTCGACTGTTTCCAAGAGGACACTCCTTGCCTGATTTGTAAGTTCATTGTAATCCAGCTGGCCCTTAATAAAACGAATCTTGTCTCTTTTGCCCTCGCCTATGTATACCTCTTCTTCTTGCTGCAGTGAAACGCCTTCTCGAGGGATTAATTCGAGCAATGTGAAGAATTGAGTTCCTATAACCTGTGCAATAGGTTCAGCGTGCCTTCTGTCCGGATAACCGTGCGGCAGAAAATCTAAGACTATACACTTTTCTTCTTTCATATAACCACTTCCTGCCATCACCGGACATCATAAATCATGAAACCTGTTATTAGCTATACTTAAACAAAAACGTTTAAAAGGTGTTTCTATACAGAATGAGCAAACTTCATATCATCATTTCTTATATTTATTCACTATTTCAACTATCTGACTTATCTCTTCTTTCTTCAGGTTGGTGCGCTCCTTGCTGAAAAGCACATCCACTTCCTCTTCGGTGTCAGGCATCATGCTAATAATGAGCGCAATATACCTGGGCTTTAATATTGCTATCTTGCTAAGCTCTTCGGTTATACTCTCTAAATTTGCATAAGAAATCTTGGCTACTTTCTCAAGATAATCGTGGCATATTTTCTGCTCGTATACAAGGTCGCGTTCTTTCTTCCTTTCATCAATTATATTCTTTGACTCTGTTATGCTCACATCATCTTCAGTTATTATGTTCATAAATTACACAGTTTCATTTATTTGAGTTGTGGCTTCAGGTGCTGTGCCTTCAGCATTATAACTTTGAATTTGTTTATATCTCTGACACGCACCATATAAGCCCTACCACGTTTTCCGATGATTTCACCTGTAAGGCCCTGGAATTTTGGATGAGGTAGGTTTTCCATTGAAGTAAAATCAACGTGCACCTTGTCGCCAAGGTTATATTCCTTCATGTAATCAGCTATTCTCAGCTTTTTCTCAAATTTCATTTTGTTTCTCGTGCCGCGCATCTTGCCGTATGATTTTCGCACCATAATACCCCACCTTTTTGTATCTACCCATATTATTTTCTGCTTATTTAGCTGTTAAACTGTTAAGAGTAAAACTTAAAAAGGCTTAAGTGGCCCGAAATAGCTTTGCTATTTCTTTTCATTCGTGTGTATTTTTGTCACGTCCAATTCCTTGCAAGTGCACTGAGCGCCTAAAAGCATAGAAACATTTGGCTGTGTACGGTCCGAATCGCCGGAAATAAGCTCTTTTATGTAAAGCCCTGCTTCAGTACGGACTTCAAGTATGAACTTCTTTGAGTTTATGTATTTTGCTTTGATACTTCTTACTTTTCTTTGCCTGAAACGATCTGCGCGACGATGCAATACACGCTGAGGTGTTTTCTGTTTTATTTCCTTCAGCTTGTGTAAAATTTTCAGGTCTTTTCTTGCAATTTTTTTGTCACATATGACAATGGCACGATAAGTCTTGTCAATGCGTGCTTCTTTTATTTTTCTTACCTCACCAATGCCAGATAGTCTTAATTTTCTCACTTGCACACGCTTATCTATCTTCTTTGCTAGTTTCTGGAAATTAAAATCCCTTTTGAACGGTTTTAATATTTCCAGCACAAATGGCCGCCAAGCAAGGCAGCGAGCATCAATGTCCTCCCGGCCCAATCCATGTAACTTGTGCCCCTTTCCTTTTGATGCTCCCATAAATGGCTTAGCTATGATCTGTTCGACGCTGGTCTTGTATTTGCGCGAAGGCCATTTTGTCTGCGGGATGCCACGAACAAGTTTTTGATATTCACCATATACGAAGAGCGGATTTACCTCTATATCAACAGAGCTGTCAGATAGATCTAAAATTATGTTGATGTCTGGTTTTTGATTAAATTTTGCCTTTAGTTTTTTCTCAAGTATTTTGCCAACTTCCCTGTTGATCTCTGCTTTCAGAGGCTCACAATAATCTATTCCTACACGTTCCCAAAGATCTTCCTCTTTCTCAATCAGATCAAAGGAAAGTTTAGTGCCCACAAGAAATGTCTTGAACCCGTATTTTCCCGCTTTTTTCGCCGCCATTTCTACTAAAGACCCTAATCTTAGAAACAAGCCGTCACAAACAGAACATTTTTTTCTTTCACCTATTTTAATTTCTAAATTATGAAACTTATAATCATGGAAATTACTCATGTCCAGTAACGGAGTAATTTTTTCATTATCTATGCTCATGGCTGCTATCAAGCGCAGCGTTCTGCCGCGTTGCGCATTATCATATCCGCTTAATAATTGTGCAAATTGCCTGCCTAAGCAGTGATCGCATACAGGCTCAGTCAATATTTTGCCTGTCTTTTCCAGTACGTTCATAGCAAGAGATTGGAAAGAAATGTTTAATAAGAATCAGTATTCGTTTATGAATGTATTCAGTTTCAATAATGGCACGACAGGGATTTCTGTATCTAGCTCTTGGCTCATTGTTACTATGATGGGTATTATTTGTTTTCCAATATGGTTCGAATAAAGCAAGCATCTTTCCTGATGCTTTCTCACTGCTTCAATAAAATTAAGATTCTTCTGCTTTTTGCATTCCACCAGCCACGTTTTTCCATACATCTCTGCAATAACGTCATACTGCCTCTTTGTATTGGCAAACACAATGACCCTCTTTTCCTTTACAATGAAATCATTCTGCTCAAAGACAAACGCAACTAACTTCTCAAACCACTGCCACTTGACAGCGCGGCCAAGTTTTTCAAGATCGTCTATTGTTTTTACTGGAAATTCTGTTTTCCTCATAAAAATTCTTGTAATAAGATAGCGAGGGGAGGATTTGAACCTCCGACCTCCGGGTGTCCTAGAGCAACCTATGGGCCATTCGTTGAAGCATCTACGATGCTTTATCGACGAGCACTCCAGGCTGCTCTACCTCGCTGTGGAATTAAGATGCGCGAAAAACTATAAAAAAGACAGGATATAATTATATCATGGGGCATCATCAGCAGCCTTTTATTTTTGGTGTCGACGAATCCGGCACAAGCCCAATGTATTGTGTTGCTACTTTTTCTTTGGATCCGGCTTCTGTAGAGCGATCCACAGATTATAGCGGGAACGGAATTCTTGAAAAAAGATTTAACAGAAGAATACTGTCGGATTTAGATGAACAGCCTGAATATATAGAAAACGGCGGAGGTTACAAGCGGAGAGTCGTGGCAGATAATCTGCCGAATGCTTTTGGTTACGCTACGCTCACAAATAGCAGCGGGAAACCACCACCAAACAAATATAGAATAAGGGTTATTGCCAACATTCTGCACGGGATAGGAATCCGGGAGTACGACAGGGTATTTATCGATGCGTTCTGTTCGCCTACGGTTATTGCAAGTGGGCTGACAGAAGAACTAAGAAGTCTTGGCATAGAATTGCCGGCAGGGAATATCGCAGCAGAACCGCATGCAGACGAAATATACCCTCTTGTTAATGATGCAGATTATACAGCTCACACTCTGTTTCATTCTAGAAATGGCATGTTCAATGGTCACCGAGTACGAATAGATCTTAGAAGGCATAAAAAGGCAGCATAAGATAATTGTTCCTATGAAAATATTGGGCATTGACGAAGCCGGGCGCGGATGCATCATCGGACCTTTGGTCATGTGCGGCTATCTGATAGATGAAAGCAAAATTAAAGAATTGAAAACAGTAGGCGTAAAAGACTCCAAGCTCTTGAGCGATAAAAAACGGAAAGATATAGCAAAAAAAATTGAGAAAATGGCCGATGATTTTTTGCTCCTGAAAGTCTCTGCAAAGGAAATAGATTCCCTGCGAAGCATTAGCAATTTAAACAAGATCGAAATAGAACGAATGCAGCATATAATAAGACTATTTCAGCCAGACCGAGCCATAGTCGATGCAATCGAGGCAAATGAGAAAAAATTTCATCAGAAATTAGTTTCTAAGCTCGATGGGACACATGTAGTCGCTGAAAATTTTGCTGATAAAAATTACCCTGTTGTAAGCGCAGCATCCATACTAGCCAAAGTCCACCGTGACGCAGAGATAGAAGAACTGAACAAAAAATATGATATTGGTTCTGGTTATACATCAGATCCAAAGACAATTGACTTTTTAAAGAATTGGATAAAAAGAAATAAAGACCTGCCTGACTTTGTCAGGAAATCATGGATTACTGTGCAAACGATAAGAAGCGAATTGCAGCAGAGGAAGATTGATTTTTATGGTGAATGAATGAGGCTGAAAGAATATTTTGATGTTGAACTCAGAACAGCTGTGATAAATTTAGTAGCTGGCGCTGCTGTCGGTTATGCATCTTTTGTGATAAACCAACCACTGATGGCTGTTCTTATGGCCGTTGTTTCTGTGGCACTGCTTTCGCTTTTGCTCAATAAATTTGTAAAAAAAGGCACAAAGTGGTGGATATCGAATGGTGCAATAATCTTTCTGCTTGCGTGGTTCGTTACGTGGACTGTTTTTTATGATATGAGATTACTTACTACCTTACCCAGGTGATATTTTGCTTCGAACCCATTATTCTTCTGATATCACAGCGAAGCACGATGGCAAAAAGGTACGAGTTGCTGGATGGCTTCGCTCCAAGCGCGACATGGGCAAAATGCTTTTTCTTATTTTGCATGATGCAAAAGGCGAGATTCAGATAACACTCAAAAAAGACGAGGCAAAGAGCATATTTGATAAGGCAAAAAAACTCGGCAACGAAGACGTTATCGTCGTGAGCGGACTAGTGAAAAAAAACAGCTCTGCTCCTGATGGGCGTGAGATAGTTCCAGATAAAATAGAACTCTTGAACAAGGCCAAGACACCACTGCCATTGGATATAAAAGGCCACGCAGATCTAGATACAAGATTGGATCACAGGTATCTTGACATTCGCAAACCGCATGTCCGAGCAATCTTTCGGATAAAGGATGTTATCCAGAAAAGTTTCATAAATTATTTCGATGAGCATGGGTTTCTTGCAATACACCCGCCGACAATAGTAGCAGCTGCAACAGAAAGTGGTGCTGCGTTATTTCCAATATCCTATTTTGATAAAGAGGCATTTCTTGCACAAAGCCCGCAACTGTATAAACAAATCATAATGGCATCTGGCATTGACAAGGTATACATAGTAATGCCTGTGTTTCGCGCAGAAGAGCACGACACCACGCGTCATTTAAATGAAGTTGTCCAGATGGATATAGAGCTTGCCTTTGTTGAGGACGAGGAGGATGCTCTAAGGCATATAGAAAATGTCATAGCATATATATGCAAGCGTGTCAATGAAGAATGTGAAAAAGAGCTGAAAATTCTAAAGATTGACTTGAAAGTGCCCAAAGTGCCATTCAAGCGCATCACTTATGACGAGGCACTGAAGCTCCTCGAGAAAGATAAAATAAAAATAAAGTGGGGTGACGACCTGCCCCCAGAAGGCGAGCGGTTGCTTTGCAAGCACTCTGATCCTGTGATAATCAAGAAATGGCCAACTGATATACGCGCTTTTTACTCGATGCCAGAACCAGGCAGTGAAAATATATGCCGTGCCTATGACCTGCTTTACAAAGGCATGGAGATAAGCTCAGGTGCGCAGCGAATACACAAAGAGGACGTGCTGATAAAGCAGCTCAAGAAAAGGAAAATGAACCCAAAGGACTTTGAATTCTATATCGAAGCTTTCCGCCATGGCATGCCGCCGCACGCTGGCTGGAGCATCGGCCTTGAAAGACTTACCATGGCTATATGCGAACTGAAAAATGTCCGCGAAGCTTCGCTTTATCCACGCACACGCACGAGATTAGTTCCATAATAATTATAATATGTTCCGAAGCAAAGGGTAGTGGTAAAATGGTCTAGACTTTGCGAAGCAAAGGGTAGTGACATTTATAAACCCAACAATACAATACAATTGCATGGCAAAGAGAAGACCTAAAGCCAAAAGGCGCGAGAAATCAATCTTGACAAATGAAAATTTTTATCTTGGCATCCACGATGAAGAGAAGGTTCTGCTATTCACAACAGGCCTGCTTCTTGGTGTCGGCATTACTGTGAGCGTATTGCAGAATATATTCTGGTATGGCTGGCTTTCAGCAGTTGTCATAGTACTCGTCCTCATGTTCATCGAATCAAGGCAACATAAACAATAGTTTTTAATATTTTAATTACATTTTATTTTCAATGGTTCTAATACAGATAAAAATATACGGTCTTTTGCTGTTAATTCTTTCTATAAGCGCTTGTACTGCGCAGCAGATTACAACTAGCACAACTACGATAACTGCAACAAGCACGACCGCACAAGCTGATGGGCATGATGTGAGTTTCACTACAGACGACAATCTCACGATTTTTGCAAAATACTGGCACAGGGGTACAGAGAAGAAAATAATATTATTGCACATGCTTGGACGCGACAGCAGCAATTGGGAAGAATTTGCAGAGAACTTGCCTTACACAACAATAGCTATAGATCTTCGTGGCCATGGCCAGAGCGATGGTGATTGGCAATCCTTTCAGGACGCGGATTTTAACAACATGATCCTTGATGTGAAGGCAGCCAACGAGTTCACTGGCGGCGAGACAGTTGTCATTGGCGCAAGCATCGGCGCGAATGTGGCGCTAAATTATGCAGACAACTATGACGCAGATGGCATTGCACTTCTTTCACCTTCCTATGATTATCGCGGCGTTGATACGAGGGCGGCAATTGCAAGATACAAAGGCGCATTGCTGATAGTTTCGAGCAGAGATGATGAGCAGTCTTACAATCCCAGCATTTCAATGCACAATTTAAGTCCAAGCGATAAAAAGCAGCTGAAAACATATGATGATGCAGGCCACGGCACAGACATGCTCGATAAAGAAGACTTAGATGATTTGATTTTGCAATGGATAGACTCGATTTAAAAGATATCCTACTAATAATTTCTTATGACCCAGATTGAAGTGACGTTTCTCGGCACGACTGCGGCCATACCCACCAAGCACAGGAATCATGCTGCAATATATCTGCGCTATCAGAGCGAGAATGAATTCTTTTATTTATTTGACTGCGGCGAAGGTACGCAGAGGCAGATATTTAGCGCTGGCTTGAATTTCATGCGCATAAATGATATTTTCATCACGCACTGGCACGCAGATCATTTTTCAGGCCTCCTCGGCCTTATGCAGACAATGAATATGGATGACAGGAAAAAGGACCTGAACATCTATGGTCCTGAAGCTGGCAAGTTTGTCCCCACATTATTGGGCCTTGGATATGGATCAAAGAATTTCCATGTTTTGCATCAAAATGTCGAGTTCGAAGGTACAAGTGTATCAAAACTCATAGAAACAAATGAATTTGTAATAAGCTCTGTACCCATGAAGCACAGCGTGCCTGCAGTTGCGTATGCGTTTGTCGAGAAAGACCGCGTGAAAATCGACAAGGAAAAGGCAAAAAAGATCGGACTGCCTTCCAAGGGCCCCATTTATGCGCAGATAAAAGATAAAGGCTCGGCTATTTTTAAAGGCACTAAAATAAATCTGGAAGATATAGCATTAATAGAAAAAGGCAAGAAGGTTGTTTATTCTGGAGATACTGTTATAAACAAGAATATGAAAATATTTGCGGAAAATGCTGACTTGCTGATACACGACGCGACTTTCCTTGAGAAGGACAGGGACCAGGGGCAGAAGCACGCAAGCATAGAAGAGGTATTAGAATTAGCAAAAGAAACAAATGCCAAACAGGTAATATTGACTCATTTGTCAAGGCGCTATCAAGATACAAGCGATATCAAAGACGTGATAAAAGATTTCGCAAATGCAAAGATTGCCAAAGATTTTATGAAGATAATGTTGGCGTAATCTTTAAAATACGCTTCAGCAAGATATATTATGCAATTGGATATTCTAAAAGATCTGACAGAAACGCCAGGAGTATCAGGCTTCGAGGAGAATGTCAGAAATATTCTTAAGAAAGAATTCAAGAAGTACTGCGACTCTGTGACTATTGACAAGGTAGGCAATCTTATAGGCAGGAAAGGCAGGGGAAAGAAAAAGCTCATGATCGCCTGCCACATGGATGAAGTTGGCCTGGTTGTCAGCAACATAGACGATGACGGCTTCTTGCGTTTTACAAAAATGGGGTATATAAGCAGCGTTATATTACTTGCCCAGGACGTCTTTGT
>CAYIKG010000016.1:0-11832 GCA_964363955.1 uncultured archaeon | reverse complement strand
GCGGTCGCGCGCAAGCCGCGCGATGCGGATGGCATCGATCACGACGCCTGCAGAATTAGGCGAGTCCCATACCTCGAGCTTTAGCTCTAGATTCAACGGTGTATCGCCAAATGACCTGCCTTCCAGACGGATGTACGCCCATTTCCTGTCAGTAAGCCACGGCACATAATCGCTTGGCCCTATGTGCACATTTTCCGGCTTTATATCATAATCCAATTGGGATATGACTGCGTTTGTTTTTGATATTTTTTTGCTTTCCAGACGCTCGCGCTCAAGCATGTTTAAGAAATCTGTATTGCCGCCGACATTTAATTGCATCGTCTTTTCAAGTCTGACGCCCCTATCCTTGAATAAATTTGCCAAGACTCTGTGCACTATTGTCGCGCCGACCTGTGATTTTATATCATCACCTATTACAGGAAGATTCCTTTTTTCAAACTGCTGCTGCCATCTTTTTTCTCTTGCAATGAAGACAGGTATGCAATTTACGAAGCCACACCCTGCTTCGAGCACTTGATCCACGTACCATTTTGTGGCAGACTCGCTTCCAACAGGAAGATAGTTTATGACTATGTCTGTCTTTGTATCCCTAAGGACATCGACAACATCAACTGTCTGTGAATCATGCTTTTCTATAAGATTTGAGAGATATTTCCCAAGGCCATCATGCGTCATGCCCCGCTGGACAACGATGCCCGTTTCTGGCACATCAGAAAATTTGATGGTGCAATTTGGCTCTGCAAATATTGCCTTGCTAAGGTCTTTGCCAACCTTTCTTTTATCTATGTCAAAGGCTGCAGAGAACTCGATATCTTTTATTTTATAGCCGCCAAGATCTGCGTGCATAATTCCCGGCGCATCTTGTTCTGGGTTCTTGTAAAATTCCACTCCTTGAACAAGCGAGGATGCACAATTTCCAACACCAATAACAGCTACTCTTATCCTTGGCATAACTATTTTATAGTATAAAATAGATATAAGCTTATGCGTATGTCAAAAAGACCGTTGGAAAGGCTGGAAAAAAGCGTTACCCAGGATAATCTTTGGATTTACATATTGAAAATTATGAAAGAGGAAAAGTCTGTTTATCCGTATGACCTGAACAAAAAGATAAAGGAAAGATTTGGCTTCAAGCCCGGCAATGTCACTGTTTATTTTGTTCTTAAAAGATTAGAGCTAGGTGGCTATGTGAAAAAGACAAGGACAAGCAAATCCAAAGGTCCTGAAAGAACAAACTATGCAATAACAAAAAAGGGTCTAAAGGAAATTAAGAATGCATTACCATTGTTGAAAAATATAATCAAGAACATTCAGCAATGAATTCAGATCTTTCTTCCGAATGTCATAAAGCCTGTATGCGATATTTCTGAATATTTTGGATGAGTGTAGCCGCGGAGGTCAATCTTCCAGTCGCGCACGTTGCATTCGATTGTGCGCATCTGCAAAAATTTCTTTTCCATTTCTTTTACGACTCGCTTTTGCTGCTCAATGTGCGGCGAATAGACAGCGAGCCAGCCACCTAATTTTAGAGCTTTATGGCATTTTTTCACGAGCTTTTCAGCCCCCATCATATCAAGAGTAATTAGATCAAGATTCTTCTCGCCAAATATTTTTGCATCCTTGTTCTTTACGACAACATTCTTCAGGCCAGAGAATTTTACATTATGCTCTATGCCCTTGGCAAATTCCTTGTTTTTTTCATACACAACGACTTTACCGGGATTTGCGATATTGGCTATAAATAGTGCAAGAAAACCAGATCCGCCGCCTGCATCAAGGCAACTCCATCCGCTGCGCAGGCCGGTTACAGCTACTACTTGAGCAGCATCCTTCGGGAGCACGACTTGAGGGCCGCGCCTGAATTTCTTGATAAAATCAATTAAAGTAGGGTCAACAACAGCGAAAATATGGCCAGAAGAGGACTTTATTTTTTGCCCTACCTTGATTTTTGTCAAATCAATTACACCATATTGCGAAGAAAATTTCTTCTGCTGCGTGTCAACAAGGAATACTGCATCCTTGCTCAACAAAAGAAGCTTCATTTAATTATCTTAATAGAAAAAGGATAAAAACCGCTGCTATGATTATCGTGAGGATTATTACAAGCTGCAGCATCCTCGGATCATTGGCAAATCCAAAAGGCAGTGGCCCAATAAAGCCGCCAACACCGACTTTCACATTGCCCTGCAACGAGCCAACCAAAATTAAGATAATGCCTATAATGAGAAGGATAACGCCAATTAAGGCAAGATTTTCCAATGCCATAATTGTCATTTTCCAAACTTGCGCTTTCTTCTTGAATACTCTTTCAAAGCTGTGCTGAAATCCTTTTTTGTAAGTTCAGGCCATTTTTTGTCAGTGAAAATAAGCTCAGAATAAGCTGACTGGAACGGCATAAAGTTGCTCAGTCGTTTTTCCCCGCCTGTGCGGATTACAAGATCCGGGAATGGCTGGCCATTTGTATAGAGGTGCTCTTTCATTATTGTCTCATTCAGCTGGGCTGGTTTTATTATACCTTCAAGGCCCTTGCGCAAGATCTGCTTTGTCGCGTCGATTATTTCTTGCTGGCCGCCGTATGCAACAGCTATGTTCAGGAAATGCTTTTTATAGTACTTTGTCCTTTCCTCAACAAGCTTCATCTTTTTTTGCAATGTTTTTGGCAATACGTGGGTACGGCCAATGAAACGAACATTCACTGCAAATTTATGGACAATATGATTTGTATGATTAAGTATATTATCGGCCTCCTGCTCCAAGTAGTTCAAAATAATAGAAAGTTCTTTTTTAGGCCTTGTTGATATGTTCTCCAGCGAGAGTGTATAGGCAGTCATATATTTTATGCCTGCTTCACATGTCCACTGCAAAACCTGCCTGGCTTTTTTCAGTCCGTATTCGTGCCCGATCCATGGCTGCTTCATCAAGGTTCTAGCGAAACGTCTGTTACCATCCATTATAATGCCTATGTGCCTTGGAAGCATTGAACCACCATATTACTTATTTATTGTTGATAAATAGATTATATAAATTATTTTAAAAGCTTACGGAGTTGTTCTATGTGCTCGAAATCGCTTTGATAATCGCTCTAGTAGGCTTGTCAGTTGCTGGTGCTTGGGATTTGTTCACGACTGAAGTGCCAGATGAAATACCTTATCTTATGGTTGTTCTTGGTATTTTTACCTGGTATATGAATGCGCTCACGTTCGGCGACTTCTTGTCTTTATTCTATTCCCTGTTTCTTGGCACCTTTCTGCTCGTTGGTGGCATAATTATGTACAGGCAAGGCGCGTGGGGCGGTGCAGACGCATGGCTTTTGGGTGCAACGGCCTTTTTGCTGCCTCTTTATCAAGGTCGAATATTCATGTTTGATTTTATTTTCAACCTGTTCATCGTTGGATCTGTATACATGATATTGTATGCTGTAATTCTTGGTTTTCTCAATGCTCACGTTGCAGGCATTTTTTACAAAGATCTAAAAGGAAACGCGCAGTTTATAGCGCCTCCGTTGCTTTTTGCTTTTTTCTCTGCACTATACGTACCGTTTTTCACAGGCCCTTTGGTTATCATAGCTGCGTTGTTGGTTTTCTGGCGTTATGCAAAAATAATTGAAAAGCATGTTTTTCGGAAACGGGTAAAGACAAGCGATCTCAAGCCAGGCGATGTAACTGAAAATATGATATGGCGCGGCATTACCGAGGAAGAGATAAAAGAAATCAGAAAAAAGAAGAAATACGTTGTTGTCAAAGAAGGCGTGCGCTTTGTGCCTGCGTTTCCAATAACGCTTGTTGTGACTTTGCTTTATGGGAATCTTTTAATCCATTTGATCTAATGGGAAGCAATAGGAACCGTAGGTGTCTGTATGCTTGTCAATCTTCCATACAAAATACTTATTGAAAAAAACATTGATGATAAAATAACTGGCTTTTTTGAAGGCTTTGGCAACAAAAGCATAGCCATTATGTGCAACGACAATGTATTGCGCATCGTGAGCAGCAAGATAAAAGATGTCAAAAATGCAAAAACAATAAAGCCAAAATCAATGGAAAAGAGCTATCTGCAGTCAATGGCAAAAAAAATAGACGCAGATATCATAGTTGGCATTGGCGGCGGCAGGAGCATTGATGTTGCAAAATATGTGGCATATCTTGCAAACAAGCAAT
The DNA here is from genome assembly GCA_964363955.1 of uncultured archaeon. Lineage (GTDB taxonomy): Archaea > Aenigmatarchaeota > Aenigmatarchaeia > GW2011-AR5 > GW2011-AR5 > CAZZNM01. The sequence continues at coordinate 7,675 of CAYIKG010000016.1, read as the reverse complement.
GGGTTGCTTTTCCAACAATATTAAGTCATGACGGTGTTGTGTCGTCCCGCGCAAGTTTAGAAAATAATGGCATGAAAATATCAGTGAGTGCAAAAGAACCTGTTGCCATTATAGCAGACCTTGATATAATAAGAAATGCGCCGTACAGATGGATCGCGTCTGGTGCTGGAGATGTTTTATCAAATATTTCAGCTGTCGAAGACTGGAAAATAGCGAATCTTGCTGGAAAGGAAAAATATCACGTTGTCATGGCAGAGCTTTCGCTGCTTGCAGTGCGCGCAGTAATAGAGAATATAGATGATATAAAAAAAAGAAATTATCATGGCCTGGAAGTGCTTCTTTGGAGTCTTATATGCTCTGGGTTTGCAATGAATATTTATGGCAGTTCACGCCCATGCAGTGGAAGCGAGCATAATTTCTCGCACGCACTGGAAAAGCTTGGCTCAAAGGCCCTTCATGGCGAGCAATGTGCACTTGGCACGCTGATAACAATGAAGCTGCAGGGCAAGGATCACAATAAAGTAAGAAATTATATGAAAAAACTTGGCTTACCGACTAATGCAAAAGAAATCAATGTAGAAAAAAGCATGCTTATCAAAGCCCTGCTCGCAGCAAAGAGCATACGCAATCGCTATACCATACTCGACGAGAAGAAGTTAAATGCAAAAACTGCTGAAAGATTACTGAAAGAGACAAAGATCATCCCTTAACTGCAGCTATGATTTCTTTTAGTGCGAAGAAATTTTCCTCACTTATCGTACCTGTAACAATAATATCTGCACCAGCTCTCGCAACAGCTTTAGCTTGCCCAGGTGTTCTTATGCCGCCGCCTGCGATTAGGGGTATGCTAATATTTTCCTTTACCGCATGTATCATTTCAGTTGGCACAGGTTTGTCTGCGCCTGAGCCTGCTTCTAAATAGACAAGGCGGAAGCCCATGTGCTGCGCTGCTAGTGCATAAGCAGCTGCTAAGCTTGCATTATCGCGCTTGATGGGTATTGCTTTGCCGACTTCGCCGGCCTTCATGCCAGGCTCGACAATGATATATGCCATTGGTATAGTTTTGATGCCTAATTTCTTTACAATCGATGCTCCTTGCGCCTGAATACCTGTTATCCAGTAAGGGTCGCTTGAGTTGAGCAGTGACATAAAAAAAAGTGCATCAGCATGGCTGGATAGTCCGTTGATCCCGCCTGGAAAAAGGATTGTAGGAAGATTAGAGTGTTTTTTTATAAGCAATATTGTCTTGTCAAGCTGTTTTTTCTTAATGTCAGTAGATCCGCCAATGATGATGGCATCTGTGCCAAATCTTTTGAGGAATTTTATTTTCTCTTTGCTTATCATTCCATTTGCAGGATCAATGAGTGTAAAGTGCTTCTTCTTCTTTGAATAAATCATTCTTTCAACTTTCATTGGATAAGGTTGTTTAGAAAATTTTTAAAGCAGCACAGTTACTCAACGATTATCGGCTGGTGGACTGAGAATCTTCTGGCCATGTTGTGCACATCATCTATTTTTCGTTCAAGGAGCATTATTCGTTTATCCAGACCTGGAATGTCCGGCATATGCACCTTTTTCATTACTTTCTCGAATTCGTCACGTGTTACAACGCTAGGCAGCTTTTTATCAATTTCCTTAGAAAATTCTTCTAGATTTTCTGTAAAGAAGCGGATCGCAGAAATTTCAAGGTTGCGCTCTATATCGTGTATCTGCCTTTTCTGGGTAATTATCTCGTTTCTTATTTGCATAAGCTTGTCCATGTTCAACGACTTTGTTATTTGTTCCTTCTCAAGCTGCATTTTCATCCTGAGTTCATCGATTTTCGAAGAGAATTGAGTTATTTTTTCTTCTACCTCCTGGTCAAACTTCTGCCTTGCTGCATCTAAGATATCTTCTTTGCCAAGTATTTCTTTCTCTATCTTGTCCTTCATATCGTTTTGCGCTGCCTTGATAGCTTCTATCTCAGAATTTATCGTTGAAAGAACGTCGCCTTCTGCCATCTTCAAGCTTTTCTCAATATCAGCTATCTCTTTAATGATGTTGGCATGATCGATTTTCTCGCTTGATGTCAGACTCTTTTCCAGTTCTGAAAGCCTTGACTGCAATTTTGAAAAATCTTGATGCTCTGCTTTCTTTAGCGTCGTCTCAAGCGAAACAAGTTTTTTCTTCAGGCTGTTTACAGCATCGCCGTAATCCATAAATTCTTTTTCTGTTTCAAGCTTTGCTTCTATCATGTCCATTTTTGCATAAAGATCCTTCATCTGCTTTATTTCAGGCACTTCCTTAAGCTTTGTTTCAACTGCCTTCATCTTCGAGTCCACAACAGCATTGATAGATGAACTAACGCCAGACATCCTTGAATTGAGCATATCAAATTTTTTCGTGAAATCCTGCAGCTTCTTCTCGAGCGTAGCAATAGTGACAAACTCGTCCTCAAGTTTTTTGTCAATATCTAACTGATTAAATTTATCTGTTACCTCATCAACTTGATTCTTAAGGTCCTGCAGATTCTTCTCTAGTGTTATTCTTTGTATCGATTCATCGTCGACGTTTGCCTTGAACGCATTGACGTCGCCTATGGTCTTCCTGAATGAATCTAGCTCATTTATCTTGTCATCAACCAGCAATAGTTTCGTATTCAATGAATCGCGCAGGGCTTCGAGCCTGTCGCTGCGCTGCTTGAATTTCTCTTCTGCAACAGCTACCCTGCTTTCTACTGTCTTGCGCATGGAATTGGATTTCTCTACGGTCTCATTCACCCTTTCATCTATACTCCTCATCATATTATGCATTTTGTCAACTTCGACAGAAATCTTCTCGTCGATGGTCTTCATTTTTGAATAAAGCGTGTCTACCTTTTCTAGATTTAGTTCTGAATCTGAGATTTTCTTTGATATCTCATCCTTTTCTCTAAGTATCGTTTCGAGATCTTTTTTCAAAGAGCGCATCCTGCTAAATTCACTTTCTATCTCTTTTTTCTCTTTCACAATCTTTGATATATAATACGAGGCACCTTTTTCAGTTATTTTTTCTGACTCAAGGGCACTAAGACGGTGCAACAAATCATTCGTTTTCTCTTCCAGACCCGCCGGTATTTTTGCAATTGCAACAGGCACCTGCTCCTTTTCTTTTAGTTTCATTATCTCAAGCTGCGTGAGCATCTGCAGGTCTTCGACTTCCTTTACGCGTTCTTCAAAAACACCTGGCTTTAATGATTCAAAAGAGGCAAGTCTTTTTTCTGCTTCCAAGAAGCCAGATTTCATCTTGTCTTCAAGCTTTCCTAGTCTATCATCAATATCCTTCAATGTTAATTTTGGCATAGTATTAATTCTCTAAAGCTGGTATATATATTTTATTTTGCGTATTTCATCCAGATAAACCATAGTACCAATACAGCGGCTATGAGCCCCCAGCTCCATAATGTAGCATGAAGAAAGTCGTAGTATAAAACGCCATATTTATTGACAAAAAATAGCACAAAGACAATGCGCAGAACATTGACCAAATAAATAAGTGGTATGAATAAAAGACCTATCATCTTTTTTCTTAGAGGGAATTCTGTTGCAAAGATAAGTGCAAAGAATGCCAACATACTCTTCCACCCGGTGCTGTCCCAGGAAACGGTGGCAGCAAAATTGCCGTTTTCGACTGGAATAACTATAAAGCCATTGATCATCGATGCATCCACGTCGGCAAGTCTTAATGCAAATAAGGAAATGTCATTTGTAAGCTGCATCAAAGACGGCCACGTAAAGCCAGAAATGATTATAGCATAAAGCGGGATTGCAAAAAGATTGAATTTTATCAAGAATCTCAGCAATTTAATTATTTCATTTTCAGTTTTTTTTCTCTTTGCTCTAACGTGCTTTCTCATACCTGTGCTTATATTTTTCTAGGTATTGTAAAAAGCTTTCCTTTTCGATCAGATCTTCCAGTTTCTTTTTCTCTGCAACAATAAGATTATCAATCCTGATCAGGTCGATGTCTGCTTTCTTTATAACTGGCGCGTTTGCTGGAAAACGTTCTTCAGAAATAATGGCTCTTGGCTTTGTATTGCCCAGCATTTTCGTGCTTCCTTCTGCAAGAACAATCTTGTCTTTCATGTCCTCGTTTTCCTTAAAGGGCATTATAATTTCAAATCCCTCTGTAAGCAGATTTTTCAAAGAAGCCAGCTCCCTGTCTTTTTCATTTATTGTTTTGCGTAGACCATCCATGACCTTTCTCATGGTTTCTATTGTCTTGTCCATGTTCTTGCTGCGCAATATTGCGATGTCCTTCTTCAATTCAGCAATTTCATTATCTTTTTCCAGCAGTTTCGATTCAAGAAAGCTAGATTCTTTTATTATTACAGGTTTCGGAACTTCGATTCTTATTCGCCTTTTCTTTTCAACCTTAATCGGCATCAGTTTTCTTATCGCCGATTCTATATTGCCTGCTTGCCGTTTTATCAAAAGCTCCTTGATGCTTGTGTTTAGATGCGCAAAGCCTTTTCTTTCAAGCACATTGTCTATTTTCTCAAACATAGGTGAAAAGAATTTTTTAGCGCTTATAGCAGCTGCGAGGGCGTCCCTTTCATGGATATTGTTGTAATTTATGTTTTTTGTAGTCTGTCTTTTTTCTTTCACGCTCAATTGGGAATAGAAAAGACGTGCATTGAACGCGGCTGCTATTTTCTTCACGGTCCTTGGAACATGCTTTACATCACTCGCCACAACAATCGGTTCGCCCTGGCCTGATAAGTAATCACACATATCGCCGATTGAAGCATTCCTCATTGTGTATGTTTTTGCTGCACCTGATTCTATGTTAATGCACGCAATACCTGCATTCAGACCTGGATCAATGCCAACAATGAGCTTCATTGATAAAAATTAGATGGAAGATTTAAGAATTTATTAAACATCTGTATAAGATGGTAAGATTAAGCGAAGACCATAGAAAGCAGAGGGTTCTTGACTATTTAATGAAACATCCTGATGCAACTTTAATGGATGTTTTAAGAGCCGGTCTTCAATATGATCTTCGGATTGCCTACAAAGGCAGTTTTAAAGATGCTAGGAGACACGCCATGGAAATTCTTGCTCAAGCTGTTCCTGATATCGGCTATGAGATAGGACATGTGAATTTTTCTGGAACTATGCTGTCTATCAGCTTGCAAGAAGAAGGTATAGAAATGCAATATGTTTTAGAAGATTTTAGAGAGGCAATAACGAGTGTACTATCCGTTGCTGATCTTATTGGTTTTCGCAGTTACGATGGACAAATAGAGTTGTATCCCAATAGTCTTGCTGCTAAAAAATGTGCAAGTGAGTTCCTTAGAGCATATAAAGCAAGATTAGAAACCCCTATCTCTTACCCTTTATCATAATATACGAGCCGAACTGCCACACAAGAACTTCGTCGCCTTCGGTTAATTGGCCTTTTAGTTCTTCTGGAACTGCAATCTCCCTTGTGCTGTAATCCTGCAGATCCATCAATTGGACATTGTTGCCAATTATTGCTATTACCTGCATGTTCTTTTTTTCTATAACCGGAACGTCAACGCGCGCATCACCTGGCTTGACTATTATTCTTTTCTGATTATCGAACAACCCCACTGCCGAAAGCCTCGCTTTTGCACCGCCGTGTTTACCCGGCTTTGATATCTGCACATTGTCGACACGGCACGGAACATCGTCGATTATGACAAATCCGCCAGGCTTCAGCAATTTTATCTCTATCTGTCTTTTTTCCAAAATATTCACCGAAGAAGAATTTGTCTATTTGTCAACGTTGGTTTATATAATTTCATCACAAACTCGCCTTGATCGCATCCAATATAATCGGAATGCTGATCAGTATTAGCAACATGAGCGAAACAATGAGGAAGCTGCGCTTCCAGCCCTCGCGCCTGATACCATAAAAAACGCCAACGAGCATGCCGCCGAAATGTGCTATGTAAGATATATTGCTTGGCCCTGAGATGAACCCGTATGCATTGAAAACTGCATACAAGATTCCAAGAAAAGCCAGTGGCACGGGCACGAGCAGAGGATAGAACGAAAGGTCAAATGGCTTGACAAAAATAGCTGCCCCGATCAAAGCAAAGATTCCTGCAGAAGCGCCGATGGCTATTGCATCAAATGGATAAATAAATAACGAGAATATGTCGCCGACAAACGCACCGATGAAAAAAATGGCAAGCATCTTTTTCTTTCCAAGCTCTGATTCAATAGCTGAACCAAAGAATAATAATGTCAGTAAATTGGAGATCAAGTGCGCAAAGCTGCCGTGAAGGAATATCGATGTTATAAGGACGTAAGGCCTTGTGACCAGGTTGGCGCCTGAAAAGCCATACTGATCAAAAAATGCCTCGATATCTGAAACAAAAACAAGTTCATAAGCAAATATAACGAGCATTGTAATTATCAAAAAAATAGTTATCCAGATCTTCATACACTTTTATTCGTTCCAACAAATAAATAGCTAAGATTACTTTCCATCTTTTTTCTGATTAATTGCTAACCACGCAACATCAGGAAGGCCACCACTACTATTATGATAACGATGGCTATAATGGCCCACATCATTGTCGAAACTCCCTTTTTCTTCAGCTTCATAGAGATTTTTTCTTAAGATTAGCTTTAATGCCTTTGCTCACAGGGTTTTGTTATAGAATAGTAGTGAATATAATTATCTCTGGGGTCTGTCAAAGGAACCTTTTTAAGACATACAATCATTATTGAAAAATAGATAAAAAATAAAAACCAACATACACTATACTCAAAGAATTAAGTTAGAACTTTCTTCTTTTTGCGTAGCAATCTCTGCAATAAACTGCCTTGCCTTCTGTAGGCTTGAATGGAACTTCACATTCATTGCCGCACTCAGAGCAGGTTGCTTTATGCATTTCTCTAGGTCCAAAGTCTCTTCGGAAATTGTCCCTATTGTCGAATCTTCCCATTTATACTCCTCCTTATTTATAGCTGACCAACTTAATATTTTATGTATTATACAAGTTGGTCACATATAGTAAACCAAATTATATCCTGTTTCTTTATTTGGTTAACTATAACATAGCATAATAAAAACTTCTCAGTTTTTCATATGCTACTACTTGATGTTAACATGCAAATACTTATAAACATTTATTTAGTAGAATATCCAGATAATCGGAGGACTATTAGAGGGCTGAATGCGTGTTTTTGTGCAACTTATTCTACTATCCCGGAATCCCTCAGAAACAGCCATTAAACGTTAAATTTCCTCTGTGCAAAGCCAAACCACTCGTTAATTTAACTTATATACTCCAGCACCTAAATAGCTTAAAAGTAAAGATAATAAGAAATTAACATTACACGCCTGGACAACGTGCTAATACATTATTGCGATCTGGACAATCGCTAGTTGATTGGAATTTGAAACATCTACTTCTGTGAATAGATGCTCTTGGACTATAGAGACTATAATTCCTGCACTTAAAAGGTATTTCGCTGGTGCAAAATATAGTCTAGAGAGATGAGAAATATGTCCGAGGGGTATGATTTTAGCAATGTAAAAGGAGATTTTGTTGCTCATAAAGCCAGAATACTTGCCATTGGCGCTGGTGGCGCAGGAAACAATACCATAACAACGTTGAATGATATGGGCATCAAAGGCGCTACAACAATGGCAGTAAATACAGACGCCAAGCACT
>CAYIKG010000015.1:0-11866 GCA_964363955.1 uncultured archaeon | reverse complement strand
TTGCCTTACCTTTGACAACGTCGTGAAGCGTTATTGGATATAAAGGAATGCCCAAGTGCAAACCAAGGTTTGGCGTAGTTAAGTTTGCATCAACTGCGATAACGTCCTTTTTTAATTCAACCAAAGCAAGACCTAGATTTGCTACGAGCGTGGTTTTGCCTACACCTCCTTTCCCTGAAGCACAAACTATAATACGAGTCACGCAGCACACCAAACTAAATTATTTATTGATGTGCTATATTTAAATGTGAAATCAAATTTGATAAGATGAGGGCGCGTAGCTCAGCTTGGTAGGCTTTTGGAAGGCTTGAGCAAATAGAGCACTTGCCTTCTAAGCAAGGGGTCGCGGGTTCGAAAGGCTTTTCTTTTAGAAAAAGAAAACCCTGGAAAAGAAAAGTGCCGAAATTCCCGTCGCGCCCATACAACGTTTCAAAGTGAAATATAATGAAAATAAATTTCAGAGGTATAGAAAAAAAATGGCAAGCTAGGTGGTCAAAGGCCAAAATATTCGAAGCAAATGTTGGTAAGAAAAAGAAATTTTTTATAACATTTCCATACCCGTATGTTAATGGTGCTCCGCACGTTGGGCATAGCTACAGTGCATTCAGGACTGATTGTTATGCAAGATTTAAGCGTATGCAAGGCTTCAATGTGCTTTACCCCCAGGGCTTTCACGCGACAGGTGAACCCATAGTAGGTACCATTGAAAGGCTTAATAAAAATGACCCTGTTCAAATAAGCACGTTCAAGGATTTTGGCGCAAGTAGCAAGGATATCGATCGCTTCAAAAAAGATATAAAATATGTTGTTGACTTCTGGATAAAACGCTGGGTTGAAGATCTGAGTTTGGCAGGCTTTTCAATAGACTGGAGGCGAACGTTTGTTACAACAACGCTCACACCAGCGTACTCGAGATTCGTAGAGTGGCAGTACAACACACTAAAGAAAAAGGGTTATGTTACGCAAGGCACGCACCCCGTCATATGGTGTCCTCATGATAAAAGTCCTACTGGTGACCATGACCGTTTAGAAGGCGAAGGTGAGTCACCAGTAGATTACATTCTGCTTAAATTCCAGATGGATGGCTTGATTTTACCTGCGGCAACGCTCAGACCTGAAACAATATACGGTGTAACAAATGTGTGGCTTCATCCAGATGCTGAATATGTAAAAGCACAGGTAGATGATGAGATATGGCTTTTATCAGACAGGGCTGCGGTGATGCTCAGCGACCAGCTCAAAAAAGTGGAGATTATTGGGAAAATAAAAGGCAGTGAGCTGCTTGGTAAAAAATGCACGAATCCAATAACAAAGAGAAATGTGCCAATTCTTCCTGGATATTTTGTTGATCTTGATTCTTCTACAGGCATTGTGATGTCTGTGCCAAGTCATGCGCCTTATGACTGGATTGCATTGAAAGAGCTCATTGGTTCAGAAAAATTGGAAAATTACAATACAAATAAAGACGAACTGAAACCAATCTCTGTAATTTTCACATCCGGACTTGGAGAATACCCGGCAATAGAGATATGCGACCAGATGAAAATAACGTCGCTTAACCAAAAGGATAAACTGGATAAAGCAACTTCAGAAATATACAAGAAAGAGTTCCATAAAGGTGTTTTAAGAAATGCTGGGGAGTACGATGGCTTGCGTGTCAATGAATGCAAAGAGAAGCTTTCAATTGATTTCATAGAACGCCACGCAGCAGATATTTTATGGGACTCTGAAAAGGTCATTTGCCGGTGCACAACACGGTGCCACGTAAAAATACTTGAGAACCAGTGGTTTCTGAAATTCTCAGATGAAAAATGGAAAAACCTAGCTAAAAAGTGTCTGAAAAAAATGACAGTGCATCCAGAAGAAGCCAGAACCAATTTCCTTAATACAATTGACTGGTTAAAAGACAAGGCGTGTACAAGAAAGGGTGGGTTGGGCACACCACTACCGTGGGACAAGAGCTGGATCGTCGAGACCCTCAGCGACTCGACAATATACATGGCTTATTATACAATTTCAAGAATAATCAATAAGCACAAAATCAGAATAGAGCAGCTTAGCGACAATTTGTTTGATTACATTTTTCTGGGAATTGGAAATGTTGACAGACTAAGCAGAGAAAACAAAATATCTAGCAAAATAGTAAATGAAATGAAAAAAGAATTTGAATACTTTTATCCAGTGGATATGCGCAACAGCGGCAAGGATCTTATACAAAATCATCTTACGTTCTATTTGTTTCATCACACGGCCATATGGCCAGAAGAATTCTGGCCCAAAGCAATTGGTGTGAACGGCTTTGTCAATGTTGAAGGTGAGAAGATGAGCAAGAGTAAGGGCAACATAATCCCTTTGCGCAACTTGATCGAGCAAAGTGGCTCAGACCTTGTAAGGATAAATATTATTACCTCCTCAGAAGGCATCGATGACGCGGATTGGAGAAGTGAGAATATAAAAGCGTATCAGTCTAGAATCGAGTTTCTCTTTGATTTGATAAAACAAATGAAAAAAGCTAAAGTGACAAAAGAAAGAAACATAGACCTGTATCTAAGATCCGTAATAAACAGACAAATAGAAATTGTGAAAGAAAATTATGAGCATATGCGTTTCAGAACATCTGTACAGAATGCATTTTTTGCGACAACAAACGCATTAAAATGGTACATAAAACGGTGTGGTGGTTTTAAAGGTGCGGATAAAAAAGTTTTATCTGAGTCAATTTCATTGATTGTTAGCATGCTTACGCCTGTATTACCACATGTAGCTGAAGAACTGCGTGCACTACTCGGCAAAAAGGGTTTTGCTGCACTTTCTGAATGGCCGAAACAAGACAAGAAAGCAGTAAATAATGAAGCTGAATCTGGAGAGGTCTTCATATCTTCATTAATTCGTGATTTTGAGGAAATAAAGAATATCGCAAAGATAAAGCCAAAGAAGCTAAGTGTTTTTGTTGCTGAAGATTGGAAGTTTGATGTATACGACTATGTTCTAAAAAACAAGAACAAGCAAATAAATGAAATAACAAAGGACATCATGTCGACAAAAAATTATTCTGATTCAACAATAATCTTTATTCAGGCACTGTACAAGAAAAAAGGCGAGCTTTCAGAGGTTATCAGCAGAGAAAGTCAGATAGTCTTGCTAGAAGAAGCAAGAGATTTTATTGAAACAGAGACGCAATGCAAATTAGAAATCATCGTGTCTGAAAAAAGCGATCATAAAAAAGCTAGGCAATCCTCACCTGCTAAGCTAGGGATGTTTATAGAATAAGTCTACCGAATTTAAAGCAATTAGATAAATTATTAAAATGGTTCTTGATTTTCTCATAGGTCTTGTTGACACATTTGGCTATGTTGGCGTGTTTCTTGGATCTCTTATTGGCTCTGCATCAATATTATTGCCGGTACCGTCTTTCCTCTTTGTCATACTCGCAGGAAAATTGCTGAACCCGTTTTTTGTTGGCATTCTTGCAGGTCTTGGTGCAGCCATTGGTGAATTAACTGCCTATGGAGTTGCACTTGGGATTTTGAAGTTAAAAAAACAAAGAAAAAAGAAAATTAAGAAGGAAAGAAATTTATTACAAAGTCTCCACAAATGGTTTAAAGGTAGATGGGGACCTGTTATAATATTTATATTTGCAATAACACCTCTACCCGACGATATCATCGGTCTTTACTGTGGCGCAATAAGATACGATATAAAAAAGTTTTTCATTGCCACACTAATAGGAAAGGTGCTTCTTGGTCTCATGCTTGCCTATGCAGGACTTTACGGCATTGACTTTATAATAAATCTCTATACAGGTCAGTGATTTGTTTTATTTATGTTCGTTACGTTCAATAACAGACCCTACAAATGAAGTGATGAGAGAAATTCCAGCAATACTGCCCATAATAGAAGAGTAAAGAATGTATCCATCTTGTGCACTGTCTATACAAACATATGCTGCCAGACCTCCTATCGTAGATCCTATAATAGTAATAGGGTATTCTGATAAGAATCTTGCATATGAAATTTTCATATTTTCACTTACAATCAGAACTTCTCTAAGCTTTCTTTTATCTCTTGTGTTTCGCGCATGCGTTGCCCGGCAAGGCGGAATATATCTTCCAATCGCGCAAGCCTTGCCTCAAGCTGTTCCTGTTCTTTTTTCATTTCAAGCAATGCGCACCAAAGCTGAGATATTTTTATATTATCAGATTTTGAATATGCGTCCCTGTATTTTGCGACGTTTTTTATAAGATCGTTGAGCTTTTTCTCATCTTCTTCGCCGAGAAGTATTTTCCATTCTTTGATATTTTTTTCGTGGAACATCCCTATCACTCACTAGTAAGTAGCAAATCTTTAAAAGCTTTCGGAAGCGTTTTAATAGGTAATTATTAATGCTGAGTGGTATGATGCAAAAGGGGGATTTTGTTCGGATAAACTACATTGGCCGTCTTGAAAGTGAAGAGATATTTGATCTTACGTACGAAGATATGGCAAAAAAGGAGAATATTTACAATCCTAATGTACCGTATAAGCCTGTACCAATAATTTTAGGCGCTGGATTTATTATCAAAGGCATCGATAACGCAGTACTTTCAATGGATGTTGGGGATAAAAAGACATTTGAAGTGAAGCCAGAAGACGGCTTTGGCCAACGCAATCCAAAGTTTGTGCGCGTAGTGCCAAACAAGGTGTTTAAGCAAAACAATATAGAGCCAAGGCAAGGTATGGTTGTAGATTTTTCTGGTATTAAAGGCCGGATTCAATCTGTAAGTTCTGGTCGCATTATGGTTGATTTCAACAATCCATTGGCCGGCAAAACCTTGAAATATGAGCTTGAAGTTGTTGAGAAAATCGAAGAGCCTAAGCAGAAGATTCTTTCTATATTGGAATTCTTTGGTATAAACAAGGCTGAAATTAAGCTTTCTGAAGATGAAGCAGAAGTAGAGACACAAACATTGCCTGTAGAGTTAAAAAAAAGGGTAAGTCAACTTATAACCGAGTATGTAAAAGCTGGTGATAATGTCATAAAAAAGGTCAAATTTACTGAGGTGTTCCAAGCTTAGTATCTATTTAAAAACTTAATTTACAAGCAGTCTATATAATTTTATTGATTTAGGTGGTTTTGTGGGAGTTTTGACAAAGGAATCATCGCAGTCGCAGGATGAAGAATTGAGGAAGCTTCTAGAAGCCAAGAAAGCTGTAATAAAGGTAGTTGGCTGTGGAGGCGCTGGTGGCAATACAATATCCCGTTTAATGCAGGTAGGGATTGTTGGCGCAGAAACTGTTGCTGTGAATACTGATGCACAAGACTTGCTTTATACAGATGCAGATGTCAAAATGCTCATTGGTAAAGAAATGACCGGGGGTCTTGGAGCAGGTTCTGACCCTCGCATTGGAGCTGAATCAGCAAAAGAAAGCAAGCCAAATGTCAAAAAAATTCTCCAAGGTTCTGACATGGTTTTTGTTACGTGTGGCCTTGGTGGTGGCACTGGTACTGGCGCTTCACCTGTTGTTGCTGAGATTGCAAAAAAATCTGGAGCTCTTACTGTTGGTATAGTCACGCTTCCATTCACGATGGAAGGAAGGCATAGGATGCTCAATGCAAGAGAGGGTCTTGACAAGCTCAGGTCAATGGTTGATACGCTCATTGTCATACCGAATGATAAACTTTTGGAAATAGTGCCTGATGTTTCAATAACAACTGCATTCAAGGTTGCAGATGAAATACTTGTAAATTCAGTAAAAGGTGTTACAGAGCTGATAACAAGGCCTGGATTAGTAAACTTGGATTTTGCAGATGTACGTGCTATTATGAATAATGGCGGTCTTGCAATGGTTGGAATAGGCGACAGCGAAGGTGAAAATAGAGCTCTTGAATCAGCTGAACGTGCATTGAGCAACCCGTTACTTGATATTAAAATTGATGGCGCAAAGGGCGCTTTGATAAACATCTCTGGTGGTTTGGATATAACAATACGTGAGTGCCAAGAGATTGTTGAAACTGTTGCGAACAAGCTAAGCCCAGATGCAAAAATTATATGGGGAGCACAGATATTGAAAGAATTGGGAGACTCTGTTAGAACAATGGTCATTGTCACAGGTGCCAGTTCACCAAGACTGTCATTGCCTAAAGCAGATGCTAAAGAAAAAAAGAAGGATATAGAACGTATACTTGGTATTGATGTTGTTGACTGAATTTTCTTATAAAATATAGTGAATGCATATGGGTATAATCGAGAGAATAAGACGTGTTTTACTTATATCAAGTAAGCCGGATAAGTATGAATTCAGGCAGAGCTTAAAGATAACTGGGATTGGAATTATCATAATAGGCGTTATCGGGTTTATTATTTTTTTAATAGTTCAGTTGCTTACGGCAGGCGCTGGGATTTAAATTTTTAGAAAGTTTATTAAATATAATATGGGATACGACACGCGGAGCGTGGGGTATTATGATAGCAACAATAAGAACAACATCTGGAAGAGAACATTCTGTACTTGAAACTGTATCTGCGAAAATATCAAGAAACGCCATTCCTGTGAAATCATTGCTATATACTGAAGAAATACGTGGATATATTTTTATTGAAGGCGAGATAAATGATATAGAAGTTGCAACAAAAGGCATACCTCATGTAAGAGGTCTGATAAGCAAGCCCGTACCTGTAATACAACTTGAAAGATTTATGATCCCTGAAAAAATGGAAATGGAGGTACGGTTAGGCGATATAGTTGAAATTATTGGCAGCCCTTTCAAAGGCGAGAGGGGAAAAGTAACACGTATCGATGACACAAAAAACGAAGTGACTGTAGAATTCCTAGAAGCTGCAATACCAATACCTGTGACAATATCCATGAATTCAATAAGAATATACGAGAAAAAGAAGAGCGCCTGATAATTACTACTGTATTCTGATATGCTGCATCATTTCGGCATCAGTGTAACCTTCAAACTTACGCAACTCTTCAGCTAAAGCGGGTGTAAGATCCTCTCTCCCAGATAGTCGTGTATAGTCTCCGTGTAAAAACATTTTGTGTGCAGGTTCTTCTCCAACTCTCTGGATAACTCTCCTCCAAGAATCTGGAGAAAAAGCATCGCATTGGGCATCTTTCGGAACTCCAGGAAACGCACGAAAGACATCGGCAGGCTTTTTTTCTAATGGCCATACTTCATCAGCATAAAATCCGCACGCAGATTCGTCAAGTGCCACTATATAAGGATCACCGCTTTGCTCTGGCTCTGCAATTCCATTTAGCGCACGATAAAACTTACCAAATAAATGTCCTGTCTCGTGATTAATTACGTGTGCTGCAAGACATAAATGGAACCTCCTAAAATCTTTTTTCGGGCTTTCGCCATAAAATAATGAGTGCCCAGTCTCATGCATTTTACGAGTAGTCGCCAAAACATATTTTGGTGGTACTCCCGTAAAGGGCGCGAGGAAAACATAAATTTGTGTTCTGCCGTCTGTACGCGAAAGTAAACTAGTTGCCTCAGACCTGGTTCCACCTTTGAGGGGAAGTCCTCTGTAAGGACCTTTGACTGCATAAAACATTGATCTTTCTGTAAACTGCACCCTAGCTTCAACAGCCTCTTCCACAGGTAGGCCAAAATATTTTGCGAGACTATAAGCTACTTTTCCTAAGTATCCTGCTAAACCTATGTCCCACAATTTCGGTATCCTTCTAAATCCAGACTCGTCTAACATTTGAGACGAAAGTATATCCTCCATTTGGCCTGAAACACCTGAGTATCTTGCACTTGCTTCGTTAGCTGCAGCTGCGTAGCCATCATATTCTTCTTCAATTTCTCTAAGTCTTCTTGCACGATGCCTCTCTCCACCAAAAAATCCGATACGTTCTCTCAAGCCAACTTTGGTGGCTGCTGCTTCGCTGTATTTTGATCTACACTCCCCAGCACTAGCTACCGCTCTATTATATTCATCAAGAGCAGCATCTGCTTTTCTCTCATAAGGTTGTAAAGAATCAAGTAAATTTCTCCAAAGTAACTCTTCGTGCATAATACCATGTACTATATCACAGAAAGTTATTAAACATTAACTTCTATCTCCCGTCCAATGAGCCTGTGGGCATTTATTGCAAATGGTCCTGTGTCATTTTGGAAAATAACTATGTTGCCTTTTGCTGCAATTGCCTTGCCATTTATTTTTGTTCCGCTGTCTATGTCCATGCTGTCCGGGTGTATTGTGACATTCTGCAATTTGTAGTGTTTTCTCATGTCAAATATTTCAGGGTAGATTAAATATTGAGAAACATCACTGTCCCTGATCTTGACGATTGCTTTGTACAATGCTGCGGCAGCTCTGTTCGGGTCGCAAAAAAGTCTTTTGTACTTATCTTCACCAAATATCCTGTCTGCTACGTCAAGATCATTTTTTATCTTCTGTTCTATAAGGCGTGCTGTTTTCCCGTCTTTTACAACAGCTATCTTAGCCCCAAAATCTGCACCTTGCTCAACAAGTCTTTCTATTATTCTGCGATCCAAAGAAATTCCTACTTTCAGCAATGAATCAAACGCAGCCAAATAGATAAAATATTGCTCTTCTTCACAATCTTGCCGGCGCTTCTTGTTTATGCACTCGCTGCCGTCGCACTGTACGCATAAAAAGAAATCGTCACCAAGTCTGCATTCGTTGCAATGATAACCAAATTTAATTTCTGTGTTTTTCGGACATTCTTTATATGAGCCTTTTACAAAAGAACCTATACACCGTTTTTTCCCGATAGAAAAATTTATATTCGTTTCAAACAAACGTATTTTGCCAATGTTACCATTATTCACAATAAGCACTGGATGAAAATTTTCCCATTTATACTTTATTATCTGCATAATAACCATTCTGCTTCAGCTTCTTTTATCGCCTTATCTGTATATAGGTTTTTCTTTAATAAAGAAAATAATTTTTCTGCAGATGATTCAAATTCTTTTTGATAATCGAAACTATGCAGAAGGTCTTTTAGATATTCAGAATAATTCTTGTTATACGGGTAGAAGCTGATCCATGGTATGTTTATCTGCAAAAAATCCTCGATGTTTTTTATTTTTCTTGGTGAAGAGAGCAAAATATAGTAGTAATAAAATAATTTTTTTGATAATCCTATTCTTACGATTTCCCTGTCCGCGAGGATGTCTGACAATGGGCTATAGAATCTTAAAGATAATATTCTTTTTGCTATCAATATCTCGACGCATTCTTTATTGTTTTCTGTTATAAACTTGTTATTCTTGTCTATAGATACCACAGCCCTTCTATTTTCCATTAATACGTAATCTTCATCGCCTAAATTTATTTCCAGAGAATTTAGAATGTCGCCTACGTAGAATACCAAATTATTAGTTGTTTTAGAAATAAATTCATCGTCAATATTTTTGATTATTCTCATGAATCAATTTGTTTTGGGTTGCTTATATTTCCACGATTTTGATTTTTTATATCCTTCCTGTGTGCCCACATCAAGAACAGCGCCGTCATAAACAAATCCAGAAAGTTGCCTATCCTTTACCAGTTGTTTAAACAATTCTTCTATCATCATCCGCCCTTTGATGTATTTCATCACGTCTGGCTCAAATACGCAAAGACCTGAGTTGAAAAGTCTGGCCTCTTTTATCTTTGGTTTTTCTTCAAAATCTGTAATAAGATTACCGTGCATACGTACAACGCCAAATAAAGATGGTCTATCCGTTGTGGCTAATACGACTGTCGCTATGGTTCCTTGCTTTAGGTGAAAATCATATACAGAATTTATATCAGGGTCCATGAGTGTGTCTACGTTAACTGCAACAAACGTATTTCTTATTTTATTTTTCGAAAGTTTCATTGGGCCCGCTGTTCCGAGTGGATTTTTTTCGAAGATGCACTCTACGCCTATGATATTTCTTTTATCAATATAGTTTTTCGTTTCCTTCGAGTCAGTCGAAACGAAGATATTTTTTATATCGTTTTTCTTCAGCATGTTTATATGGTAATCAAGTACAGTTGACCCATGAATTTTTATAAGAGCCTTTGGTACAATTTCCCCATCTATCCGTGCCTTGCCACCAGAAAGTATGATGGCTGTATCTATTGTTGAGGATCTTAGAATAAGTTGTTCTATGGCATGGCTTCTGTTTTTTATTGCCTTGCCATCTATTATGTTATCTACCTTTTTAAGCAATTCTTTTTTTATTGTTATGGTTATGCGTTCTACCATGAGTATGAAATAGTATGAAATGTTATTTAAAAACCATAAAAACACATGTGAGGTTTAAATAAATTGTTTATTTATGGAATCTATGAGCAAAAAAATAATCGATGCAGCTGAGCTAAAAGGAATAGCAAAAATCATTAGGCGCCGTATAATAGAAATGATATATGAGGCAAAGTCAGGTCACCCAGGTGGTTCACTTTCTTGCGTCGAAATATTGGTCTCTCTTTATTTCAACAAGATGAAATACGATCCAGAAAATCCTATGTGGCCAGACAGGGATCGATTTATTCTTTCGAAGGGCCACGCAGCACCTGCGTTGTATGCTGTGCTTGCAGAGGCTGGCTTCTTTCCGACAGAAGAACTGAAAACATTGCGTAAATTAGGTTCACGCCTTCAAGGGCATGCGAGTATGTATACACCTGGCATTGATGCGTCCACAGGATCTTTGGGCATGGGTCTTGCGATTGCGAATGGTATGGCCATTTCTGCGAAGCTGGACAAAAAAAAGTATAATGTTTATGTGCTTCTTGGCGATGGCGAGCTTCAAGAAGGCAATATATGGGAAGCTGCCATGAGTGCAGCAAATTATAATCTAAGCAATGTTACAGCTATCATAGATAGAAACCATGTCCAGCAGACAGGTTTCACAGAGAATATAATGAAATTAGAGCCATTGGAAGAAAAATGGAAAAGCTTTGGCTGGGCAGTACTGCACGTAGATGGTCATAACATATCAGAAATTTTGAGAGCGCTGGATGAAAAAATCAGTAAGCCAAAAGTTATAATCGCGGATACTGTTAAAGGTAAAGGTGTGTCATTTATGGAAAACAAGCATGAATGGCATGGCATTGCTCCGGATGAAGTGCAATTCAAGAAAGCCATGGAGGAATTGAAATGAGAATAGCAATTGCTGCAGATCACGGTGGATTTGACTTGAAAGAAAAAATAAAAAAATATCTCCTGGACAAAGGTCATTCTGTACATGACTTTGGTACATCAAGCACCAATCCAGTAGATTATCCTGATTTTGCAAAAAAGGTTGCTATTGCAGTAAGCACTGGTGAGAACGAGAGGGGCATTTTGTTTTGCAGAAATGGTATTGGAATGAGCATAGCTGCAAACAGGTTAAAGCACGTACGTGCTGCAACTTGCTATGACGTAGATACTGCAAAAAGCGGTAGATTTCACGATAATATAAATGTTCTAAGCTTGGGTGCTGATTACACAGATGAAAAAACAGCTATAGAAATAGTGAACACGTGGCTGGAAGTTCTATTTGATGACAATGAGCGCCGTGTGCGCAGGATAAACAAGTTGGATGAATAAAATGAGGGTCGCAGTATCATTCTTGAGCAGAAATGAGAATGAGATGTCTTTAGAAAGGATTATGGAAATACTTCCAAAGCTTGAGGCAGCAGGTGTTGACACAATTCAATGGGATATGATGGATGGAAAATACAATCTGAACAGCACGATTAATTGGTTCAGCCCGAGTGTGATGGAAAAGGTAATGGATATTGCAGATATCGATTCTGAAGCTCATATGATGGTTATTGAACCATGGAACTTTATAGACAAAATAAAAAATTATTGTTCCATGTTTATTTTCCATGTAGAAGCATGTAAAAACAGAAACGACGTATTGAAAACAATTGATAAAATAAAA
>CAYIKG010000014.1:0-12396 GCA_964363955.1 uncultured archaeon | reverse complement strand
TAGGCACTGCAATCCTTGCATCTTTGATACTATCCCTTCCAACAGATTTCCTGCTATCTGCACTGATTGTGATGAATATTTTCACACCAATTTTTGACAGGAAACTTAAATGAATTGCATTCAAAATAATTATGATGAAACGTTTCTGGGAAATCGATGCGCTGCGCGGATTTGCAGTACTTCTCATGCTGGTATTCAACTATTCCTTTGCATTAAGTTTCCTTGGCATCTACAAATTAAGCGCTGATTGGCTTTACTGGTGGCTCTTTCCGCGCATGATTGCAGGGATGTTTATCTTTTTAGTTGGTATTTCTCTAAGCATTAGCATTAGTAGAAAAAGAAAATATAATCACTATCTTAAAAGAGGTATATTTATTTTCTTGCTCGGCATGCTTGCTACAGCAGCTACGTGGCTTTATCTTGGCAGCGGCTTTGTTGTATTTGGAATATTGCATCTGATAGGATTGTCAATAATCATAGCCCCAATTTTTTTCAAGTTCAATAAGTGGAATTTTTTTATTGGCTTAATTTTACTTTTTTTTGGATTTTACATCAATACAATAAAAATGGATTTCTCTTGGCTTTTGTGGCTAGGCCTTGTTCCCCAGGGCTTTTACACCGTTGACTACTTTCCGCTTCTGCCATGGTTCGGATTGGTGCTTATTGGATTTGCTATCGGAAATAATTTTTATTATAATGGGAAAAGAAATTTTGAAATAAAGGACTTGTCGAAAACAAATATCATAAAAAAACTTGCATTTCTTGGAAGGCACTCGCTGCTTATCTATGTTCTGCACCAGCCTTTGCTTATTATATTGCTCGCATTTCTTGGAATTATTTAGAATCTATCTAAATTCATTTATCTTAGATTTTACAGAATCGAGATACTTTCTTGTCTTCTGCTCCTTTACAACAAGTTCATCTGCTTTATGCTCCTCTCTGCCTGTGTCATGAAAGCTGGCAAGCCTCGAGAAAGGCGAGAACACGCGCATTAGCGCATTGCTTAATTTCAGTGCAGAAGACTTCTCTTTTATGTGGGCGAGCTCGTGCAGAAGCACTGCCTGCAGCTCTTTTTTATTCAGCACATCAGTAAGACCGACAGATAGGAATATGGCTGACTTGTGGCTTCTGAAAGAAAAGGCCATGGGCTTTGGTTTGTTTATCGCATAAATCTTCGGATCTTTTATATTCAGTTTCTTTGACTGTGTTTTAACAAAATTCTTGACATCCTTATCTTTTATCTCATACTTCTGGTTCGTGAGCACATAGAATGTCGGTATGAGCACAAATCCTGCGACTGTGCTGAAAGCCAATGTCGTCGGCAATGAGAGTAGAGCTAACCCGATCAAGTCCGTGCCTCCACAAGGGGCGCACATGGCACCGCACGCGAAATCAGTCGTGAAAATCGTGAACGGAAAGAACAGGAAAGACAAATGGGCGTAAATAAGGCCGATACGATACTTTGTTGACTGGGTCCTTCGGAGGGCCAGAAGCATGAGTATTGCAAAAACCAGTGAAGTGCCTACAAGAAACATTTTTTCATAATCGATGATGAAACCTGCAAAGCAGCCAATAGCCATTTAATCACCTAGTTGTTTCTCAGCTTCTTTTTTCTGAAGCGCTCGTTGAAGTATGTGACAGCAACAGATCCATAATTGTCAATGAGCTTGTTCACAGTCTTATCTATGACGCTTTCAGCGAATAGTGCCTCGTCTGCTTTAGAAGAATAAATATAATGATAACCGCCAAGACCAGATTCAACGCGTCTTTTTACAACGCCTTTTTTGTGAAGCCTGTCAAGTATCACTGCGATGCTTGTTAGAGCAACTTTTCTGCGCTTTCGTAAGACATTATAAATGTCGCGGACTCTTGTATTTTCTTGTTTCCACAAAATACGGAGAACTTCGCTTTCTAGCGGGCTTAAAACTCCAAGACCCCTTTTCTCGAGGCTTATCTTGCTTACCTTAACCATATTAATTTCTTTTCTATTTTCATTTATTTAAGCTTTACATATATTGTAAATAAGCCTCTTAATCACGTGACCACCACAAAGGTAATGTCTGGCGACCCAAGCAAATATATTTAAGCACTAGTGACAATAAGTAATAAGTCTTACAACTGCTGTAAAGGTGTAAATTAATGTCAGAAGAAAATCATGAACATGAAGGACATGAACATAATGAAGAAATATTAGAGCACGAGCATAAAGACCATCCTAAAAAAGAAAGTAAGGAAGATAAAAAGTTCTTCCGTCTGAGTGTGATGCTCATTGCATTTGCATTCGTGGTCGTGATAAACAATTTTGCATTAATGGCATTTTCGCCTGGCGGCCTCAGCATCACGGGCTTTGCCTTTGCAGGCGGAGCTGGCGGCAGCACAATAATCGGACCTGTTATAAACGAGGATGGCAGGACTGTTCATCTTGTCGAATGGCAGACAATAAGTGCAGGTAACAGCTTTGCACCTACTGGCGACCCAACGACTGATGCAATAGCTGCTGTCGTGCCTACAGGCGTGCCGTTTTATGCACCTGAAGGCATCAGCTTCGATGACCCGCTAACAGCGCAGAAATTATGGAGACAAGTGGGCAATAATATTCAGCTTACGGCAGAACAACAACAGAGATGGTCGCGCATCGTGAGTTTGTTTACCTGTGACTTCTGCTGCGGCGGAGCTTCTGGGGTGACAACAATTAATCGCTGTGGCTGTGCTCATAGCAAAGCATGGCAAGGCATGGCAAAGTTCTTTGTTGCAAACTACCCTGAATACACAGATGAGCAAGTTATGGGTGAGATGACAAAATGGAAAGCAGTCTGGTATCCTAAAGGCATGGTGGAGTATTATCTTGTATACAATGGCCAAATGCCAGCAAGCAGCTTGCGGTACGGCGGCTCTGATGGCATAAGAGCGCAATTTTCGTAGAAAATTATGATTAAATAAATTTGCATTATAGATGAAATCATAGTGGTGAATAAAATGGCAAAGAAAAAGAAAGATAGGTGTTGTTAATGAACAAAGAAAACCTTTTGACAGTCTTCTTGGCTGTCTTGGTGGTTGTATCAGCCATACAGGCAATACAGCTCGTTAGCTTGGGTAGTGCCCTGAGTACAGGTGCTGTAGTTTCAAAACCAGCACCCAGCTCAGCATCGTCTGGTAGTGGCACAGGCCATGTGACAAACCTGCCAAGCAATCTCGACGACCTGTCAGGCATGGTAGGCGGATGCTGAGTTTTTTTTATTTTTAAGTTCTGTTAATTGTGAGAATATGGCAAAAAACAAACTACGCTTGGATACGGACAGCATAATGCTTGTTCTGATAATTGCCCTAATAGGGATATTCATAATAAACATGTTTGCCATATTTGATATATCGAAAAATGCGCTGGAGAGAAAAAAAGAATCTGAAGAAGCTGCAAGACCTGCAAAAATTGCGCTCACAACACTTTCTTTAAGCGAGTGCCAAGACTGTTTTGATGTGAATAAATTTTTAGAAGACGTAAAGAAACAGGCAATCAATGTGACAGGAGAAAAAAATGTGGACGCAATGTCACCTGAAGGCCAGTCACTAATTGCACTATATAATATACAGAAACTACCCACTGTCATTGCTGGTGGTGAGGTAAATAAGTCAAATGTTGCCAGTTTTTTCAATAAATGGCAGGCATTTGGCGAAACTGCAGTTTATACAGATCAGCCACCGCCTTACTACAATGTCAGCCAATCGCGCGTTCTAGGGCGCGTATCGCTTACAATACTCAGTGCACCTGATTGCGAAAAGTGCCAAGATATTGCAACTGCCATAAACAGCTTCAAACAAGCAGGTGTGAAATTTGTTGACGAGCAGACGATTGACTATAGCTCAGCTGAAGGCAAGCAACTTATAAGCAAGAATAATGTACAGGCAATACCTGCTGCCATAATTTCAGATGACATTGATGTTTATCCTGGAATGACGCAGCTATTCAAGCAGCTAAATGCAGTAAACCGCGGAGGCTATTACGCAGTAGCTGTTACAAGGCCCCCTTACGTCAATGCAACGACAAACAGCGTAGCCGGTCTTGTCGACGTTACGTATCTGAAGGATGATTCTTGCACAGAATGCTACAATGTTTCGCAGCACAGGCTGATATTGACGCAGGCATTTGGCATTGTTCTTGATGAAGAGAAGACACTGGACATATCTTCTGCTGAAGGCAAGAATCTTGTCAGCAAATATAAGATAGAAAAAATTCCAGCAACAGTCATATCGCTTGATGCAGACGCATATCCTGCACTTAAGCAGGTGTGGATAGATCCTCGTCAGGGTGTGGGCACCATAGAAAGCGATGGCTGGTACGTATTTCGCGCAACTGAAGCTATGGGAACATGGAAAAACACTACAAGCGGGCAGGTTGTGACAAGAGGAGCTTAATAGATGAGATGGATATTGCTTTTAGCAATAATTTTTATTTCTGCATGCACACAGCAGGCTCCTATTCATTGAGATATAGAAGAAATGACTCGATAGTTGGATGGAAGCTCATTCATCCATATGGCGAAAATGTAGATACATCTTAATATGTAATTCATATGTAATGTTAAAGCTATTTATTTAAGCATTACAAATATTGTAAAAGTGGTTATAAAAATGGAAAAAACTGACATGCTTATTATTGGTATTGTAGTGTTTGCTATTATTATTTCTATATTTTCAGCATTTTATCTACTTAATCTATCAGGCGCTGTAACTGCAAATCAACAAAGCCAGCAAAACATCATGACAAAAAGCACATCAAGAATGAAGCTGACAAGCTTTGACGCTACACTTGCTAGGAAGCTCATGGATGCAGATGGAGACGGCAAGTGCGACGTCTGCGGTATGGATGTGCAACTGTGCATGGATGGCGGACAATTGCAGTGCAATATGGATCAGCACTCGACAATAGGAATTCTTGGCAGTGATCATATCCATGCAGACTGGAAGATATACATAAATGGAAAGGCATTAGATAATACATTCTTCGCACCTTTAGCAATGGATATGTCTGGCCAGAGCAAGATTACAAGCAGCTTTATTCATGTTGATAAGTCTAGTGGCGATAATGGAGACCCTTCATTGGAGAAAACTGGAGATGTAATTCATATGCACGCAACAGGAGTGCCACTATGGATATTTTTTGACAGCGTCAGCATGGAGTTCAACAAAGAATGCCTGTCTTTGCCTACAGGTGAGAAGTTCTGCAACGACGGAAAGAAGACTCTTAAAGTCTATGTGAATGGCAAGCCTAATGACCAGTGGGAAAAATATGTATTCAGTGATCTGGATAAAATATTAATTTCCTATGGAGACGAAACTGACTTGAGCCAGCAGTTGAATTCAATCACTGAATTTTCGATGAATCACTGATGTTTATGAAAAAGAAAGTGTCAAAAAGGCCGAAAGCTAAATTTTTCAGCCTGTTCTCAGGCGTTTCCGGCAGCCTGAGCTTTCTCGGCGGATGGCAAGTATGCCATAATCTATGCTTAGGCATCATAGCTCTCCTGTCAATTATTGGTATAACAATAGTGGGAATGCCTCTGCTTTTTTTGCAACAGTACAATATATATTTCTGGTCAGTTGCTGTATTGCTTTTGATACCGACATTGACTATGTATTGGAAAAACAGAAAGCATATGTCAAGCAAGCTAATGTTATTTAATGTTGGCATAGTAATTGCTGCCGTGCCTTTCATAGAGCTGCAGGATTACATGCTGTTTTTCTGGCTCTTTGGTGGCGCATTAATACTTTATAGCGTGGCAATGTTTGCAAGAAAGAAGACTTTGCAAAAGTAATTAATTTTGCAGAACACCTATTGACTTAAGAAAAAGATCTGCCAAAGTCCTTTTCCCTCTCAGCACAAAGTTATAACTGCCGTTTGCCAACTGGAAAACGTATTCATTATCCTCTCTATAGCTGAAAAGATTATCTGTTAAAATAAAGTCCTCTTTATCCTTGCTTGCATTGATGCGTTCATTGATTATGCCAATCGCGATTTCTTTGTCTGGATTGGCTCTGAGTTCGAAAAACAACAATGAATCGTCATACTTCATGGTCTTGTAAAATATGTATGGATTGCCTTTCACGTCTGTAAGGGTCATTTCGCTGCATTCACCACAGTTCAAAGAAAATCCGGCTTTGGAAGCTTTGTCAAGAATGTTATAATAAAATCTTTCCTGCTCAGATAGTTGTTTCTGGGTAATTAGCAATATAGAAGATAAAATAATAATGGCAAGAATGAGAATTGCTATTTTCATGGAACTATTCTGAATCTTGTATATATAAAAACATTGAACTTAATATTCAAAACATAACATTTAAATAAATGTATTACAAGTATTGTAAAGGTTAACAATATGAAAAGTGACCATGTTATTATTATATTCGTAGTTGCCATAATGGCTGTTGTCCTTGGCTTTGCATTCATGACATTCAGCAACTTGAGCAACAGTCAGACACAAAAACCCGCTAACATAGCAGAGCTTTCTCGAGAAGACATTTTAGCCAGATTAGACCCAGGACCAAAGCCAGGTAGCAAAGCTCCTGATTTCCAAGTGACAACAACTGAGAACAAAGTCGTGTCCTTAGACGACTTCAAGGACAAGCCGACAGTAATTTACTTTTGGGCCACTTGGTGCGGTACCTGTAGGGAGAGTCTAAATGACCTTAAGAAACTCTACCCAGATTACGAGAACAAAGTGAATTTTCTCGCAATTGACGTTGATACAGAAGAAACGCTGGAAATAATATCAAATTTCAAAAATTCGCAGCAATTGCCTGGGATATTCGCTGCTGGCAATGACAAGGTTATTATAGATTATTATGCATTGACAACGAGCACAAAGTACGCTTTAGATGAGAGTGCTGTAATTGTCGAGAAGGGCGCGAGCACATATTCTGCAGATGACTGGAAGAAGACGTTTGACAATTTGTTAGCTTAATCTGGTGTTAATAATGAAGGGAAATTTTATTACTATATTTATTATTCTAGGGGTTGTTTTTGTTTCTGCGTGCACATCGCAATCGCAGCAAAATAATTTGAATGAATTTGAAGATCTTTGCACAATCAACGGTCACATGTGGATGGAAATGGAAGAGATGAGAGACGGTGAGTTCATTGGGGGTGGTATCTGCTCCGGGTGCATGCCGTCTGACAACATGGATCATTTTTGCAGCATGGGAGATTACAAGAATTATATGGATGAAAGCGGCGGACACGTGATGTCACACGATGCCATGACAGCGCACGCTGGCAACAAGGATTCTGTTGATATTCATATGTACAAAGTTGGTTTTACAAGACCTGAAGTACAGTCAGGAAAAGAAACGCTTCTGACGTTCGCGATAAACGAAATAAGCTCTGGCAAGCCTGTTTCTGATCTAGAGATAGTTCATGAAAAGATAATGCACGTAGTGCTTGTGCGCGATGATTTGAAATACTTTGATCACGTGCACCCGGAGATGAAAGAACCAGGAAAACTCACAGTACCCTATACATTTTCAGCATCCGGCACTTACCGCATATGGATAGACTTCACAATCGATGGAATGCAGCATATAGTTGATTTCGACATAAATGTACCGGGTGAAATCGAATTAGAAGAGAAGGACATGCTAAACAGATTGGAAGTTGAATTTATCAAACCAGAAAAATTAGAAAGTGGTGAAGAAATCGAGCTAAAATTCACTGTGACAGATAGCAGCAATAATGCTGTGCCTATAACAGAGAAGTTCTTGGGGGCAGCTGCACACATGATTGATATAGACGAAACACTTAATGAATTTAATCACAATCACGATGAGAATTTTGACGGTAATAACATTATTTCATTCTTGTATAGATTCAATAAATCTGGAAATCACAGGCTATGGATCCAATTTATTGCTAATAGCAAAGAAACAACAGCAAGTTTTGATGTAATTGTGAAATAACTATAATCGTTTTTAAGCTTTTCGAATAAGTGTCAAGTGATAGTATGCCAAAATGCGATATATGTAACAGAGAATTCGCGACAGCAGAAGGCTTAGAGCAGCACAATCGCGACAAGCACGCTGCGCAGAGCCTGGACAGACATGAGCTGAAGAAGCAGAAGAAGCAGCAGCGCCTCATGGAGCAGGCAGAGGAGAATAAAAAACTGAAATCTGGTAAAAGGATGAAAATGATTGCGATGGTCCTTGGAATTTCTTTTGTTCTTGCAGCTGTCGTTTACGCTGTTGTGTTCATATTCCCGAATCAAGGCACTATAGCGCAGCCAGGCGGCGAGCTCGTTGCCGGCAGCATGGACAACAGCTTGTTTAATTTCAATCTAAAACAGCACTCTGGAAGCTTATCGCTGCATATTCATCCACAAGTGGAGATAGAAATAAACGGCGAGAAACAATTAATCCCTGTAAATATTGGCATATCACCACAGGGCATGCGCGTTATACATACGCACGAAAGCGACGGCAAGCTTCACGTAGAATCGCCATACCCGCACCAGTTCGTGCTCGCTGATTTCTTTGCGATATGGAACAAGACATTTAGCAGCACGTGCATATTTGAATATTGCACTGATGAGAATCATACATTAACTGTCTTTGTTAATGATGTCGAAAGTAATGAATATGGAAATATTCCATTGTATGACTTGGACAGAATAAAGATTGTTTACAGTGAAAAAGAATAAATAAACTAATTATTTACTAATTATTTTTATGGTAAGACTTGAAAAAGACAGGTTGCTTTATGCTTGCGAGGAATGCGGCTTTGTTTACGAGGACCGACAGTGGGCAGAAAAATGCGAGGCATGGTGCAAAGAGCACAAGTCGTGCAACCTGGGAATCACAAAGCACGCTGTGAAAAATATAGAAAATTAAGTTGATTGCAATTCTTCTCTTAGCTGACGAACAACATTGCTCATCACTCCCATTTTTCCATACGATACATAAATATCCTTTGTCGTTCTAAATCCGCAGTCTGGCTTTACCCAGATTCCTTTTCCAAGAATATCGATTGCAGTTTCGATTCTTCTGCGGACAGTGTCTCTATCTTCTACTTGTATGTCAGGTCTAATATCAATAACGCCAACAGCAACATCTTTGTATCTTGTCAAAGGATCGTCTTTCATCATTTGCAGCAATCTGGATCTTTTCAATCCAAGATCAAGATCAACAGACAGCTCTATATCTATTTGGTTAACTGGAAGATATTTTAGATATGGGTAGATCAAGTCAAATTCACCATAACAAACATGAGCTATCGTGTATGCGTGCAATCCTTGTGTTACCCTTTCTAATGCTTCTCTGGATAAACCATCGTGAACTTCCCAGAATCTTTCTCCAATAGCAGCTTCATCTATCTGAATATATTGTGCACCAGCTTCCTGGAGAGCAAGAGCTTCTTGTCTTATAACATCGGCCCATGCGAAGACAAGATCTTCTCTATTTCCATAATAATTATCAAAGTTCCAGTTAGCAAGTGTGGTTGGCCCTGTCAGCATTCCTTTTACAGGTCTGCTTGCCAAACTCTGTGCATATTTATATTGCTCTACTTGCATAGGACCTGGCCTTTCTAAAGGCCTGTCAACTGTTCCTCTTCTCCAGAATCTGTTATCATAAGATCTCGTCCATCCACCTTCTTCAGGTACAGGAAGTCCCAATGCACGCGCATAATCAGTTGCCATATCTCCTCTGTAAAATTCACCATCCGCAAGGACATCGAAACCCATTTCTTCCTGGCGCCTGATAAAATCTTCTGTTGCTCTTCTGCTATTATCATCTAATCGTCCTCTAGACCCTTTGACATAGTCAGGTTTAGGAAAAGAACCAACACTAGTTAATGGTAAAATCATTCATTCACTCTCCTTGTTGCTTCGCTTATCACAGCTAACTTTCTTCTTGCATAATCTCTTGCCACGTGCTCCAAGGTCGCATTAGACGACAAGAATGATCTTCCAAAATCTACGTAACCAGAAAGATCTCTAACTGTTCTTGCAACCTCGTCTGGATCTTCAGTTTTTAATTGTCCTCGATCGCCAGAATCAACAACACCAAATCCTATTCCTTTGTCAGGAGAAATTTTTCTGATCAGTCCTGCTGCATCAGGATCCCAGACAAAATCAATGCCTACAGCAGAAACAGGCAATGAGAATAGCATGTTTAGTGCTTCAGCAGAATATGTGCCGTAATATGTCCAGACAGCTACAGGAACATTTAGACCATCCAACATCATTTCGTATAAAGATGGCACAATGCCTATGTCATCATGCTGTCTGCGATATGCAATTATCGATGGCTCATTAAACTGAACAAAAGGGACGTTTTTTCCTTGTAATAATTCGCCATATAATCTTGCATATGCATACGCCAGTTCTTTTGTATTTTTGTAAGGACCTCCAGCTAGAACAGAGTGCTTTGCCATTGTATATGGTCCTGGAAGTTCTAATTTTACCTGTGGATGAACTTCTGATGCTGTTGCATATAAACCACTGACAAAAGACCCGTCCATTTGAATTTCACCATTTACTATAGCTTTTCTATAATGAGTGTTTGTATGGAATATCTTTGCCATCCCGCCGAATTCAACACCATGTACATATTGCAATGGCCACGTCAGTTCATCGTGAACATCTACAAATCCACAATTGGGAAGATCTATTCCTGCAGAAACCATCTCATAGACAACTTCTCCTGTAAGACGTTTTTCAAGCTGCCTTATGCGCATTTGATCAGGATTTTCTTTGTTTATTTCTCTCCTAAGGCCATCGCCAATCTCAGAACCAACCCTTGGGTAAGAACCTATTACAGTCGATCTCATTCTTTTTTGAATTGCACAAAAATTTATAAAGCTGAACTAAATCAACTTTATAAATATTACTACGCATTTTCAGTTTTCTAAAAATTACATATCAATTACATAACCACCATGCTTTGAGATTTAAATAATTGCACTTCAATATCTGAAAGTGGGTTTGTGGTCAACAAAAAGATTCTCATAGCGGTCTTTATTATTTCTATTGCTGGAGTAGCTCTTGCATCGCATTTATTATTTAATCTCTTACCAAGGGATCACACAGAGATTTCTTGCACGCGCCCGCTGCAGATAGGGATAAAGACATTTGAATTTTCTACTAGAAATGTGATTTTCAAAGTTTACGATGAGAACACAAATACATTGCTCTGGACAAGCCCTCAATATACGATACAACGGCCTTTTGTTGACATTCTGCTGAATACGAGCATAACAAATCCTCCTTCATTGATAAGAGTCGAGATGATAAGGGCGAATACAAACACCATTCTAAGCAAGATTCTTCTTGAGCCCGACTGTGATCTAGTGGTTGCTGCACCGACATTCATATTCCCGCCGCCAAACGGCTGCAAGCTTATAATTAATCCACCATCGAGCACGACTACAACGCTGCCAAGCAGTGGCGGCGGTTCTGGCGGAGGCCACACATCAGAAGGCTTCCCAACTGCTGCAGTAGCTGTTGACCTCTCGAAGGATATCGGCAAGACTGCAACAGTTGTTGTACGCGACAAAGACGGTAATACGCTGGCACAGAGCGCTCCGATGACGATAGATACAGAAATACTCTCAATGAATCTTGTGAGTGTCGCGCCCATCCCAGTGGACAGTTTCTTTGATATTACCTATGAATTGAAGATTGATGGAATACCAAAGACAAAGGCGAAATGCACTGTCATAAACGGCGCTGCGCTTGAATCATTATTCCCAACAACTACTACGACAACAACGACAACAACCACATCGACAGTACCAGGATGCTTCACTTCTGCGCAATGCAATGACAACGACCCGTGCACACAGGATTTGTGCAGCTCAGGCGTCTGCTCTAATCCGCCAGCGCCAAATGGCCAGGCATGCGATGACAACCTGTACTGCACTGTGAGCGATGTATGCGTTAATGGCGATTGTTCTGGCGGCCAACAAAGAAGCTGTGATGATTCTAATATCTGCACGCAGGACTCGTGTAACGAAGTATCAGATATTTGTAGCAATGTTCCAGTACAAGATGCCACACCTACTGGCAGCACATGCGGGACAGGTGCTTGCCAGAGAAGTGGTGTGTGCATAAGTGGTGTTGCTACATGCACGCCAGGAAGCCCGAGCGCAGAAACATGCGACAATATCGACAACGACTGCGATGGCAGCACGGATGAAAGTCTTGCGCAAAGTTGCTATACAGGCCCATCTGGCACAAGTGGTGTTGGCGAATGTAACGCTGGCACACAGACCTGCACATCAGGCGTATGGGGCTCGTGCATAGGGGAAGTCACGCCTTCGTCAGAGCTTTGCAACGGCGTAGACGACGACTGCGACGGCGTAGTAGACGATAACTGCGTCTAATTTGTAGATTATTCCAGACAACTGCGTAT
>CAYIKG010000013.1:0-13277 GCA_964363955.1 uncultured archaeon | reverse complement strand
AATACAAGCACCTTCTGAAGGAGAAGCTCTATGCTCATTGATTGCGCAGAAAAATGATGCATACGCTGCTGCGACACAGGACTATGACTCATTGCTTTTCGGCTGCCCCCGGCTTATCAGGAATTTGTCAATAACAGGTAAAAGAAGGCGCGGCAAAGCGCTTATCACTGTCGAGCCAGAAATGATTCTCTTGAAAAATGTTCTTGAAAAACTTGGCATAAGCCGCAACCAGCTCATAATTTTAGGCATCCTCGTAGGCACTGATTATAACCCAGGGGGCATTACTGGCTATGGACCAAAAAAAGCTCTTGACATTGTAAAAAAGAAGAAGACATTGAAAAATGTACTGAATGAAGTTGTCTGGGATTTTGATGTTCCGGCAGAAGAGATATACGATTTTTTCAGAAAGCCACTAGAAACACAATACAGCATTGAGTTCAATGAAATAGATGAAGATGCAGTAAAACAGCTGCTTTGCGACGAGCATGATTTCTCAGAAGAGCGCATTGACAGTGCTTTCAGCAAGATGAAGGAAAACAAGAAATCGCAAAAAAGTTTGTCAAAGTGGTTTTAAGGAGGAGTAGTCGTTTCTGGTGACGCTGGTATTCCTTCTTCTACAGCTGATCCACCGCAGCATCTAGCCCTGCAAGCTTCTGTGCCGCTCACGCCTTGTGTTCTTTCGCACGCAGAACGCAGCGTGTCATCATCTCATTCATCGTCAAGATTATCTTGGCTGCATGGTATGGAACCAGCACCTGGATCATCGCCATTTGGATCATAGCCAGATATATATAATCCGTCTTCACCGCTTTGGAATGCGCTGACAGGACAGCCTCGTGCTATAGCAGTTGCACAGCCGCTACTCCACGCTGTCTGATCGTTTATGGTTCTTTGACTGCCGCCTGCTTGCAAGACAAAGAATGCAGAAATAACAACGAGTACGAGAATAGCAACTGCAAGGATTACTATCATGTTTATTGGCAGAGATATGCCTTTTTGAGCCATGTTTTATTATTTATTGTGACTGCTATATAAAGTTTAATTCAATTCATAATTAAAAGTAAAAAAAGAAAAATTGCCTTACTTGTTCAATGTCAATTCTATTGACGACACATTGATTTTCTCTTTGTTTTCGCCTTCGAGTTCGTCTGTGCCTATTTCTATGTTCTTCACTTTCATATCGCGTACGAATTTGTTTTTCACGATCTCGGCGACGTCAACAGCCTTGCTAATGGCTTTGCCCCTCGCCTTCAGATGGATTTCTGACTGGCCATCGCTGAACTGTGTGACTACTGCCAGAACATAGCTCATTGTTGGCTTCTTTCCAATGAAGACAACGTTGTCGTTTTTTTCTGCCATTTTGCTCACCTTTTTGTTTTTGCATCTTCGTAGTTTTGCTTCTGCAATATTGAATCAAAGTAATGTAGGTTAATCAATATCAACTAAGAAAAGTTCTTAAATTTAATCAATCTAGGCAACATATTGGTCGATCGGATGGACATTGCGCATTTTCCGTGTTTCGACATGGGGTATTAGGTGTAGATGCTATGCATGTACCACTGCACGTTCTTTCTTCAGGAGATTGGCACCCAATGCAGCATGATTGAATGCATTCAAAGCTCGCTTTTCCTGAGCACCTTTGAAAGCCTAATTGACTGCACGCATCGCCAAGCTTTTCTAATGATTCTTCATTATCTTCACTAAATTCATTGTATTCACTGCCATCGCATTTGACATCGACGTTCCGGTAAGAGCCGCATATCTGCGACTGCGCAATTCTTGCTTCAAATTCCCCTTGAACTGGACCTGAAGTTGTTACAAGAAAACCTATAAGAACTATCAGAACGGTAACAGCGAGGATGAGTATTACTACTGTGTTTATTGCCAACGAGACGCCCTTAGATGATTTCATGTTTACTCTATAATGATATTATCTTTTGCGTATATGAATCTTTCAGCAAACATAAGGTTTACAGTACCTGCCATTTAAATCACATTCCTTGGGACATGCTACAGGTATTTCTATTATTTCACATTTGCCATTTGAACAAACTTCTCTTGGGCATGTCCATTGCTCGCCGCCTACCCAGTTTCCGCCAAAGCCTCTGCAATAGCATTCTCCTATATCTCCGCTGTTTGCCTCATTGATATCCAAGAATCCCAAAAAGCCGCATGCATAAGGCCCTACACGCTCTCCTACAAGTTTTCCTTCATCATTCCTGCATATTTTCTTATTTTCTCCAATGCCTTGTATTTCGTGCGTGCATGACCAGATATTGGCTTGGTAGCATAATATGTTTTTGTCATCTTCTGCTTTCCACGAAAATCTCTTGTTCTCATTTTGTGTGCAGTCCAGTACTTGCAGATAATCATCGATATTGACGTTGAGCGAGAACGGCTTTTTCACAAAGCTGTTGCTTGCCTCATCGTGATAATAATATAGCTTCTTGGTTGCTGTAAAAAGTATGGGATTTATCTCACCTGGATTTTCCGGGCACGCCAGTATCAAACAAGGGTTCAGCTGATCGCTGTCCCTGCTTTCCCTGACTTCAAGATGGAGATGCGGGCCTGTTGATTTGCCTGTGCTGCCGATCTTGCCAATAACTGTGCTCAATTCGACTCTGTCGCCTTTGTTCACGAGCACTTCGCTGAGGTGCGCATAAGCTGAGTAAATTTTATGATCTCCGTGGTTGATTATAACATGGTTCCCAAGCCCGCTGCCGCAATCTATCTTAGCTGTGCAATCGTCTTTAACAAATTCAACAACACCTGGCAATATCGGCTTTACATCCTCTCCTTCTGGCGCGGCAATATCAATGCCTTTGTGCGGGCCGTTTCTTAGGCCTTCTTCAATGCCCCATAAAGAACCGAAGAAGTCTGACACTATTTTTGACGCAGTTGGCCACTGGGCTATAAACAATGATGACAATGGAGCTTTTGGAAGTTCATTGCTTGGAAAAAAGCCAAAACAGCTGAGCACAGCAGGCACATAGTTTTGCGTTTCGCCTGGAAGATGTGCTGCCACATCGTCCCAGTCATCACTGCCAGCTTTATCCATGGCATTGTTCACGCACCCTTCGCCGCAGTTGTAAGCAGACAATGCTAACTTGATCTGGTTTATGTCATCGCCTTTGTCAAAGTCATTGAGCAGGTCGTGCAATAATTTCACGCCAGCTTCTATGCTCTTCCCAGGATCAAACCTTTCATCATCTTCTTTGTCGCATTTGTCCAGTGCCTTGCTGTTGCATTCATATGCTATCGCACAGCCATTGGCGCAATTGCCTTCACATAATATTGCGTAATCAGGAACTTTTAGACCAAGGCCCTTTGCTGTTTCTGGCATTAGTTGCATCAGGCCTGCTGCGCCGCAAGGGCTTACTGCCACTTGATTCCAGCTGCTCTCTTGCTGGATTACTGCCTTTATCAAGCTCGCGAGATTTTTAAAGTTCTCGTCGTCAAGCTTCCAATCATCATTGTCTTGGCCATTTTCATTTATGGCATCGCGGATAAAATTGTCATAATCACTGTTGCGTTTGCAGCTAAAGGATGATACGCCTGCTGCTTTATCTCTGAGTGTCGCATCAATGGTGTAATGATAAATCAGTCCTGTTTTTGGCTGCATTATTCCTTCTTCACCTTGCTCAGGCACTTTCAGCAATTCGTCTATCTCTGCTTCCAACAAAGCATTGGGCAAAAGCCATCCTGAAACGTCATTTATCGCAGAATTAATGGCTCTACTTGTCTCTTTGAGAAAATCATCTTCTGTCGTCTCTTGAGTGTATTCTGGTATTGAAAACTTCATTGCAAAATCAACGAGCAGCCACCCGCCATGAAGCATCTTTCTGTAAGCTGTGTTGAACCTGTTCTCATTGCTCGTGCCAACAGTGAGGTGTGGCTTTGCGTCAAAAACTATTGTTTCAGCGACCTTTGAAACAATGCCGCCATAAGGAATCCAGAAGTCAGCTACAGGGCTTTTTACAATTATTCTAATGCCTTCTATGTCGATTATTATATCTGGATATTCTACCTCGCCTTCATCTGTTGTTCTCTTTCTCATCTCTGCTATATAATCAATTGTCATTGTTTTCTGCATGTCACCTGACGCATCTGCAGCATTCAGCAGGCATATTTTCGGATTGCCGTCATTGCACCTTTGTGATGGCAGTTCTATTGACCTTTGCGTCGATGGATCTGTATTGAACCAATAATCTTCAAGTTCATCTGATGCAAATATTGTCTGCGCAGATGACACAAGCCATGTATTGGCAAGCGAGCGGTTGAAGAGATAGAAAACATTATTTGTCCTTATTATCTGGGCTTCTTCAAGATTGAGCTCTATCTCCTTTTCTGTGTTCTTGAAGATCAGGAGAATCAAGAAGACCATTGTTATTACTATCATCAACAATATGAGTATAGCTCCGATTGTCGTTCCAGTGCCCTTCATTTGATCGACACCTCTAAAATAGCTTGCTCACCCTTGTAAAGAATTGGTATTATTGCAGAAAATGCACGACCAGTTGTGACAAGGCCGACGTCAGTAGGCGCGCAGCAGATCGGTGTCTTGCCGTCATTCACATCTTTGCATCTTTTTGTCGGGTCTTCAACTTCAACTCGTCCTTCACCGCAAGGGAATTTTTCTATATAAGCATTGAAAGCAACAAAATTTGGCTCTGCAGAGCACACGCCTTCTGATTTTGGCCCGCATTCGATGACTGGAAAGTTTTCAATTGGAATGGTCACAGGAAAAATTTCATCAGGCTCATCTGAAGGAATCTCGCGGGTCTCATAAGCTTCTTTATCTTCTTTGCAACAGATGCTTGAAACAAGGCCATGAAAATCCTCGCAAAAAGCTTCTGTCTCAACACGGCCGACGTTGCACGGACCTGTTATGGTATCATAGTAGTTTGGCACGCAGAACGAGTTGAGGCCGCACGTTTCCTGCCCGCTGCTGATCTCAAATATCTTTTCTTTTTCTTTTGTTACGGAAATTTTGTAGTAATTCAGGTCATAGAAATCCATGTAATCTTCTACCAAGAAGCGCACTTGTTCTGAATTCGAATTCCTGAGGCTTTCTACAGCAGCTGCTTCAAGCGCGTGCTCAAAGAATGTGCGATCTTCGAATACCTTGCTGCCAACTGCGCTTGAAATTAGATAAGGCCTGTTGACGAGGTCGACAAAAACTACATCAAAGCTGAATGGCTTTCCTGGCGCGAATGGCAGGAGAAAAAAAAGAAAAATTAAAAAAAGTGCGAGAAGTGCAATAAGGCCTGCAACAATGACTATGGCTGTCCACGTCACATCTTCGACAAACCCTTTACGGGAAGAGAGATTCTTCATATTTAATCAGCTGGATTGCACCTGAATGTTTTACTGTCCAGAAGCTCTGCGTGAGGGCCGCAAGCTGCTTGCCCAAATTCAAAATTCTGAAAATCACAGTCTGCGTACAGATTTATTTTATAATCTTCGCCAGCATTTAGGGGCTTTGGGCAGAGGGTTGGATTTTGAAAGTAAAAAGATCTCTCATCGTCGCTTAGAAGCTCCTCTATGTACTCAGTACCTTGAGGTATGTCTAGTATAATTCCACATTCTAGAACAACTTTGACCCTGTCTACTTTTTCCCATTTAAAAGATCCTGTATTCTTTACTGCAAAATTCACAGCGCAGGAGTTCGCCGCCCGATCAGCTGTTTCAACACGCGAAATTTCTCCTGACCTTTTGTCGCTTTCTACTTGTTCAAAACACAGGATAAAAACAGCGTCTTCGCCTTTGCCTGCTTTATGTTTTTCTGCTTCTGAACATGGTTCATCAATAAGAGACTGAGCAGCGCTCCTTCTTACTGGTATTGCCTTTAGTTCTCTTACATCACCGTTAAGATAGCCGCCGTAGAATATGCCTTGCTCAATTATAGGAACATCAGGCAGGTATCTGCAGTCCCTGTCTTTTTGCTCTTTCCAGTCATAGATGCAGACAAAGTCGCTGTCAGGATTGCCATCTTCTCGGCGGATGTCAAAACCGCACAAGTGGTATTTCATGCCTAAATCATCAGGGCAATTAAACTCCGTGCTTACAACATCCCATGACAAATAAGCGCCCTCGAGCAGGCATGCAATTCGCGTTGTCCAGGTGTTGTAGGCCTTGACTTCCAATTTTGCTGGCTCGACAATGCCGTCATTTAAAACAGCTACAGAAAATCTTGACGGCCCGCCGATACTGCTTTCTACCCATTCATCTGGCGAATAGCCAAATTCCCATTTGCCTTTGTCTGTTTCTATTGCTGCTTTATAGCCATACTTGCAATGGCGCACGTATGGCTCGATTTCTGTATTGTGGTATTTGTCCAGTTCTTCTTTCTTGAATATAGCAAGGTCGCTTGTAAGCTGCGATTTGCTGATTGCATGCGAAAGCTCGACAGTTGCGCGGTCGAGCTCTTTTGACTCGACCTCGACAGTGAGATTAAAGAAAAGCCAGACAGCAAGCCCTATTACTGCGAGCAGGACAATTACCATGATGAGGAAAAAAATGCTTTTCAGCGGATACATTGACTGCTCTTCAACCATTTTCAGTCACCGGTAACTGGGTCATTTCAATGCGATTCTCCTTTTTCTCAAATTTTATTGCCCTAATCTCATCTTCGCTACACACCATTGAGAAAGTATTGACTTTGGTGTCAGATAATATCAAGCTTACAGAATGCTTCTGATCGCTCTTTGGCAGCTCGATGTAAACAGAATTTGGCGTTATTATTAAGTTGCATTCTGCTTTTGGCATTTCATATACATGCTGTGCATCATCAGGCGACACCTGCATTGTGTTGATTATTCCAGCTATGTGGGCTGCCTGCACTGACGCGAGCAGGCCTGTTGCAGTTTCCCTGGAGCCAACAAAAAAACTGGCGAAAGCAGCGAGCAAAATAAGGCCCACGATGACGAGCATCATAAGCATCCACATCAGCATGCCGCGCATATGAAATCTATGGCAGAAGCTGAATATATAATTAATAAGAAATAATGGCTGATTCAAGCTGAATGGCTGCCTGCGTATGGCCACCACCAGGCATCAGCTGGGTCATATGGAGTAATCTTATCAGCAAATCCATTGAATGTTTCTTCCAGTACGCTTAGTGGCTCGGTGGGTGTAAGGATGAAAATGTTTTCAAAGTGCTCTGTGGATTTCCTCACAGGCTCGACAATATAGTTGTCGTATAAAAACCCATTTGCAATACCACCAAAAATATCTCCAATGACTGGTATCTGGCCAACAGTATTGTCAACAAGAAATTCTGGTGCATCTAAGATTGTTTCTGCAGTTAGCAAAGTTGTTGCCTGCGCAGTTCCCCTGTCAAGGTTGTACGTGAAGCAATGGTCTTTTTTTTCTCCCATAACGATTTCTATGCAACTTATTTTTTCTGAAGCTTCTTCTGGTTTTCTCATGGCTGACAAGCTCGTATAATGCGTGCCTGTGGCATCAAGCTTGTCCTCAGCACTGTTATAGGTATAGATTGTATCTTTCCTGAACACATCTGTGCATTCTGTTTTCTTGACTATGCCTGTCATGTAGCACGGACTTGCAAAGCTCAGGTCGCCTGTCCTGTACAGATAAGCTTCTTCGACATAATTTCTTAATAATTCTTCGCCAACGACCACACCTGTTATAAGCGGATTTCCTAGTACAGCCCCTTTTGCACCTACTGAAAGACTTCTTAAATTAGTTAAAAACCTTAGAGGACTCCCTCCGCTTCTTATAGCAGCATACTCAATTCCAAGTTCTGCAAATTCTGCTGTATCTTCTGCAAAACCTAAAGCCATGTCCTTTATTTCAGCCAGCCCACCTCTGTCAAATTTATATTGGATGGTCTGTATGCCCTGGCATTCATTGAGCGGAAATGCAAAAACGCCTTCAGGTGTTTTCAGGCACAGTGAATTTTCCCCGCACGACATGTATTTCACAAATGTCTTGTCCATTCTTTCCAGATTTTGATAGTTCCTGAACCTGAATATGCTGTCGCTGCCGCTTATTCCTGGTGTGACCCATTCGCCAAAGCCGAAAAATCCCTGACTTTCTTTTTCTAGTATAACTTCGCCGGTTTTTGTGTCTATATCAGGCGTAAGAACGATGTTTGAAAGAACAACAGGAACATCTTGATTTTCTATTTCAGGGTGCCTTGAAACTATTTCTGTTTTTGCATTGTCTATATAATCTTTCAGGTCTTCAGAGCCCTTGCCTTCATAATTATCTGGTATGGCAACAACTCCTCTTGTTTCAAACTCATGGTGGACCTCCCACGCAATGCCCTCGCCAGGAGGGAACATCTCGTAATAAAGCACGAAGTCAGGATCGCCAAACTCTCTTATTTTTTTCTGTGAAAAAAGGCGCAAAGGAATTGGTCCAAAATTCTTTAGCAATGGCTTGCCCTGTTGCATCGAAAATTCGATTGGCACTTCATTGCCTGTTATGCAAGCTTCCTTTATGGCACTTGCAAGCCTCTGGGTGCTTGCAAAAGCCAGCTGATTCGGCGCTGCGTCGAGGATGCCGTAAAATAATAGAAGGCCTGCTATCAAAAACATGATTCCTATCATCACCACTAGAAGAAAGGACATCGGCTCTATTGCTGCTTTCATTTTATCAGCTCTTTTATTGTAGCAGGAAGATCAGGCAGTCCACCGAGCATTATAAGGACTATTGCCAGGACTATGAGCATCAGGACAATGCCTACAACAACGTGCTGGACTTCCATGAGATCAACTAAGGACTTCTAAAAGGCTTGCTATATAAGATACGCCCTGCGTGTTCTTGCTGAATATCAAAAAGATCAGTCCAAGTGATATCAGAAGTATTATCAGCCCCCATATTAACAATGTCGGTATCGAAGGTAGATCCAATTCCATAATGATCAGCAAGTGAATGGTCTTTCTGCTATAATCTCTGCACCAGGGCATGGGTTGTCCAAATCTTCCCTGTCAACTACGCAGTTTTTATACAGCCTTACCACAAATTCTTCGTCTGGAAATTCTTTAGAGCTATAGCAAAGATTACCGCCATCGTGCGATGCTTTGACAGGCCAGGGAGCGCCTGGATTTATCTGTAGGTATTCTGAAGCACTTGGCGGTATAATAAGATTTCTTTCCCCTGTTGGACAGCTGATAACAACCTTGACTTTATCATCTTCAGTCCAGGCAGCAATCCCTGTATTTATTATGTTGAATTCAACTTCACAAAAGGACCCGCGTTCTTCAGCCTTTATTTCAGTAATCTCTCTTACATCTTTGCTGTACAAGGGATTCAATATGCATTCGTCATCCCTCCAAAGGCACTGGTCTTTTTTTATGCATTCTTCTGCAACCGCTTCTTCGCACGAGCATTCTGAGTTATCCAGAACACCGCTTACTTGGAAAAAGCTGGCGTACAAGTATTCTTCTGGGCACGCGTCCACAAGCTCGAGCAGTGATTCTTGCTTCACCACGTTTTTTTCCACGCAACTGCTTTTTTTCCAGAATGTTATGTGAACGGTCTTTACTTTTTCTGGCTCGATGCCAAGAGGGAACGAGAACTCCAGGTCTGCTTTAGTATCAGTTGGAAAGTCTATTACACCTATGTTGTCGCCTATTTTTCCAATGCTAAATGTCTCGTCATCCAAGAAAGCAATGACAACAAACGGCAGGTTTTCATCGTCTTGTTCTGTAATTTTTCTGTCTGGCTCGTTTATTTCTAGATGCATCTTTGCCTCATATGTAATAGACTCTGCTTTTTTGCACGCCAGGCTCATAGACGTATCTTTGGCTGTGATTATACCTGTAGAAAATGTCTCGACAAATTTCTGCTGCTCTTCTACTGTGATTTGAGCAGCTGGCGATAAAATAACGCCAATTACAAAAACAAGGCCGACAATGGCAATTATAAATATAAGCACAATGTAAGCTACGCTCATGATTTATAGTTCTTAAAGGCAGAATAAATAATTTAATCTTGCACAAACTTGAATTTGTAAGGCCCTCCTAAATATTCACTTTCGCAATTGACACGGAGATCGTCATAGCTATTTTCTTTATCCACACAGTCGCTGCTGTGCCAGAAGCTTATCTCAATATCTTCGCCAAATGTCTCTTCTGTCTCTTCGCCGCCTTCTACGCTCATATCAAGGTTTGCCTTATCTTCGTCGCAGTCTGTTTCCGTGACAGTTATGTCAAAAACACCATTGCCGCATTCTATAACCCTCTGGCAGTCAGACGTATCGCAGCCGCCTTTTAGTCGCTCAAACTTTGTTTCTACGCCAGACTGTGAAAAGCATTTCAGGCGCAAAAATGCCCAGCACATTTGAGGACACGCACCACCTACCACAGGGAATTGGTAGCAAACTATGTCCTCGAAGAGCGTGGACTCCACGCTATTGAGCTCAACGAGAAACTGGCTGTTGTCTTCTAGTAGGAATACCTGACCTTTATTCATCTCGCCATAATATGAATTGGAATTTAATCTGGTCATTGGCGGCTTTTTGCTTATAGCTGTTGTGCGCATGCCCTTGTCATATGCCTTGTCCTCATCCATGCGAAAATAATTGAGCGTGTATTCTCCAAAATCATCTTCTGAAAGTGCTTTTTCTTCCTCTCCTTTGAATGATATCAGCGGCACTACGTCAATAAAGCCGGTTTTTTCGCCGAATTTGCTGAAATCGCCTTTGTATTCTAGCTGGGCCTGGAAATTTATTTCATAATCATAATTGCCTTCACCAACCTCGATGGGATTTATGTCTATTCCAGGCTCGCCAATGACCTCGATAGTGCCGGGGAAATTTGCTTTACCAATAGTTTCATGTGAAACCGCAAGGAGCTCAGGATTGAATATAGCGATGAGGACGAGCAAAACAATAAAAGCGATTGAGATGCCAAGAAATGTATCTTTTACGCTTTCTTCTGTCATAATTATCACTAAAATGGAAACAGTTTTGTGAATATAGAGCTAAGTACTCCTCCCAGATTTCCTGTTGCAGCTGCCCATATCAAAAGGGCAAGTCCTATGACAACAAGTGTTATCACAATAAATACCAGTAACTGAGGCGGAAGACTAACCCCTTTCATATTCATAGTGACAAAAAAGATGAGTGAGAAAATCATTATATGTGGCATAAAAACACTTTTTACCTTGACATCAGTATCTGTTTTGCCAAGCAAATCTGAGACAACAAATAGAAGGAAAAAAAACACTAAAAATGAAAATATAATTTTCATCAATAGATTCCTGTCCATGAATAGAGTATAAGCTCTATGGAATAAAAGCTTTAGAAAGCCTTTTTCAAAGCTTTTATTTATTGCATCGAGAAATATCTTATGGTATGGCTGCTCGTTCTCCAGTCACTGTGGCTTATCTTTCCAGCTTATGTTGCAAATGCCTCGCCTGTTGTGATCCGCGGCAAAGCGCCGTTGGATTTTGGCAAAAAGCTCGGCAAGTACCGCGTACTCGGCGACGGCAAGACATTTGAGGGCACGATAGGCGGCATCGCGTTTGGCACGCTCGCAGGCGTTGTGCAGATATATGCACTGGAATTTTTTCCAAACATGCCAGAACATTCTACTCTGCTTATCATGGCATTGAGCACTGGCGCCATCATCGGCGATATCATAGGTGCTTTCATCAAAAGAAGGCTTGGCATTGCACGCGGAGAGCCAGCTATTATTTTGGACCAGCTTGATTTTCTTATAATGGCACTGCTGTTTGCGAGCTTTATTGTGAATCTCGACGTTTCCATGGTCATCGTGCTTGTTATCATAACGCCTGTCATGCACATGGCAACAAATATTTTTGCGTACCTGGCAAAGATGAAGAAAACACCTTGGTAGGCTACTTAGTTATTTCTTTCAGCAATGCAGTGGCGTAGCTGCCTTTTGGCAACGTGAAGCAAAGCTTTGTGCCATTTATTTTCTCGTACCTTATCTTAACTTTTATGAATGCTGCCCTCTTTGCGCCATTCGAGCTCATGCGCAGTTCATTTATCATGAAGTCGCTTATTTTTATTTTGTCCTTCTCCAGCATCTTTTGCATGCTTTTTTCTATCCTGTTGTGGCCCAGTTCTGTTTTGTATCCAGGTATTTTGACTTCTTTGAAATAAGGCCTTTTCTCTTTGCTTACGTACTCATCTAATGCTGAGTTAAACAGCCATGACTGGTAGGCGTGCACGTAAAATTTCAGGATATCTTTCGGAATATCTTTCAAATTCTTGTATTTCTCGTCTATTAGATCCAGTGCCTTGTCAAATTTTCTTTTTAGCAGCAATTTACCGATGACATGATTGTTTCCATGCTTTCCGAATCTCTGGGGGCCGAAAAAGTTTGGCATTCCGCACCTTTCAATCTCTTCGATAGCTTTTTCAGGACTACCGCTGCACCCATGCAATGTAATTTCAAATTCATTGGCAATAAGATCTCCTGGTGAAAGAAATTTGTCTGTCTTCCTTATCTCGATTACTTCAATATTACCTAAATTGATTTTTTCCACCTTACTCTTTACTGTCAAATACTGGAAGCTGACAGAAAACTTGTCTTTCAGGCCAGCGTAGCCAAATGATTGTGAGCCAAATGAACTTTGCGGTATTTTGTAAAAATTTGAAAGGATTCTTACTGCATCTTTCGTGGTTATGTTCCTCTTTCTTATAAGAACGAGCTGGTATTTTTCTGGCTCTTCGATTATTTTTTTTATCGAGTATTTTCTCAGAAACTTTTTATCGATAATCTCGCGGACAACAAAGTCTTCAGGGCTTTTTATTTTTCCGCCAATACCTTTGCCCTTTGTCCAGTATTTTAGTTTCATAGAATCATTTCATCAAAGGCAAGGATCCTGTGACCTTGTTTATGCGTTTTTCATCGTCAGGACCGATGCCCAGTGCTGTTGC
The DNA here is from genome assembly GCA_964363955.1 of uncultured archaeon. Lineage (GTDB taxonomy): Archaea > Aenigmatarchaeota > Aenigmatarchaeia > GW2011-AR5 > GW2011-AR5 > CAZZNM01. The sequence goes on along the minus strand of CAYIKG010000013.1, from coordinate 397 downwards.
CGTGCCTCTGCCAACTTCTGTAAGCCCAGCATCCCTGATCAAGGCGCAAGGTATTTTCAGCTTGCTGCATTTTTCTTCAAGTTCTTTCAATTTGCCAAGATCTGCTTTGAGAACGACCTTTTTTTCTCCAGAAGATTCCCATTCTTTTAGTATCTGCTTGCTTGCCTTCCTGGCAGCAGCGTGCGATGCGTGCGCTGATTGAGCAGCGATCTTGCCTGCTGACAGTTTCAGGTCATCTCTTATAACTATAACTTGTTTGTATGTCATTTCAGAACCATCCTAATTCTCTGCAAAGCTGACAAATTTGTCAGTATTGCAAGCAGGATTATTGCATAAAGCAGGTATGTTTTGCTGAAGTAACCGAGAATAATTGCCACAAAAATGAGAAAAACCCTTT
>CAYIKG010000012.1:13288-16256 GCA_964363955.1 uncultured archaeon | reverse complement strand
TTCGGCCCGCCAAAAAAAGATACACCCTATCCTGTTGATCAAGTGCGCGTTATCAAGGAAAAAGGAAATTATTATGTTGCTTTGTTTTCTTCAAAAGCAGGCTCAAAGCCGATTGCATGGCGAGCGCTGGCTATTGAAGCTCCGGAAGAAATGAAAGCACACGCAGCAGCCGAAGGAAGAAAATTATTGCCATCAGGCGAAGAGCGCAAATTACTTGGTCCAGGTGGAGAACCAAAACTTCTTACAGCAGGATGGCCACAACTACCATCACCGCTGCAAAAAGAAGAAGAGGCAGGAATCCCTATCGTACCTGCTGTTACAGTTGCTGCCGCCACTGCCGCAGCACTTGGTACAGGGCGAGGAAGGGGACATGGACCACCCACTAGAGCACCTAGAGAACGTGCTGGCAGAGGAGATGGTGTTACACCAGGTGCTGGATATATGTCATCTAGGCTCTATGTTGAAATAACAAGGCCAGAACAAAATTATTTTGAATGGAAAGGAGACTATCATGACCTTATAAGATTTGATTGCCGTTCAGATGGCGGCAACAAACCACATAAGTATCTGTGGCTTTCTATATCTCCAAGCAACATTAGTACATTTTACAACAGGATTGCAGTCCTTTCGCAGTCAAAATCATTCAGTTTAGGAGGAAAAGCGCACCCGCCAAAAGGAGATGAGAACAGACATGGTATTCTTGCTGACCCAAGCAGCAGTTTGCCGCCAGGAGAGCACAGGATAATTGCAATAGCGATTAATGATGGTATTGATCCGCAATCACTGTGGCCTTTTATTTCACAGCTCTTAGAAAAGCCAAGTGCCGACATTCCAGGTGCAGCTTATGCTGAGAAAATAATTCGCATCGGGACAACGCCTATTCTTGAGCCATCTGGAGTAGCTGGACGTCGACAAATGCCAGGATCATTCAAGGAAAAATATACTGGCAGCATTCTCGGGGTGACAGCGCCAAGGATGCCGCCTCTTCAGATGAGATGGGTTCCAAAAGGCGAGGACAAATACAAGCGCAAGATATACGGAGATGAATCGCCTGCGCTGAGGGGCGCAATAAACCAGGCAAAGCGCGAGCTTCACAACATGGCAAGCACGTATACATTATATGCCATAAGAGAGAACAGCAAAAATCTCGAGAGACTCGAAGATAATTGGCAAAAAAAGAAAGAAAATTGGGAAAAGGCATTGAAATCTGCCAGGAATGAGGTAAACCGCACTTCTTCTGGCCGTTTTGGAGGTATCATCAAATCAGGCAAGACACGTTTAACCAAAGGCACGCTTTTCAGGGGGGTTGAAGGCTCGACAGACGCACTTGCAGGCAGCCTTGAAGGCCAGAGTTCAGCAGCTGCGCAAGAAGCAGCTGAAGAACTGCGGGAAGCCTTCAGCCAGTTTTCTGATGCAGAGAAAATGTTGCGCGATGCAATGAAAGATATAAGCGGCGAAGGCCTTTACAAGCAGCTCAGTGATAGGATACCTGACAGTACCATAGAGGCCCTCGCTGAAAAGCATTTTTACCGAAACAAGCTCGGAAGCCTGGGCAACAGGGATGAAATCATCAATGCCATAAAAGGCGAGCTGAAGATTGAGGCAGAGCACATCATAAACCAGATGGTGTTTTACAGCAAGCACAGGCTCCTTGGAACAATAAGAAAAGGCACAAACCTCATGCGAAAAGTATCATGGCGCGCAAACACGCTTGCAGATGTGTGGCTGAGCATACTGAACAATTTCTGGGAATTTGTCACAGGCCCCTGGGTTCTTGGCATACTAGTCCTTCTATTCGAATATTTCTATATCATAATTCCGTTCAGCGGCGAGCTGCCAATGATCACTACAATGACAGCTGTCGCAACAGTAGGCCTTTTCTTATTGAATTTCGAAGATTCAAAATCGCCAATGGACTGGCTAACGCATATGATTTCTGGTGCAATGATCGGCGGAGGCACTGCATTGTTTATACTTGCCTTGGTCAAGCCATTTAGCCCGGGCTTTCCAGGCAATCTTGCAGTTGCTGGTTTTTCTGGCCATCTCATGTTTGGTTTCATATGGTTCTTCCTTGCTTTATTCGTCGGAGCATTCCAGTTTTATGGCTCAGAAAGCGGCGGTTACCGTACAGTCTTCCAGATGACTATATTTACAATTATGTTTGCGTACATTGCACTAGGCCCTTACAGCGGTTATTATAAAGCGACGATGGAGCCTGTTGGCGCAGTAGTTGTCACAGGCTTCAATACTGTGAAGGACGCGTTTCTTGACGTATGGCTGCTTGGTACAAATCCAACTGAATGGTATGCACGGCAGAATCTGAGAAATGTCCGTGCTGAAAGGCCGCTCGACTTTCCAAAAGGCATTGAGATAGAAGACATAGATGTCCTGCCTGACAGCGTTCCAGTATCTGAAGAAGGTGAAGATCCAGAGGAATTTACAGTCATAGCAGTGATCAAGAATCGCGGAGATCTGCTAGCAAAGAATATCGGGATTGAAGTAGAATGCAACAACTACTGCGTGGCTGATAGTCCAGTGATCTCAGATTTCCAAAGAGAGCTAGAGCCAGGCGAAGGCACGAGGATACAGATCACAAGCTTATTTTCTTATACAGCAATCTCTGGAAGAGAAGCAGAATTCCAGTTAGCAAAAGTAAAGCTTATTGTGTCTTATGAATACGAGACATCATCCTCGCTAAACGTTGAAATAATGAGCGCAGATGAGATCAACAGAAGGCAGTTCAATCAAGAAACTGTTTTCAAGCAAGTCACTGCAACGAGCAAGGCAACACCTGCAGAGCTTTCATTGAATGTTGGCCCGCAGCCACTTGAAGCTGGGGTTCAGGGCAGAAGATTATTGGTGTCTGTTCTAAATACCCGCAGTGATGGCACAGTTTTCTTACCAGCAGGCACGCAGATCAAGATAACCACGCCGCAGACAATAATAAAGAACCTGGCTTGCGCTGGCT
>CAYIKG010000012.1:0-13278 GCA_964363955.1 uncultured archaeon | reverse complement strand
GCTGGCTGTTCATCACAATTAAGCAGTGGCAATATAGAGACAATATGCACTGTTCCAAGCGACAGGGAAATAAAATATTCACAATTCAAATCAATATTTGCATTCCATTGTAGTGTTGATACACAAGAAACGCCAATATCGCGGACAGATGTTCTAACAGCAGAAATGCCAAGGTTTATTTTCAAATTAAAGCAGTCAAAGGACATAGCCATAACACCGCCTTTGAGGCCGATTATTTCTGATGCTGATAAAGGGCTTTTCTCAAGTGCAGAATGCCCAGATAGCAATCCAGTGAAACGGTATGAAGAGCAATACAATGATCATAAAAAAGAAATAGACAAAGCAGTTGCAGAGAATGTTTTTAGCAACGCAGATAGCCACGCCCTTGTGGCAGCCATAATAACACAAGAGAGCGATTGGAGTGAAGACGCAATAAGCCCTTGCGGTGCAGCAGGTCTCATGCAACTAATGCCAGAAACAGCAAAGGGCCTTGGTCTAAAAGTTCCTGATTATGCAATATTATGTGAAGGCAATTGCGCCAATGGCTGTGCGATAGCATATGAATGCAATAAAAATGCACTTGATAAATGCGACAAGGAAAATGATGAGAGGTTTGATCCTGAGAAGAGCATAGAAGCAGGAGCAGCATATATAGCAGAGCAGACAAAAGCGTGCCCAAGTTTACGAGGAGCACTTGCCAATTACTATGCAGGTCCAGGGGCTAATTGCGATTTTGCAGAATATCCAGAATACACTGAGCCTGTTATGGGTCACTACATCGCGTGGCAAGATTGCATAAAATTCGCTAAGCCTGACTATGACTGGCCTGTTGACAATAAATACAGGACTATAACTCTGTGCTTTGAAGACATTGACCCACCATACAATGCAGCAGATCTGCATTTAGGCATCGACATAACTGGCGAGGATATAGAAGGCAAGCCTGTAATGGCAATTACATCTGGAAATGTGGATTTTGTTTGCGCCGATGATGACTGTGGCGATTCAGGAAAAAATGTTGTAATAAAGCATTTTGACGGGCGATCGTCTGCGTACAAGCACTTGAGTTCAGTTAATGTACAAAAAGGAACTTCTGTCAGCAAAGGCGATACTATAGGAACTGTTGGAAATACTGGCAAATCTACTGGTCCACACCTGCACTTTGAGATACTCGATGAATCAGGAAGAAAGACCGATCCTTGCGAATATCTGGATTGCGGAGGAACAAAATGCACGACCACACAGGAGAAAACAAGTTTCAATACAAAAGAAACCCCATGCGGAACTTACGGAGGATACGTATGCATGGACATAACATCTTGCAATGCCCAAGGTGGTTTGTTTATACAAGCAGATTATTGGACTTTATGCCAGATTTCACAAGGAAGCTCTGCTGTATGCTGCAAAATACCATAATACCATAATCACACACCAGCGCCTAGGCGTAGAGTATCCCTCAGTCCTGGCGCCATTCCAAGCACGAGCACAGCCATCTTCAGGAACGTGCGCTTCTCATTGTCTGCAACCTCCTTGTCAATATAGTATACTGCTAGCAGAATTATCGGCAGTTTCAGGAAGAACAGCGCTATTGGCCCAAAGATGTCGATAAAGAACGACGGCAGCACGTGCTGCTCAAAATAAGAAAAAAAGCTCAGCGCAACAAACGTCGCAGATGCGTCAAACATCTGGCTCATCACAAGCAGGTAATTCTCATTTGACAATAATTTCTCTATTTTATTGTTTTTTATTTGTGCATATTTTTTCACAGCAAATATGGCAATGCCTATTGCCAGCAAAATGCCAAATATCATGGCCACCCCAGAGAAATTTTTGAATGGTATGAGCAGGAGAATAAACAGTGATAGAACAGTGCCTATCACAAACCACATTTTATTATATTCGATTTTGGCAAATTTCTGAATTAGTAATGAAATTACTAGAGAAAATAATGTAACGAGAAATATCGTTATGTACATCAATGGTGTGACGAGCAACAGATTTCTTACAGTGCCGTCAGCAGCAACAATTACCAGTGGCCCACTAGCAGAGCCGGTTGCTTCCAAAAAATCCTCGTAGACGCGCAGTATTGAGCCAAGGGCAATAAATGGTATGACTGCATAAAAGAAATTTCTGTCGATTTTTATGCGCATTTTTTTCAGAAGCTTGTAAACACCGATAATGGCAATAATCAAAATTATCGCATAAGTGAGTGTGTTGACGATGTTGTAGCCAGTGCCGTATTTTATCGGGTCAATGTAGTATTGCTGGATGAATTCAGATAAAGCCATCTTCTAATTTTTTATAGAATGTTTTTAAAATCAGGGTTTAACACTTTTGACACTTTTTTATATGAGGAAAGCTGAATAAAAGTATATGAAATATTACCTGATACTCGCTCTGATACTGTTCTTTGGCTGTATAAGCCCGGATATCTTTGGACAGGATGTCCTGAAAGTCCAGGTCAGCACAGAAGCAGAAGGCCCGAAAGACATACTAATGGTAAATGATATCGAGACATTGCCGAGGTCACCTGTACTTCCAGACCAGGATGTGCGTCTCTTCTTTGTAATAGAAAATCGCGATGACACAAAAGATGCAGAGAACGTAAAAGTAGATTTATTCAATCCATCCAGCTTCTGCGTAATTGGGTCAGAGAGCTGCATAGGCCAAAGTTCTAAAGACTGTGTCCGTGATCTTGGAGGCACATGCTATTATGAAATTCCTGATACCACCCCTGATAATGAACTTGAAGGTTTATTCATACGTGCTCCAGAAGGAGATGCTTCATGCAATGGCAAATATTGCTATATAAGCTCTGACAATGTGCCGCAGAGTTCAGGAGGAAAAATATCTATAGGCACTATCTTGCCAGGCGAGCAGAGGCAGGTGCAGATAGATCTCAAATCACCTTCAGAAGAAAGAATAGCAGGTGTCAAGCTTGATACAGACCTGCACTTCAGTACCACGTATGATTTCAAAAGCACATCGACCATGGAAGTAATTATAGTGAATATAAACGAGATCCTTCTGCGCCAGCGACAAGGGCAGAGCATCACGTTAGAAAGAAATAACATTGCAGGCAGCGGGCCTCTTGAGATACAAGGCGAAGTAAAAGGCGTGCCTTACATACTTGCAGGCCAGCCGCAAGGCGGCATATTCATTATCAAGATTCTCAACAAGGGCGATAAATCAAAGGGCGATTTGGTAAATGGGATCATACCTGTTGGTAAATTGAAGATAGAATTCCCTGCTGAAATTGGGCAGATTGGATTTCCAGATGAATCTTGCCAAGAACAAACAGGACTTGTATGCACAAATAAAGAGGAAATAAAATTGTTCAAAGGAGAATCAAATCCAATCAGGTTTGATATAATCAATTCGCCAAGGATTTCAGAGCCTTTCAGGACACACAGCATCAGGGCGAGCGTAAGCTACACGTATGAGCTGCGAAATTCTGTGCACGTTACAGTCAATCCACTTCAAAATGTTGGATAAATATGAAACACTTAATTTTGATCCTTGTCGCAACAATAGCTGGGTGCGCTTCGTTTACAGCTTTTACAGAAGGCCTTGACATTCGCATTGAAACATCGCCTGATAAGCTATTCCCAGGCGGAGAGATTGTTCTTTTCAGCGATGTGGAGAACACAGACGACAAGACCTATAAAAATATTCTCATCGATGTCTTTGACAAAGGCCAGCTGTCAGGAGATTGCAAGAAAGCAGCTGGTGAAATGAAGCCAGAATCAATAGAATCATTGGAATGCAAATTAAACGTCCCTGATGATATTGTAAGCAGCCAGAATATATGGACAAAGGTGGCATTTGATGGCAATCTGCTTGCCTCACTGCAAACTGAGATAATATCGCAGGACGAATATGATCTGCGCCTCAAGACAGGCAATTTTCAGAGACAAGCAAAAACCTATACATTCAGCGACAAAAACATCCAGCTCACAGTTGACTTTGACGAAGCACCGCCCATTGTGCCAGGAACAAGACATTTTGCTAAGCTGAAAATAAATAACATCGGCAATGGCCTTGTCCAGAGCATAAAATCCAGAGCTGTAAAAGTCGACAGCGATATTTTGTCATGCCCGTCAACAGGCGAAATATTTCCGACTGGAAGGGAGTTCCCGACAATCGCGTGTGAAATAAATGTGCCTCCTGATATAAACTATTTAAGCCAACATTTGACAAATATAGACATAGAATATTCATACGATGTCAGAGAGAGGATATCGATACCAAGGTGAAGTAATGAAAAAATTTGTGCCATTGATTTTTGCAATTATATTTCTAGCAGGGTGTACTGGCAGTACTGTTAAAACAGATGCAAATAATGGCATTTCCATCAGCCGCTTTGCTGCAACACCGTCAGAAGACAAGGAAGGAGGCCTTATCCTGTTTGACGCTGAATTAGAAAATGTAGGCGGCACAACTGCGCGTAATGTCAAGGTAGATTTATTCGGCGTTGAAAATCAGTGGAGGAATGTCGATGGCTCGTTGGTTACAAGCACACTTACAAAATTTGGTACACTTTCACTGAACCCACCAAATATTCAAAGGCAGTTACCAGGTGGCTTCAGGGTAGCACAATGGCAGATCATGACACCAGATATACCGCAAGGTGTTTCACCAGCATTGCCAGTCGAAGTCAGGGTAGAATTTGATTACAACACAAGCGGTCATCTGCTCATACCTGTGGTAAGTGACCAGGAGTTCGAGATAAGAAGGATCAAAGGACAATCTATTGCTTCTCCTCAGATAGTTAACAGCAATGGCCCGCTTAAGATAACCATACCAGAGAGGTTTAGCAGATTTATCATTGTTGAGACAGAAGATCCATCTCCTACAGAGAGCGTGTCTCTTAGAATAGAATTCACAAATGTAGGCGATGGCTTTCCGATCACTGAAGGCGATACAGGCAAGATCACTGGAACAATAGAGGTTTTTGGCCCAGGTGCTGAATTTGAGGATTGTCTTGGTGCAACAAGCGGCAAGAGAGCAGATTTGGATAATTCTGAGATAACAACAAAATTAAGGGATACACAAAGCGTGCCAGTTGCGTGCACAATAAAAATAAGCAAAGCCCAGTGGGGAGGCAGGGCAGAAGACTCGATACAGCTGAACTTCAATATATTCTACAGATACTTTGTCCGCGATTCAGCGCGCGTGACTGTTTTTGGCCGCTGATTCTAAATAAATACAGTGATGTGTAATAAAATAATTATGAGAAACATCTATCTGATTATTTTAACTATTGTTGTTGTTTCTGCGTGTACTGGTTCTCAGCCAAGATTCGAGAATAATGGCATAAAGATAACGCATTTTTCAGCAAATCCAGATGATGTCAGCGAGTCGCGCGAAGTTGATTTTGAACTTGAATTAGAGAATGTTGGGAGCACTACTGCAAACAATGTTGTTGCAGAACTGATAAATGCAAGAAATATTTGGAGAGGGGATACATCGCCAAAGGATTTTGGAAGCATGAAACCAGCTTCTCTTGGACAAAATGCACCTGGAGATGCAAAGATATGGATATGGACAATAAAACCGCCTGACTTGCCAGAGGGCATTGTAGCGCCGCTTGATATCAAAGCACGGGTAACGTACGACTATTCCTCGACCCAGGCAGTTATTGTGAAAGCCATAAACATAGCTCAGGAAGAGATACTAGATGCCAGGGGCGAGTCTGTCAGCAACCCGATAACAATCGCCCAGGATGATTTCTCACCTCTCAAGGTTTCTGTTACAAAGGGTCCGCTGCCACTTATTATAGATCCAGATGACACAGGCGACATTACGTACAGGCTAGAGATAACAAACGTCGGCGACGGCTGGCCAATAACATTCAATGAAGTCGGGAAAATTACAGGAAAAATTGATATAAATGGCCCTGGCATATCATCAAGCGAATGTTCTGCTGGCACAGGTGATTTCAACTCAAACGGCGCAACACTGCGGTCAGACGGAAAAGCATCTGTTATATGCTCGCTCGCCATAGGCAGGTCAGAGTGGCAAGAAGGCCCGAGGGAAGATTCATTCTTGATAAAAATCGAGCTTACTTACACATACTTTATTGAAAAAACAGCTAGCGTAACAGTCCGCGGTAAAGCAGGCAGTTCTGATGGCTCAACAGGGACACCAGTTACGTCAGGCTGCGAAGATACACCAATATGCAGCGGAGCTGCCTTTTGCTTAAACGGCAACTGGTGCATGCACAGCGACCCTAACTGCAAATTCGGGGACTATTGCCCTGCCGCAGGAACAGTTACCAATAATGCTTGCTACTATGGAACGCGCAGTTGCAATTCAGCTGGCACATGCAGCTTGAGCAAATGCACAATGCAATCTGGGCAGACGTGCACTGCATCTGGCTGCACTGTCGGCGGCACAAACAGCGCCTGCGGGAGCAGTTATACAGTAAGGTCAGGCGATACCTTGAGCAGCATCGCGCTTAGTTGCTACGGCAATGCAAATAAATTCTCTTGCATCTGCACGGCAAATGGCCTAAGCAACTGCAATGTCATTACTGTTGGACAAGTTTTGACGTTGCCAAGATGTTAGAATTATCTGAATTCATCTATTGATTTTTGTTTCTGTACCATTGATTCATTTTTTATTACTGGTTTTCCATAGACACCATCATAGCCAGGCACAATTTCTACTTTTCCCTCCCTATTTTTAATTATGAGTTCTGCAAGCTTTTCATCAATCTTTTCCAATTCTTTTTTTTCTACATCAAGCAATATATTGAACTCATTGCCAAAGTTCTGTATCAAAGAGTTGTAAGCTGAAAATACTTTTTTTGAAAATAGTCCCTGATTATAATGCAATGAAATAATCTCTGTCAATGGCAGCAATGATTTGAAATCTGCTGCGTCCTTTGGACAGTAGCCTTCTGGCCTGTCGGCTAGGGCTTCTATACGGTTCAGGACGCCGATCGTGAGGGCATTGCCGCATCTCGGGCATTTGTTGCTTAATTTTTTCGATTCACTTGGCGAGCACGAGAAATTGCACGCACGATGACCATCATAATGATATTTTCCTTCTTCTGGGAAAAATTCTACCGTCATTTTTATTTTATTGTTTTTAATAGCATCTGTTATTTTAGAGTAACTTACCTTGTTCAAGTCAATTGCTGTGCATTCCCTGCCAAGTCTGAATGTATTTGCCGAATGTGCATCAGAAAAAGAGACAAGCGAGACATTGTCCAAAAAAGATATCCTCCAATTCATTGGAGGGTCGCTGCTCAGGCCAGTTTCTATTGCATGAATATGCTTTGTTTTCTCCTTAAAACAGTCTTCCAAAGAATCAAATCCAGACATGCTTCCGAAGATTCCGAACCATGGTGTCCACGCATGCGCTGGAATTATCATTATATCTCTCGAGATGCCCATCATTACATCAACCAGCTCAATGCTCGAAAAGCCGAAGATCGGACGGCCATCATAATCAAGCCGCCCTTTCTTTGCAAGGAATTCATTTATCTGGTCGACCACATCAAAGCTTGGCGCAAGCAGTACGTGGTGAATCCTCCGGCCTTTGCCATCTTGCTTGTACATTAACGAGATCTCGTTAGAGAGAATGAATTTTATGTTGTCATATTCATAGATGCCGTCTTCCTCTGATAAATTGGATTTCAATTCTTTGTTCCATGCCAGAAAAGAGAAGTCACCTGTCCCCAGGACTGTCAGGCCTTTTTTTCTAGCACTTGCAGCAAGTGTGTCAAGATTAATATTTTTAGAACAAGCCCTGCTGTATCGTGAATGCAGGTGCAAGTCAATGAACTGCATAAAATCATATTTAAGAATCTTACAAGCTTTTTATAAGCTGTATGCTCGAGATGAATCATAAAGCAGACCAGTTAATTTACGGAAACCCAAAGAGCCATGTTGCTATAGTCACGTTATGGACAAAGGCGAGCGACGTGGCAAAGAAGCTAGATGTAAATGATTACGCAGTTATAGGGCAACTATTTTCTGCAGAACGAGGGCTCGACCCTTTGGTCCGCAACCTGCTCGCAAATCCGCAGATAACAAATATTGTGATAACAGGCATAGATTATTCCAGGTCAGGCATAGTACTTCGCGATTTTTTCGAAAATGGATTTCACAAGGGAAAGAAAGATATAACAGAAAGAGATTGCTGGCGCGTTGATAGCAAATTTCCTGGCTACGTAGAGCTCGATATACCAGAAAATATATTGAACGATCTGCGCAGCAGCATTGTTATCGACTGGATAAATGACATGAGCAAATTTTCTGTAAGCAGTCTGAAAAACCCGGAGAAGACAAGAGAAAAGATGATTTATGAAAAATCCGAAGAAAAGATAGAAAAAAAATACCAAGCAGAGGATTCTGCATTCATTGTTAGGCACGAATCTATAGCAGGTGTCTGGCTGCAGATTATTGATACAATTCTGAAATTCGGACGGCCCTCGGAAACTCATTACAATTCATCGCAGCTTGAACTGCTGAATCTGATATCTGTTATCAGCAAAGAAGACCCAAATAACTTTCATATACCTGAATTCTTTGACAAGCAAAGAATCATTGAATATATTCCAAGAGTAACAAAGGACATAAAGACACCGTCATCGTACACCTATGGCTCAAGGATGCGCAGCTGGTTTGGTGTTGACCAAGTGCAAGGCGCGATTGATAAGCTTGTGAGAGAGCCTATATCAAGGGCAGCTGTTATCAATCTTTGGGATAGCACAAAAGACCTTACGATTGGCGGATCGCCTTGTATAAATCATATATGGCTGCGCATGCGCGAAGACAAGTTGTACATGACTGCAACAATAAGAAGCAATGACATGTTTGACAGCTATCCAGAGAATGTCTATGGATTGCGCTCATTGCAAGAGATTGTAAGAAAGGAAGTTTCAGAAAGACTTGGAAGAGAAATAACTTTAGGCGATCTTGTCGTCAATTCCCAATCAGCTCATATATACGAAGATTGCTTTGAAAAAGCATTAAAGATACTTGAGAAATACCATCACAGATATGTAATGCCTTCAGCATTGCAATGGGATCCAAGAGGAAGCTTCTATATTGAAATAACAGACGAAGAAATAGTTTTGCATCATCTTTCGCATAGCAACGAAGTCATTGGCGCTTACTCGGGCAAAAGCGCCAAAGAACTACGCGACAAGCTTATAAGAGATAATGTTGTCGGCAATACAGCGCACGCACTGTACCTTGGCATCGAACTCGCAAAAGCAGAAATGGCACTGAAGCGCGGCGAAGAATACGTACAAGATGAAGATATAAAGTGAAGGACTATGCATTATTCGGCTTGTATTTTTATTGAAGATGGCAAAATTTTGCTCAATAAAGATTTGGATTTGCCTACAGCAAGAATAGACGAAGGCGAGACGACGGAAAAGGCGGCTGTGAGGGTTGCCAAGCACATAGGCATTGCCGCAGCCATAGATAGATTTTTTGCATTGGAATTTTTTTCCGACAAGCAGATATATACATATTTGTGCAAGATAGAGAGCAAAAATATAAGCGATGAATATAGCTGGTATAAAATTGACGAAATCAAAGACAGGCAGCTTTCAGAAAATCTCTCAGCAATAATTGACAAGATAAAAGCGATTTTATGATATTATCAGATAAGGACATAAAGGAGCATCTGAAAACTGGGAAGATAAAGATAGAAAATCTTGGTGATGACCAGGTTCAATCAGGCTGGGTAGATCTCTCGCTTGGCAATGAGTTTCGGATATTTCGCATCACAAGCCAGCCATATATTGATGTAAAGGATACAACTGATCACACAGAAAAGATTGTCCTCGATGACAATAAGACATTCATAATACATCCGGGCGAGTTTGTTCTTGGCCAGACAAAAGAAAGGGTCGAGCTGCCTGATGACATTGTTGCTTATATCGACGGGCGCTCATCATTAGGCCGCATAGGCATTGTTGTTCATGTCACATCCGGCTTTGTAGACGCAGGCTTCAGAGGGCGTCTCGTCCTCGAAATGACAAATGTTGGCAAGATGCCTGTTGCTCTGCACACTGGGATGAAGATATGCAAGCTTGTTTTCTTCTGTCTCAGTAGCCCAGCTGAAATGCCTTATCATATGCGCAAGGATGCAAAATATCGCGACCAAGAAAGCGTTGAAAGCAGCAAAATCCACAAGGATTTCACCAAATGATTATGAAATAATCATTACCTTCATCCCTTCACCCACGTGAGCAAGCTCAAATGCTTTCTGACTTTCTTCAATGGGAAATCTGTGTGTAATTAAGCTCGAAACATCCAAGCCAGACTCAATAATTTTCAATGCTTCGTTTATTTCTTTTTCAGTGCAGTAACTGCTTGTCAGCACTTGAATCTCGTTAGCGAACAGGTAATTTGCATCATAGTCGAGTTTAATGCCTTTTGAAGGAACGCCAAAAATCAAAATCTTGCCGCCTTTTCGCACAATGCCCAAAGCTTGTTTTACGGCATTCACATTTCCTGTTGCAATAATCGCAATATCAGCGCCCCTGTCATCAGTTCCACTTTTAATGATTTTTTCAACGTTTTCTTTCAATGAGTTTATTACATGCGCATATCTTTTTGCAAAATCTATGCGATATTCATTCACATCAATTGCAAATACTTCGGCACCAAGATCTTTCAGAATCATAATATTCATGATGCCTGCAGGACCAGCGCCAATGACAGCAGCTATGTCATCATTTTTCACATCAAGCTTGTTTATGGCCTTTATACAGCAGGCAAGCGGCTCAGCCAAAGCTGCTTTTTCAAATGACATATTATCTGACAGTTTGATGACGCCGCCCTTCGATGCATTCCATTCAGGAACAACAAAATATTCAGAAAGCCCGCAAGGCTCTACGTTGCTTCGCTGATAATCTTTGCACAGCACGTGATCACCTTTTTTGCAATAATAACATGAATAGCAAGGCACGTGGTGATGCACAAAAACACGGTCACCTTTTTTGAAACTTTTGTTTTCTGATTTTACAACTTCGCCTGAAAGCTCATGACCAAGGCGTTTTGAGCTCATTCCATATTGGCCATAGACCTTTTCAAGATCTGAACCGCAGATGCCGCAAGCGCGCAAGCGCACGAGCAGCTCGCCTTGCATTGGCTCAGGTACGGGCATTTCTTCAACACTAATTTTTCCATGCTCTTTTGAGAAAACAGATTTCATAATGAAGTTCAGGAAGGTACTTCTTCCATTTTTTCCATCTTTGCTGCATCAAAAATTTCCAGTGCCTCTCTTGGCATTGCGTCTTCGTGGACTACTGCACGAATGGCTTTTATCATAGGCACTGGATAGTCTGATTGCCATATGTTTCTACCCATGTCAACGCCCACAGCACCCTGCTGCACAGCATTGTAAGCCATCTCTAATGCACCTAACTCGCTGTCAAGCTTTGGCCCGCCTGCAATGACAATCGGTACAGGGCAGCCTTCAACAACTTTTTCAAAATCCTCGCAATAATATGTTTTCACAAAATGTGCACCAAGCTCTGCAGCTATGCGGCACGACAGTGCTAGGTACCTGCTATCGCGCTTTTCTAATTCCTTGCCGACAGCTGTTATAGCAAGCACAGGTATGCCATAGCGCTCGCCCTCATCAACCAGCTTTGAAAGATTTATAAGTGTCTTGTGTTCATTTTTCGAGCCGACAAAAATGGATAGTGCGACCGCGCTCACGTTAAGGCGTATAGCTTCTTCCATTGTGGTTGTTATCGATTCATTGGAAAGATCCTCGCCAACAATGCTCGAGCCGCCAGAGACTCGAAGCACAATTGGTATGTTATGAATTGCATCAACGCTTCTGCGAAGAATACCGCGCGTAAGAGCTATGGCATCAACATAAGGCAGCAGAGGCTCAATAGTGGCTCTGGCGTTTTCAAGTTTCCTTGTCGGACCAAGAAAATATCCATGGTCCACAGCAAGCATTACGCTCCTTCCTGTATTTGGCTTTATTATTCTAGCAAGCCGATTCTTCAGTCCCCAGTCCATAGAATTAACTTATATACATCATTTTCTTAAGCTTTCTTTTTCCAAGGTTTTTCTTTTCTAAAGAAAAAGCTTATGGGCTCGGGCAGATTCGAACTGCCGACCTATTGACCTAAGATCGATTTCTCGATCAAAGCTCGCCACGTCAAGGCGACGTATATTACCGAAGTCATAACCGCTAGACTACGAGCCCCTATAATTTAAGATTTCTTGGCGAAAGCTCTTAAAAAGCACCAGTAGTCTAATGGTAGAAAATCCATTACAGGACTTGAGCTTCCCAAAAAGTTGGAAATAGCTCATAATGCGGGTTCGATTCCCGCCTGGTGCATTCGAACTTTTTTCAAAATTTAAAAAGCTTTAAGACATTGCAACATTTGAGTATAAATATGAAGGATGTAATTTTCATAAATCCACCGTTTGAATACCCTTATGCGACGGACATAAAGCAAGGTGTGCGGTTGGACAACCGAAACAGGCAGCCATTAGACCTTGCTTATGCTGCGGCTGTGCTGCTGGAAAACGGCTTTTCTGCAGATATAATAGACGCCAACATATTGCGCATGGAATTTGATGAAATAATAAAAGATGTTGAAAAAGAAAACCCTACTTTTGTTGTGATAACAACGTCTCCAATGGACAGGTGGGAATGTCCTTATCTAGATATAAGCGCGCCGCTTGCGCTGATGGCCCGGCTGAAAAGTGAAATACCAGATACCAAGGTGATCGCCACCGGCCCGCACGGCACGACAACACCTGACTGGATCTTCCAGAAGAGCTCTGATTTTGATGTGCTGATAAGGGGCGAGCCAGAATACGTAACGCTTGATCTGGCTAAATTTTTTGTAAGTGGTGAAGGAAATTTAGAGCAAATCAAAGGAATAAGCTATAGAAACAACGGTAACGTTGTTCATAATGTCGGAAGAGAGCTGATACAAGATTTAGACGCATTGCCATTTCCAGCTTATCATCTTCTTCCCATGGACAGATATTTGGCAAGCGGATCTCATTATAACTTGACAGGTCGTGTAAAGCACTCGATTTTAGTATCAACACGCGGCTGCCCTCATAGTTGCACCTATTGCTTAAGAGGTATGTGGGGCAGGCAGTTCAGAAGAAGAAGTCCGCAGAAAATTGTCGATGAGATAGAGATGATTGTCAATAATTATGGAATAAATTACTTTTATTTTATTGATCTAGAATTTTGTTTAATAAAAACACGTGTACACGAGGTATGCGATGAAATGATTTCAAGAGGACTTGATGTTAAATGGGGTTG
>CAYIKG010000011.1:0-16317 GCA_964363955.1 uncultured archaeon | reverse complement strand
TGGATTACGTAACACTGAATTTAATTACAGCCAAATATATACAGTCAAACTACAAACCAGAGTTCCTGCTACAATTGATGTTTGTGCAGGCGCAGCAAAAAAAGAACTTGTGGTTCATTTTCCTGTAAATTATGTCGAGGTTCCAGACGCTGTTTCCCAAGCTTATGCAGCTGAAAGAGGAAAAAGGCGGTCCCATGATTCCCACTATCCGAATGAACTAGTGGCAAACCTTATTGGCTTCAGCCTTGATGCTGATGGATTCTTAGAGTGGAGAGAAAACATGACAGATTGGTCGGTTGTTAATGGCGTTCTTCGAAAAGGCCTGCTATACGAAATGCCGAAAGAAGTGCAGGAAAGAATTTTACGTAAACTGGCGCCAAGTGCGCCTGCTGCTGTTGTCGAAAGCTCAGATGGATATATTGTAATTGGGGGCAGGGGTGAAGACTTCCATTTAGCAGGCATGATTATGCCATTTCCTGCTGGGCATCCAGTGTACAATCCTTCAGATGGCTCACTTGAAAAGCCATGGAAAGCATTGGACAGGAAATCTAGAGCAGAGCTTAATTTTCCTTTAGAAGAAGCAGAACGCTTCTGCATTATCGGAGCTGTGCGTGGACACTGTGGCAGCTATGGCGCATGGAACCCGGCTATTGTATATTTTATAGAAGCTGGATTAGACATAAGACAGCTGGAAGAACGCCACAAAGATGCGCCAGACAGACCCGAAAATGAAATATTCTTACCGACGCCTGCAGATCCGCTATATTTATCAGAATTTATCAAAGCAAATGTTCTCAAAAGAGATGAGAGGGGCGGACATAAACTTATAGACAATGGTTTAGGGGAGCTCTTGCTTTACGGCAGATTCAGGTTCGGCGATTTGTGGTACGAGCAACTGATTCAAGAACTTACAAGAGACCCTAGGTATGAAACGACTATTTCAGAGGGAAACCCTTTCAAATAATTTTTGCATCTATATTTTTCTAACATATGATCTCAGATAGAACATTACTGCGGGTATCTGCCGCTGTTTTTATCACTGGCCTTTTGGCTCTATTTATATTGAGTCAAGAGCCTAAAAGAATTGTATTTATTAAGGAAATAAATGAAAAAATGATCGGTGAAAAGGTATCTGTTACAGGTATTATAGAAAACCTTCTGGTAGAAAATTCGCTGATGATGCAGCTTGCTGATGAAAATACAAATGAAAAAATAAAGATCGTCATGTTTGATCCGCAGCAAGGTGTATTGGATGGTTTTCATGACGGTGACAAAGTTGCTGTCAGTGGTGAAATAAGTATTTATAAAGGCGAATTGGAAATTATTGCAAATAAGATCTCTAAGAGTGATTAGATGGAAGCTATAATTCTAGCTGGTGGGCTTGGTAAAAGATTAAGGCCACTGACAAAGGACTTGCCAAAAGCCATGGTTCCTATAAATGGCAAGCCATTGCTGCAATATCAGCTTGACATGCTCAATAAATGCAAAATAGAAAAAATCGTGCTGTCTTGTGGCTATAAATGGGAGAAAATCAAGCAACATTATGGCGATAAATTCATTTACGTGCCTGAAGATGAGCCACTTGGTACAGCAGGCGGAGTGAGGAATGCTATAGAGCACATTGACGACAATGAATTTATTGTGCTCAATGCAGATGACATAACTGACATAGATATTGGCGAGTTCATGAAAATGGGTGTGAATACGACTGCAGTGGCACATTTTCATAGCAATTTCGGCATTGTTGACATCAAAGATGATAAAATTGTGCAATTCCGTGAGAAGCCGCTAATGCCTTACTGGGCGAATGTCGGTTTGCATCTGCTTAACAAGAAGGTAAAATTTCCTGAAAAGGGAAGCCTTGAATATGATGTTTTGCCATTATTAGCCAAGCAAGGTAAATTAAAAGCTTACAAGCACGAAGGCTTCTGGCACACAGTAAATACAATAAAGGACTTGGAAGAAGTCGAGGCATTTATAAAAAATAAAATGTGATGATCAGAAATTTACATTAACTTATTTATTTCTTCCTTCAGTTTTTCTGCAAATTCGTTTTTTATTTTTTCCAGATCACTGATGCTCTTTCCTTCTATACTCATCCTGATTAGTGGACTGGTATTCGATGCACGAAACAGAATCCAGCCATTGGCTAAATCAACACGCACGCCATCCAATGTGCTTAATTTTTTGTATTTTTTTGACAACTTCCTTTTCAGATTTTCAATTACAAAAAACTTTTTCCTGTCATCGCAATCAAAATTTATTCTAGCAAAGTGATATTTTGGTATTCTCCCGAGGAATTTTTCAAAATTATTGATGCTGGATATAACTTCTGCTGTGTATACGCTTACTGCCAAAGAATCATCTACTGGCACTATTGAAGGTATTATATAATGCCCTGATGTCTCGACGCCGAAGCAGGCGTTGTTTCTGAATACTTCCTGAACAAGAAACGTATGGCCGACCGGGACGCGGATGACTCTGCGCTTAAATTTTTTTGCTACGTCGTCAATGAGACGCGTGCATTCAATGTTAGCAACAACCGGACCTTTCTCTTTCTCAAGTAGATGTGAAAGTATGATGTACGCTGTCTGTTCTGTCTGGACTACTTTATTATCATAAACAAGCAGCATCCTGTCGCCATCGCCATCGTAGGCGATGCCCAGTCCTTTGTGCTTTTTTAATTCTTTCAATGGATCTTCTGATGGCTCTGGATTGCGGTTTGGGAACGTGCCATCAAGTTCTTCGAATATTGCTGTTGCTGAAAAGCCTGCACGGGAAAAAAGATCACGTGCAACAAGGCCTGCACAGCCATTGCCGCAGTCTAATGCTATTTTTATTCTTTTTTTTGCCCTTATTCTTGACAAAAGATATTTTTTATATTCTTCAATTATTTTTTTATTATTTTCTTTGGTGATTTTGCCCCTTTTCTTTACATCAGTAATTTTACCGCTTAGAACTATATCTCTTATACTGTAATTTTCTTTTTCAAAAAACCCAACACCATTTTTGTTATAGAACTTGACTCCATTCCATTCTTTTGGCAGATGCGAAGCTGTTATGTATGCATATTGCTGCTTGTTCCAAGCACGAAACATGCCGACACCTAATGGCAGAATTCCGAGAAATGTAACATTTTTTCCAGCTTCTGTAATGCCCTTGATGAATGCATCGCACAATGATTTGCTATGCGCCCGCATGTCTCTGGCAACTGTAACATCTTTGTTTGTAAACTGCGCAAAAGCATTGCCGATGCGCTCCATGATATCTTCATTAAGGTCCTTGCCGTAGATACCGCGCACGTCGTAGCTGCGGAAAATGTGAGCTATGTCTTTCAGGTTCATAGGAATCAGTTTATTGGAAAAGAAATATAAGATCAACTATGATTATGCTTTTGTTCGAATGAAAATATCTTATCGCATTTTTCACAGTAAATAGCAGCTTCTAACATCTCACCTTTTCTTTTACACTTTTCTTCTTTGCAGACATTGTTTCCAGAATTAAATTCCTCTTCTGAACCCCCGCGCATTTCAGGATGGTATTTGTAGCAAGTAAAACATACGTACCGTTTTTCATTATTCATATGAATTCTTTCTGAGAATAAATATAAGCTGATTTTCTTCTATTATTGTCCGACAATTTGATGAAACTAAATATAAGGTCCGGACATATAAACGTGAATCTCAGTATTCTTTAAATCTCTCCAAGCTTTAGAAGCAGAAGCCATGGCATCGTACACATCTGCCTGCACGAAATCTCGAAATCGAGTATTGTCTTGTTCCAGCAAATGTCGTGCGACATAGCCAGTAGACAGATTATCTGGACCATACGGAGGGTGATGTCGTTTGCTTTTTTCTCTGTAAAATTGCGATAATTCTGTAAACCCAAGTTCTTCCAATGTTTTCACTTGAGCTGCTGTTGCAACACCTTCTGCATAAGTACTTTTTACGGCAAATTCGCTAAAAGTTTCATGACCTCCACCATTACTATGTCGAGCCATAAGATGTGGATTAGCATGAAAATGGTAACGATGTGCTTCTTCATGGCAAATCACTTCTGTTCTTGATTCTTCATCTCCGAAACTCTTTCCATCTTTATAAGGTTTATTCGGCGTTAACCTGAGGCTTATTCTATCTGTTCTTGCATTATAGCTTGGGCCCTTTCCCCACAATATTCTCGGTGGCGGTAAAGCTGTTCCGAACAACTCAGAATAGTACGCTTGTATTTCTGGCCCATCCACCATCAGAATCGGTTCATACGCCTTTATCGCTTGAATTGCCAGAAACGGCCATGCGACAACTTCTTTTCCGAACCATTTGGACAAGTCAAAAGAAAGCTCGAAAGGCAAGACGGCATAAAACAAAGGTGTATTATAATATGCATCTCGTAATAGCGTTTGCAATGACCTTTGATTTCGCTTCATTTAACAATCAACTTTTATTCTGAATATTTAAAAGTCTAAAAGTTCTACATCAACTTCAATAAATCAGCTTTTGTTATTATTCCGACTACCTTGCCTTTTTTCGCGACGAGTAGGGCTGAATTATACTCAAGCATGATAGAAACCATGCCAATTGTTGTGGATTCATCTATGATAGGAAATGCATCATTCATTATATCTCTCACAGGCACAAGCGATACATCCTCAATGCTTTTTCCACGTGCAACGCTTTCTATGACTGACTTTTCAGTCAAGGATCCTATAACTACGTCATTGTCTATGACTGGTATCTGTGATATTCCCTTCTGGCGCATTGTTGTTGCAGCCTCGCGCAGTGATATATTTGGTCTTATCGATGTTATCTTTTTGTTCATGACGTCCTTTGCCGTCAATGTCCTGCCTTCTCCAATCTTTTCTAGTGCGATAAAAATGTTCCTGGCCTTGCTGTACGCCGGGTCTACTTTGCCTGACTCGATCCTTGTTATCAATGACTGCGAAACCCTTGCTTCCTTGGCTAGCGCAGTCTGATTGATGCCAATCTGCTTCCTCATCTTCTTTATTATACTAAGATCTGGTAATCGCATATAATAGCCTCATAATTCTAATCAATATTTATGCCTTTCAGCATATTACTAGACAGGTAAAATACTTAAGTATGCTGAATATAATTAATACATAAGATGGACAGCATGTCAGACGTACTACATACTTATTTTAATTGCATGCCTTGTCTAGTTATCCGAGTTTTCAATAAGTGCAAATAACTCGGGATGATTCTTCTCCTAAATTTCTTGAAGATGACCGTAATCTCATTATAAGTTTGCTACAGTTTGTTGTTGGTTTAGTTATTTTAATATATAAATTAACTTGAGGTGGTGCTAAATGTTGCCTTTCTGCTGTGGAAGGGAAATGAAAGTTCAGATGGAAGTTGGGCGTTTCGTAGAAACGAAATGCGATGAATGCGGCGATGTCGTTTACGTGAAGAAGTATTCATTGCAGAAACCTGTAATGATAGATGATTAAAAATACATGATGTCTGTTAGGGGTAGCTATGTTTATGCTGTTACTCTCTCTATTACTTTCCTAAGAATAGCGAATTTTTCTATATCGCTTGCTTTTCTACAGCTATCTTCTAACTCAGTAACCATCGGATAATCATCACCTTAGTCTCCTAAAATAAACAGGCATTTGGCTGAAACGAAGTGGAAACTTTGAATTGCTGTTAGACGACACGCAAGTGCGAGCACAATTACGAAGTTGATGTGCGAAGAGTATTTTTAAGAGTCAATATAAAAAATAGGAAGGCGGGCGGCGCTGATAAATTAACCAGTATCTTTATTAATCTCTGCGATAAGAGTACGCGCAGTATAAACCATACACTCAACTTCTTCTTGTGAAGCAGGACCTTTACGACGCAATGTTTTTTCCATTGCATGGCGCATATCGTCTACAGGGGTTTCAATAGAAATTCTTATGTCACCAATAGATGCTCTATAATTTGTATGAAATTCACCAGTAAGACGTGGTGCATCACCATAAAATTGAACATAACCTCTTTGTCGCAATAAAGCCAAACCTCTATCTAAATATTCTTTCGGTTTTTGTTCACTCAACCATGGAAGGCGCATATTTATTTCCTCCTTCATGGATGAAATCATTCCGCACCAATATCTTTATTGAACCAGGGCTTATGCGCTCTTTGTAGTCTGTTGCGACAATGCACGATACCCTTTTCTGCAATGCTAGATCTACTAAGCCTTGATTCACCTTGCCGTCCATGACTATTGTATTCACTGGATAATTTTCGATCATTTCTGCTAATTCACTTATTGGGACTTTGCTCAATATCTGGTTGCTGCTGTCGATCAAGTAAGCTGCACGCGTTCCCATTATGTCTTCGAGCAATGTGTGGAGAAATCTCATTTTTTCATCATCTATATCTTCTACGTTTATCCTAGGCTCTTTTGCTGGTTCTTTTATTTCCTGCTCGTCGTATTTTTCTTCAGGTTTCTTATCATAAACTTGATCAACTGTAATACGTTCGCGCAATGCCTTGAATATCTGCTTTTTCGTAAGCTCTTCTACTTCCTTGCCAGACTCTGCACGGCAGATATAGTCAATGTCTGCAATTGCAAGGAGCTTTTTCAAGTCCAGGTCTCCGCCTCTATCGCCATCCAGAAAAGCCGTAGTTGTCTTTTCCATTGTAAGCTTAATCACTTCTTCAGGTATCTTGGAACCTTCGAATGCAATAACATTTTTGACGCCATTCCTGAGTAGATTTATGACGTCTGCACGTCCTTCGACTATTATTATTTCGTCTGCCTCTGTTATGTTAGGACCACAGCTCAAGCCATGATAATTAGTAACCTCATAGCTTCTGACAGCCTCTTTTATCATTTCTGACATTTTTTGTGAATCTGAAAAATCTTCTGTCATGCCACGCAGAATATCCTTTGCCCTGTCAATTACGTACTTTCTTTTCTGTGTTCTGACGTCCTCGACCTTTTCAACTTCTATCTCTGCATCGCATGGGCCTACTTTATCTATTGTTTCCAGTGATGCTGCAATCAGAGCTGTTTCGCTTGCGTCGAGGCTTGATGGGATCAAGATTTCAGCAGCAGACCTGCCTTTGTTATTTTTTACATCTACTTCTATGCGGCCTATTCGACCTGTACGCTGTAGTTCGCGTAAATCAAGGTACGAACCTAAAAGACCTTCTGTCTGGCCAAATATAGCGCCTATGATATCAGGACGTTCGACTATGCCTTTTGCATTCATCCTAGCTCTTACTAAGTATTTTGCAAAGTTCTGTGCTAACTTTGCCATTTAAATCACCTCACTTGTTCAATTTTTCTAAAAGTTCGAGAGGCAGAAATAGGTTTGCTTCATTCTCCAAGATAAATATGAATCGATTCAAATATGATGAATGCCATACTGAAACCACTAATTTCTGCCTTTGTAACTATGGTTTACTATAATATACAAAGCTTTTAAAAGACTTTACAGCTCAATTTTGATTATATTTGTAAAGAATGCTTTTGATATCTTGCTCGATTAACGCAGAGATTTCGCGCAGCCTTGATTCTGTCTCTCTTCTGAGAACCGGGAAAATTCTCCTCAAATAGTAATCATCATACGCCTGTGATATAAAGCCAGATCCCGCGTCTATTTCAGTTATTGATTTTCCTATAACCTTTACCTCAAGAAAGCTAGTGACTACCCCAATTTCACCTTTCATTAAGAACGACAGCTTTGTCAATGTATGCTTATTTATAGGATTTTTTACATCGAATACCAGCTTTATGACTTTCCTTGGCCCGTTTGTGTCGTATTCATGTACCTTTTCCTTTACAGCCCCGTAATATGAAGCTATTTCTTTTATTTCCAGTGCTAATGAATATGGGTCTTTTGTACGGATTGTTGATTTCTTTGTAAAAATTGCATCAGATATTCTTTCCATATGAACCATGCCTTATTATTCTCTGTACATGGCTGATATTTATTGTTTGCAGCTTATATCTAATTATGGTAAAAAGTTATGCTAAAGGATACCGTGCTGAGCGTTCGCTGGTTTACAGCCTTGCTAATCTCGGCTATATGGTTGTACGCACACCTCGCTCTGGTCGGATTTCTTTGGCAAGCCCTGATGTAATTGCTGCTAAAGATGGGAAATTGATCGTTATTGAGTGCAAATCTCGGGAAGAAGCTTTCAAAGTTGAGAAAGAGCAATTGCAAGAGCTTGTGGAATGGGAGGAAAAAGCATGTGCAAAAGCATACGTAGCTTGGAAGATTTCGCGTAAGAGTTGGAAGTTTCTGCACTTACACGATGTCATTGCTAACAACGGAAACATTGGGAAGAAATTCGCAGAAGAGAAGGGCATTGCCATTAATGAGATTTGAACAGAGGTTTAAGTGTTAAGGTAAACGTTTATATTCAATTCTGTGTATTATTGTTTAGGTGATAAAATGTGCAATATGTGTGAAGCGCATAATCCAAAGAAAAAGAAGAAAAAGTGATTTTTTTTAGTTTTTAAAGTTGTTGAAATTTATAAGCCTTAAAAATGCACGTGTCTAATTTCTAGCGTATGAGCATAAATAGTGCCATATCTGGATTTCATAAACTGCCAATAAAAAAACGTATAAAACATATTAGAAAGCTGACTGGCCTGTCGAGAAAAGAAACTTCTGTATTGAAGCATGGTTCGGCGCTAAGCTTGAAGCTGGCTGACACGATGAGTGAGAATGTTATAGGTACGACCGGGCTGCCGTTGAGCGTTGCGACTTATTTTCGTATTAATGGAAAGGACTATTTAATTCCAATGGCCATAGAAGAACCTTCTGTTGTTGCTGCAGCAAGCCATGCGGCAAAACTTACAAGACCTAATGGCTTTACTGCAAGCAGCGATAAGTCGATGATGATAGGGCAGATACAATTCGTAGATGTAAAAAATGTTAAAACTGCCATGCAAAAGATACTGAAGGAAAAAAAGAAAATTCTTGATATCGCAAATTCCCAGGACTCCCTAATTGTAAAGCTTGGTGGTGGTGCTAAAAATCTAGATGTTTTTATTCTGAAGAAAATGCTAGTTATCCACTTGATCGTTGATGTAAAAGATGCTATGGGCGCGAACCTGGTCAATACGATGGCAGAGGCTGTTACGCCTTTTATTCATGATCTCGCAGGTGGCAAGCCAAGACTTCGTATAATTTCTAATTTGGCAACAAGAAGATTGGCACGTGCAAGAGCTGTATGGAAAAAAGATATCATTGGTGGGGATGCAGTTGATGGTATCATACATTCGTATGAATTTGCAAAGCTTGACCTCTACAGATGCGCTACACATAACAAAGGGGTTATGAATGGCATTGATGCTGTTGCTATTGCTACTGGCAATGATTTCCGTGCCCTTGAAGCTGGCGCGCATGCATACGCAGCTCTTAATGGTGGATATTCGCCTCTTACAAAATATTATAAAAATAAGAATGGTGATTTGGTAGGAGAAATAGAATTGCCTATAGCTTCTGGTATTGTTGGTGGTATCACTAATACGCACCCTGTCGCACAGGTGGCGTTGAAAATACTTAACGTAAAGAGCTCGCAGGAACTTGCCCAGGTGATGGCGTGTGTTGGTCTTGCCAACAATTTTGCTGCTTTGAGGGCCATGGTAGTTGAAGGTATCCAGCGCGGTCACATGAAGTTGCACGCAAACCATATTGCGATGGCTGCAGGGGCAAAGGGACTGCTTATAAAAAAACTATCGCGCATTATGGTAAAAGAGCGCAAAATAAATTCTTCAAGGGCGCGTGAACTTATAGAAAAATTCAGACGTCGAAGAAAATAGGGCTTATCTGCGTTCTGCCACTGTAGTTGCAAGTTTTTTGAATTCCTTGCCTCTGCGTATTATATTTTCCTCAAATTTGCCTACTGAAAAAAATCTTGTTACAATTTCCTTAACCCTTTCTGCGTCGAATTTGTTGCAGGAATAAACATCCATTGTCATGAACCTGCGGTTAGGGAATGTGTGTATACTTATGTGGCTTTCTGCTATCATCACAAATCCAGAAATCCCGCCCTGATCTTTTTCCGAGACCCCCCCGCACCTGATCACGAGTGGCTTTGAAATTTTATTCATTTTTATTTTCTCGGGCAGTGTGTCTAAAAATTCAGAAACAATTTCGTAATTATCTAACGCATCTTCATCACATTTATAGCAATCAAGTGTTTGATGAAGCCCGAAAGTTTCTTCTTCCATTTTTAATTTCACATTTATTATTTTGTATTTCTTGTTTATATACTTTTTTCTTTTTTCCATTCGAGCCACTTGGCTGTTTTTTTGTAAAGTTTTTGCTTTTTTGAGATTTTTTATACAAATGCCTCTAAAATGGCTGCAGTAAAAATTAAAATTTCTGCCGATGATAAAAGTATCAATGCATCTTTGAAGATGCCTTTGAATTCCTTACTGCCGATACGCTCGCGGATCATGCCGACTGATAAAATGCCTCCTGCAAGACCTGCAATAAAATATGCTGTGATCTCTGGAATCCCATGCAGTGCTATAGCCCCAAGACCTGCCGGCAAAGTGTAAAGATAAGCTGCACCTCCTATTTTTGCTTCTAGGGATTTTGTAAGAAGCCCTATGTACACTGCTATAACTGACGCGTTCCATGCAAGAATTAGAATGGCACCTGCCCCGAACATTGTTGAAAGCAGAAATGTTAACAGCATTACCTTTGAATTATTGGAAAGGAACTGGAAAAAATTCCCGTAGTTAGTTGCCGAAGCAGAGAATCCTTCGATTGTTCTTGTCTGCATAGAAAAAACCCCCTCATACCCTAGAAAAACAAAGACAAAGCTCATTGCAACAATTATGCCGAGAAAATACGCTGAAAATGCAAAAATTATTTTCTTGTGCCTTTGGAATATCCCTGCTTTAATCTTTTTTTCAGCGGCAAGGTCTTCTATTCTTTCCTCTATGGAAAATAATTTTTGAAAAAATGGCACAAACAATATTGTAATCAAGGCCACGGCGAGTATCGATGATTGTTGCGGAAATAGCTGATGTGCAAAGACTACGGCAACAATAGAATAAAGAAACGATATTATGAAAACGTGCAGCGGCTTGTCTTCTGCATTCTTTGGATTGAGTATAGACTCCAAAACCATGAGATTAATTTGTGAGAACAATAAATAAAGATTATTTGCATTCTTAAGTTTTCTGATTATATAAAAATACTTTATTTGGTGCTGTTTATGCAGGAAATTGGTATTGTAGGTTATGGCTCTTATGTGCCGATATGGCGCATAAAGGTCGAAGAAATAGCCCGTGTCTGGGGCCAAGACCCAGAAAATATAAGAAAGGGGCTTTTGGTCGAGGAAAAATCTGTTGCTGATATGGACGAAGATACTGTGACGATAAGCATAGAGGCTGCAAAAAATGCCATAAAGTCGGCAAATATTGGTGCAAAGCAAATTGGCGCACTTTTTGTTGGCAGTGAATCACATCCTTATGCTGTAAAGCCTTCTGGTACTATTGTAGCTGATGTACTGGGTATTGGTCCTGAACTCATGCTTGCTGACTATGAATTTGCATGTAAAGCAGGTACTGCGGCTATGCAAACGTGCTATGCAATGGTAAAATCTGGGATGATTGAATACGGCATGGCGATCGGTGCTGATACTGCTCAAGGCCAGCCAGGAGATGCACTTGAATATACTGCGTCATCTGGAGGCGCTGCTTTTGTTATTGGTAAATCCCCGCTTGCGATTATGGAAGCCACTTACTCGTATACATCTGATACCCCTGATTTCTGGCGACGCGAAGGTCAGGAATATCCAAGGCACGGTGCTCGCTTTACAGGGAAGCCAGCTTACTTTCATCATACGATATCTGCGACGCAAGGCTTGTTGAAGAAAATTAACAGGACAGTAGACGATTTTGATTATGTCGTGCTGCATATGCCCAATGGAAAATTTCCCAGGGAAGCCTGCAAGGCGCTGGGCATTGATGAAAAGAAACTTTTGCCGTCACTTGTCGTCGAGAAAATCGGCAATACATACTCTGGGTCGAGCCTGCTCGGCCTTTGCGCTGTTCTTGACAAGGCAAAGCCAGGTGAGCGCATACTACTCACATCATTCGGCTCTGGCGCTGGCAGTGATTCATTTTCGCTTTTGGTCACTGATGCAATAAAAGAAAGGCAAACTGCGAATAATATTGACTATTACATCAATAGAAAGTCTTACATTGATTATGGAAATTACGTCAGAATGAGGAAGAAACTGAAGGTGTGATTTATGAATCTTGTATCTCAAATCATTGATGACTTTATAGATAGCGCGCCTGACCATGCCGGTGGTCGAATTTATGTACATTTGGTTACTGACCTCCCGCTTGTTTGTTTACATTTGACGGGATATTTTGTTAGCTCCCATGGTGTATTTTATGGGGAAAATCTCGGTAAATTCGATGGTGTTCCTAGTTATTCGCCATTTTTTTTGAAAGAATTTCTGAGAGAAGGTATTGCTATAGCCACGACTAGGAGTGGTATAAGCATTTCTGGATATTATAATGATGAACGTGTGTAGGAGATTTTATGCGTGATGTAGCTGTTATCGGCATTGGTCAGACGAAATTTGGCGAACATTGGGACAAATCACTGCGCGATCTTGCTGCTGAAGCAGGAAACGTGGCTATAGATGATAGTGGATTGAGCAAAGAAGATGTCCAAACCTTGTTTGTCGGAAACATGGCTGGCGGAAAGTTTGCAAATCAAGAGCACATAGCAGCTCTCGTAGCGACGCAGCTAGGGCTGACCCCAATACCTGCAACGCGTATTGAAGCTGCTTGTGCATCTGGTGCTGCTGCTGTCAGGCAAGCATACACGTCAATAGCCTCAGGTATGTTTGATGTTGCCCTTGTTGTTGGTGTTGAAAAAATGAGTGATTTGCCAGCCAATGAGGTTGTTGCGTCATTGATGGCTGCAAGCGACCAAGAATGGGAAGCTGGAATTGGTTTAACGTTTTCTGGCTTGTATGCATTGATGGCTCGTGCGCACATGTACAAATATGGCACAACAAAAGAGCAATTGGCATTGGTCTCTGTACAGAATCACAAGAACGCAGTAGGAAACAAATATGCACAATTTCCCTTTGAAGTGAGTTTGGAAAAGGTTCTTGCTTCGCCTAAGGTCGCTGATCCATTGAGGCTTTTGGATTGCTCGCCAATAACAGATGGTGCAGCTGCGGTTGTTCTTGCGTCTGAAAATATTGCGAAAAAACTGGCTAGCCCTATATGGATTCGTGCCTCTGCACAGGCTTCTGATACAATAGCTTTGCATGAAAGGGAAAGCTTGACTGAGATGAAGGCAACAAGATTAGCTGCAAAAAAGGCATATAGTACAGTTGGTATTGGTGTAAATGATATTGATGTTTTTGAGGTCCACGATTGTTTTTCAATTAACCAGATAATTTCATTAGAAGGCCTTGGTGTTGCTGGGGTTGGGAATGGTGGAAAGTTTATAGAGTCTGGTGGCTCGTCTCTGAAAGGCGAGGCGCCGACAAATACAAGTGGTGGT
Organism: uncultured archaeon; assembly: GCA_964363955.1. GTDB lineage: Archaea > Aenigmatarchaeota > Aenigmatarchaeia > GW2011-AR5 > GW2011-AR5 > CAZZNM01. The sequence goes on along the minus strand of CAYIKG010000011.1, from coordinate 2,804 downwards.
CTTAAGGCAGGTGGCCATCCTGTTGGCGCTACTGGCGTTAGGCAGGTTGTAGACATTACAAGGCAGTTGTGTGGTAAAGCGCATAATCAGATAAATGGCGCAGCAAGTGGGTTGGCCTTAAATGTCGGCGGCTCTGGCGCCACTTCGATTGTGCATATATTGTCAACTGAGATGTAATTATGTATACCCCGCCGCAAACATGGAGATCAAAGCCAGGGAAATATAGGTTTATAGGAAGTGAGTGTTCTTGTGGCAGAACATATTTCCCTAGGCGTGCCCAGTGTTTGTGTGGCAACAAAACTGAGGATTTGTTGTTCTCTGGTTCTGGTGTTGTTGAGTCTTACACAGTAATTCATAATGCTCCAGAGGGTTTTGTTGCACCTTATGCCGCGGGAATAATAAAAACAAAAGAAGGTCCGCGCGTTCCTGCACAACTTGTAGGGCCTGTTGAAAAAATAATGATTGGGTCGCCTGTTTTGTTGTGTGTCCGCAAAATCTATGAAGCCGGGCCTTCTGGAATGCTTGTGTATGGGTTTAAGTTTGAGGTTGTTGGTTAGTTAGTATATCTACCCAATTAGGTAGTTGATAAAACATGTTTGGTTCTTTGTCGCCCACCTTGTTTTCAGTTCTATATTCTGGTTTTTGACCTGTTTGGTGTGTTCTGTGGTATTGTTTTTGGTTTGTAAACTCAAGTGCACTACATATTCCAACAAGTAGGCCTAGTGCTGCGGCTGAACTAAATAATATGAAGGCCGGCAGATTTGGCGTATGTGTTGGGGGGTCTGTTTCCGGTGGAAGTGTCTGTTGTTGATGAAAACTAAAGAATAACTTAATAACTATTAAACTACAAACAACAACAACAACAACAACCGAGTTTCCATCAGAAATACAGGGGTAGTAGCATCACAAAACCCTTCTTTCCACTAGAGATATATTTATATACACAGGAAACGAAGGTATAGTGGGTGTGGTATGCTTCAGAATATATTCTCTACGTATGCAAATCAACCGACTGTTTTTAGAAACAAAGCTGTCCTATCCAACACATTTGTGCCGAAAAAAATCTCATATAGAGAAGATGAGATAGGGCAGATATCAACAATACTTGCGCCGCTCTTGCGCGGGTATCAAACAAGCAATGTTTTTATTTATGGCACGTGTGGCACTGGAAAGACAATTTGCAGCAGGTATGTTGCAAAACAGCTTGAGGAAGCTGGAAAAGGCAAAATCAGATGTATTTACATCAATACAAAGCTGAAGCGAGTGGCAGACACAGAATACAGGCTTCTTAACCACATCCTAAGGGAGTTTGGGGAAATAATGCCAGACACTGGAATACCGACAGATATCTTATACAGACGGCTATTCACATTGATCGAAAACAAGAAAATTTCACTCGTGCTGCTACTTGACGAGATCGATGCTCTGTTCAAAAAAATAGGCGACGAGTTTCTTTACAATCTGACAAGGATGAATACAGAACTGAACAACGCCAAAATTGTTATGGTTGGCATAACCAACGACTTGTCCTTCAGAGACAAGCTAGACCAAAGAATAAAATCATCATTAGGCGAAGAAGAGATATTATTCAAACCATACAACGCAGTGCAACTACGCAATATACTCAACGAACGCATTAGTGAAGGATTTCTTCAAAATACAGTCGATACTGCCGCAGTCAACATATGCGCAGCAATAGCGGCACAGGAGCACGGCGATGCAAGAAAGGCCCTGGACCTACTCCGTGTAGCAGGAGAAATTGTTGATAGGAATGGCGAGTCAGTTGTCACAGAGCAATACGTAGTTATGGCAGAAAAAAAACTTGACATAGACCGAATAGCAGAAACAATAAAGGCCCAGCCATTACATTCACAAATGATTTTATACTCACTGATAAAGTGCAGTGAAAGAGAGAGACAGGGCTGGGCAGACAGCAGAACTCTGACAGGGGACCTATTTGAATCATATTCTAAAGTATGCACTTCTGCAGGAACAAAGACACTTACACAAAGACGGTTCAGTGATTTAGTTGGCGAACTCGACATGCTCGGGGTTGTGACAACAAAACTGATATCAAAAGGCCGGTATGGAAGAACAAGAGAAATAAAAATGTCAATCGATGGGATTGCATTTGAAAAAACAAAATCATTCCTTGAAATGAAGTTCAGGTAAATGCATGAAACGCGAACAGATAGTCGAAGAGTTTTTTAAAAAAGAGCTACTTCTGACAAAAGAGGCTCTTGATTTTTTGGAAAACAGAGATTTAACAGAATTTCTGGAAAGAGAATACAGAAGCCCGGTTCTTACAGAGGCAGACTTCACATCAGATATACGTATAATAAAAAATCTCACGAAAAAACCGAAAGAGACAACTACCGAGGATTTTTTGCGATTTTACACATCCAAGTATGAGAAGCTCAGAAAAATAATCATGGACAGACTTCAGAAGGATTATATTTCATTAAACAAAATAGATTCATCAAGAAACGAAATACACGCCATCGGCATCGTCAAGGACATGAAAGACTCCGGCGACAAGAAGATAATCGAGCTTGAGGACCCGACAGCAACGGTAACAGTGATTTTCGATAAAGATGAGAAAAATTTAGATGAAATTGAACTAGACGACGTAATAGCTGTAAAAGCGACGGCAGCTGGAAAAGTTATTTATGGGAAACAAATACTGTTTCCTGATACCCCACTAAGAAAACCAACGCAAGGCATTGGAAGGGCATGTTTCATTTCAGATATAACAGACGACCAGGAAGCGGTTTTTAGGTGGCTGGAAACGCAGGACATAGGAA
>CAYIKG010000010.1:0-16569 GCA_964363955.1 uncultured archaeon | reverse complement strand
GAAATGCTGACAATGCCTGCAAGTATCACCGGGAATGCAAAGACGAAAAGCTGCTTTACAAGACCTTTCTCAATCTTTGTTTTGGTTGAAAATGGTGGAAAGATTCTTAATGAAAGGAAAAGTCCTATAAGACCTGCGATTAGGACGCCAAGAAAATATCCTGCAGAAACCCCAACAACACCAAGGCCAAGGGCAATGAAAATTGCTGAAAGACCAAGCACAGATACCAGTCTTATTGGCTCGAGGGTTGCATAAAATTTCATGTTCTGGAACCCTTGAAAAAATGCCTGCATAAGGTGAAACAATACACTTGCTACGAATGTAAGCGCAAGAAAGTGCACCACATTAACAGCAATCTGTGTCTTGAAGAAATTCTGTGCGAGGAAGTCTGAGAATAATAAGACCGGCAACATAACCATTAGAGAGACAGAAAATTGCAAGAGAAAGACAAATGTAAATGATGATTTTATCTTCTTCTTATCTTTTTTGATGATGAATTCAGGTACATGTTTCACAAGCGCAGGATTCAGACCGATATCCCTGAAAAGAGAAAAAAGGCCAATGAAGGCGAGTACTGAATAGAGAAGTCCGAAATCTGCAACGCTCAGGCTTCTTGCAAGGAATGTTCGGAGTATGAAGCCGAGAAAAACAGAAACTATAGAAAGCATGAATATGGTTGCGCTGCTACGAATGGCTCGTTTAGCATAGTCCATGAGAATGACCTTAAAATCGGTTTACTGGTAGTGTCTTGTGTTTCTCGTCAACAGGCAAAAATATTGTTTTCATATCGTCTTCATTTCCCAGCGATCAGTCCTTTGATTATCATCTTTGCGGCACGCGGGATATCTTTCTTTTTTATTGTCGCCATGTTCGCATAATAGTACATCCTGACACGCTCTTCTGCTGAATATTCCGGAGTATCAAAGACCACTTTTGGCCTTGCACCTATATGAAAACCTTCTTTCCAGTCGCGGAGCATGCGCACATTTTGGTCAGCAAGTACTTGCCCCCACACAGGGGTGCCTGGATATGGCACAAGTATTCCCCAGGAAGCTGATATCCCCATGCGCTTCGCGAATTCTATCGAGCGTTTGTCTGTCTCGACAGTGCTGCCAACAAGCCCTATGATGAAAAAGCCATGCACTTGTATGCCTGCTGCCTGTGCAAGCTTGATGCCACGTTCAACGTCTTCTAGCTTCTCACCTTTGTTTATTTTTTCGAATACTTCAGGGTCGCCGCTCTCGACGCCAATGGACATTGAATAACAACCAGCTTCCTTCATGAGACGGCACAATTCTTCATCTAACCGATCGGCACGAATGCCATTAGGACATGTCCATTTCATGTCAAGTTTTTCATCTATAAACAGCTTGCATATATCTTTTGCACGGTCCATTAGTAATGTGAAATTATCGTCAAGGATTTTGAATTCATTACTTTTGTATTTTTCCTGTGCGTATCTTAGTTCTTCCAGTATGTTTTTGCCAGAACGTGTGCGAAATTTTCTACCTATTACAGTAGGTACGTTGCAATAAGAACAGGAATAAGGGCATCCGCGAGAAGTGACAAGCGGCCAATTGTCTATTTCCTTTATAGTTCCATTTTCGCTTACTGAATCAAAATCGTCATAGTCTGGGAAAGACAGTGCATCTAGATCTGTTATCCATTTTCTAGTTGGGGTTTCGATAACCTTGCTGTTTTCTCTATAAATTATGCCTTCTATTGTTCTGTAATCTTTGCCTGAAACGAGCTCGCTGAATATCATTTCTGCCTCGCCTTTCACAGCAAGGTCAAACACAGAATTTTCTTTCATAAAGTTGTATCCATCAACTATGATGTGTGGTCCTCCGGCAATTATTGTTGCTTTTTGATTTATTGCCCTTATCTTCTTCGCAACCATTATTGATTCATCTAAAGTAAAGGATTTTATGGAGATACCGACCATGTCTGCATCTTTTGCTGTTTCTAGTCTTTTCTCTATCGCCCCTGGCTTGTTTACAAAGTCTACGACACGGACACTATGATTTTTTCTTATCACTGCTGCTATACTTGCTACTCCATTATTAAGGCCTTCCCATACGCCTTTTGGGTCGATAAAAACGACTTTCATAACTGTTATCAATTTGTCTGAGCTTATAAAAGCTTAGGTAGTTCAATAATCGAAATGAATCTAGTTTCTTAAGAATTTCAGTAACAAAATTCCTAATGACGAAAATAGCACTGTGTACAGAAGTCCTTTACCCATTGTATGGTGTGGAGCGACGTGTATACGAGATGGCTAAAAGACTTCCTGAATATGGTTATGATATCGAACTCTATTCTTCAACACCAAATGGTTTTCTAGATGTTAAGATAAATCAAGTGAGTAAACCGACAATAACAAGGCAACCGAAAAGAAATTATATAAACTGCCTTCAGTATACGAGGAACCTAGTGAAATTATTGTGTAAAAGCGATTGTGACATAATAGACGCAAATGGCCATCTTTCACTTCTGCCTTGTTCAATAGCTGGTATGAAAACAAAAGTGCCAGTTGTGGCAACGATACATGACTTATACCTGCTGGAGTGGCATTACATGTACAAGGGCCTTGGCGCATTCGTTGGTCTGCCATTTGAGTTGCTTGTTTCGCAGTTGCCATACAGGAGAGTAATTACTCTGAACTCTTCGCTTGTAAGGCGCATGAAAGAATCGCTGAAAATGCGGTCGCCTGTTGATGTAATTCCATCTGGTATCGATGTAAAATACATTGACACCATCAGAAGCGAAAAAAAGGAAAACCGAGTTGTTTATATTGGTCGCCTCGTGCCGCAGAAAAGCGTTGCCACTTTAATACGTGCCTTTGCACTTGCCGGCCGCGATGCAAGACTTGTAATAGTTGGCGACGGTACTGAGAAAGAGCATCTGATTAGATTATCAAAAAAACTTGGATTGAAAAATGTGAGCTTTTTGCCAAGCTTCAAGCGACATGAAGACGCCATAAAAATGATAAAATCAGCCACGGTGCTGGTTATGCCGTCCAAACGTGAATGTTTTGGCATCATTCCGTTAGAAGCAATGTGCTCGCATACTGCCGTGGTCTCGACACGTACAGAAGGACCAAGTGACTATATTTTGAATGAGGGGAATGGATTTCTTGTTGATGTAGATGATTACGTGGGTATGGGAAATAAAATAAAATTACTTCTAGAAGATAGAAAATTAAGAAATAAAATAACACGTAACGCAAGAAAGACCGCAGAGCTTTATGATTGGAACAACATAGTAAAAAGAATTGCCCAGATGTACAAGGAACTGGTTTAGAACTTCACTTTGAAGAGCTTCACTTCTCCGCCCCAGTCATTTATGAATTCAAAATGTTCCAATCCTTGGCCATGATAGAAGAACATCCTTGTAAACATAGAGTTCTCAACCTCAGCTGGCATGTAGACTATTAATTGTTTGGAAGGATCTAGCCAGATAGTACCTGGAAACTGGCCATCTTGATTTACCGCAAGAACTCCTTGCCCGTTTTCATCAAAGAAAAACAGCTTTGAAATTTTTATAAATTGATTCCTAACTTGTAAGTAAGGTGTCAGTGAATTGTTTTGCTCAAATATAACTATCGGGTAGTTCTCATTATTGGCGTTGAGGCAACAGTAATTGTTTGTTATTGTATTCTGTCCTATCAATGGTCTCGATTGCTGTAGGTTCACAAATTGCATTGGGGTTGCTCGCCCTTTATTTACAGGATCCCACGTTGAAAAATAGCTCCACCATGTACTCTTCCCGATAAGATCAGATGATGCTATGTAATAAACTTCATCTTCGCAGCCAGGTTTTGCATAGTCTTTCAGTATCTCTATAGCCTGTGTCTCGTTGTCTGTGAATAATGTTATTGCAATATCCTTTATGCGGGCACGGATTTCAACACCCTTGGTATTATTATCAGAAACGAGGTCGAATACTGCATTTCCTTTTAGCGAGTCAGAACTTTTGTATAGTTTTATTTGGACAGCACCATTGTCGTATTCTTCTGTGACAAGTCCTTCTTCGCCACTGAATTCATCGAGTGGAACATATGTTGTAGCGCCCTGCGATGCTCCATCAAATACAACAGCACGTCTGGCTATCCCTGTTATGAAGTGTCCAGGGTCCCAGTAAGTGGCAACGACTGCACATTCTTTTGTATTATCCTTTATCCAGTTCAGCATTTCGAACCAGTTTTTGCTGAGTATTGGTGGTTGGGTTTTTGCAGCAATAATACTTGGCTCTAAATAAAAGACGTATGCGAGTATGAATACAAGGTATATGAAAAATATTAAAATAGAGCTTCTTGTTTCGATTTTTTTCATAAATACGAGAATTATTAATATGGCAACAAGCCCTAATGTTGTTACTAGAATTTCTAATAAAATGAATGACAAGATAGATAAAATCAATATTATAGCATAGATAATTTCCTTATTCATATTAATCCTCGACTTTTTCATTGTACGCAATCACGTTAATGATTTTAGACAAAATTATTGCTGAACCAAGTGCTAATGGTGCTGAAAAAAGCGTAGAGAATCTTATTGCAACTACGGTTGCCAGAAATGGTCCTAGAAACCAGACAAGAAGCAGTATAAATGTATCTATATGCTGTCTTTTTTTGTAAAATGAATATGTCAAATATATGAGTGTATACATCATCAAGAAGAACGGGGATATAAAAATTATAATTGGTGAATTGTCAAAACTAATTGCGCTTGTCCTCTGAATTGCGTCACTAACGTCTCCTCCTTGAAGTTCTGCGACTGAAATGAAAACATTTGGAAACTCTATACCTTCTTCACTTTTCAATTGCTGGAATTTAAATGGTGCGAGAAAATCATTGATTTTGCCTGTGCCGTATGCTGGATATGTTATGAGAAATAAGAGCACAAAAATTATTACATAGCTTTTTATAAGTGGTAAAGATTGTTTTGTTATCTCATTTAATTTTCTGTGACGCATCGCGAATATTAAGATTTTTACGGAAACCATGGCGGTAATAAGCCACAAGACAAACCAATATCCTTCCCACGTATGGGCCCATAAGCCCATTGATATGCCTGTTATTATTGAATATATCAATGAACGCTTGTTAAAACCGTTTTTATTGATGTGATTGTACGTAAAAATGAACAGGGCGATAACAATAACAGGAACCAGAATAACTATGGCATCTGTATCTGGGTCGCCTCCTAAAGAACGCAGTATATTGGAGAAGTCGAAAATATAAAAAACTGCAGCCAAGATGCCTGCTTTTTTATTATAAAGCATTTTTCCTATATAGTACATTGGTATGGCAGCCAGGCTTGCTAGCAGTGCCGGGAAGTAAATAAGGTACTCCCATAACTGCAATCCAGGAAAAAATGTGCTTGTGAACATGAATGTATAGGCACCCAAATACTGGAATGGGAACAGCTCATTCCTTATTGGACCCCCATCAGGTGCGAGTATTAGATTGTCATGTGCTGGCATCACGCCATTGTTTTGTGCAATATAATCCATTTGCCTGAAAAACATGTAGCTATCTATGTTGCGCAGGTACGGCCAGTTGTAATCAAGAATCCTTACATAGAAAGACAGCATAACTATTGCTATTAAAACGATTGATATCCAGTATTTTTTTGCTGTCCTTATAGATGATTTATACTTAGCAACGAGTATTACGAACATTAAGACGGGTAATATTAATGTTATTACGTCTGTATTGAAAACAAAGAAAATCGATATTGATAAAACTGCTGCGTATATCGGAACAAGCAGCCAGTTCTCTTTTACTGATTTAATAAACATATCTATTTGTTCTAGGAAAAACTTATAAGATTAGCTTTCAGCTCAAACTGGCTTTGTTTGAAAAGCAGCTCAAACGAACAGCTTTATTTCTTCATTCGCATAATAAGCTGTTGATATAATTAGAAGTATTATTGAAGCGGCATAAAGAATGTTAATTGAATTTTCTTTTTTCTTGTCTTCGCTTTCTAAAGCCAAAGCCATGAAAACTGGAAATGTCACAGACATGAATCTTGCCATAGAAGCTATTGAAGCTGAAAATAATGGGAATATTAATGAAAGAAAAAAGTATATTGTATATTCTTTTTTTATGTATTTTCTAGACCTGTACAATATAAATGACATCGCAGCAATTACAAAAATATTGAAGCTGTTGTAAACAATATCGAACGTGCTTTGTGGGTTTATTGTGCCTTTTATTGCTATGAGAATACTATCCCAAGGAAATGTTATGCCCCTAACATATTTCTCCTGAGTATAAAATTGTATAAGTGCATCGCCAGTTATCAGATATTGATATGCCATGAGAGTAAATATTCCTACTGGTATCAGCAAAAGAAAGAGTGTGTTTAATTTTATTTTCTTTTCATTTTTTAAATACATGTAAGCCATGGGAACAAATAGTAAGATGCCTTGCGGTCTTGTGAGTGACGCCAAGAAGCCTAACATACCTACAAAATGCCACTTTGACTCTTTTGCAAATAGAAATATGGCTAATGTCAGCGCAAGAAATAAAGATTCTGTGTACATAACTGTCAGGAAGAATGATGCAGGAAAAAACAGAAGATAAAATACTGATTTTTTGCCGACTTTCTCTCCAAACTCATCTTTTACAAGTATATAGAGAAGTAGAATTGCGATAAATGAGAATATGTTTGCAATCAGAAATGCAGCAAGTTCGAAGCCAATGAAACTGAATATTCTTATGAGCAGTGGATAAAGCGGGTACCAGCCATAATTTGATGTTCCATTAAATTCTGCATTGTAGCCGTTTTTCGCTATGTCCAGATACGCACGTGCGTCTAACTGGGCAAATGGATCGAATAATGAATCGCTGTGCTTTCTTCTTGTAATTTCCTCTGGTACAAGCCACGAAGCATACGCTACAGATATAATCAGTATCTTGTATATAATGAAAATGCCGATTATCTTTTTTGCATCTTTCTTGGTTATCTTCATACGATCATCCTTTCACTCTTATGAGAATTACTTTCAGCAAATAGTCTGCCATTTCTTTTATGCCAACTTTAGAAACGCCAATTTCTCTATTTTTAAATGTTATGGCTATCTCCTTCATCGTAAAGCCAAGTCTTTTTACTCTGTAAAGTGTTTCAGCTCCAATTGAATATCCTGTAGAAAGAAATTCATCAAAATCCAGTGCTTCTATAACTTCGCGTCTATAACACTTGTAGCCACTGCTAACGTCACGGATAGAAAGTCCTAGAATTGTCCTATTATATATGTTTGCCAGTGTGCTGATTAAATTGCGATAAAGGCTTCTGTTTAGTATCCTGCCACCAACATACCGGGATCCGATGACAACATCATATTTTTTTATCTCTTCGGAAAATTTTTCTATATCCTTGGGGTCATGGGAAAAATCTGCGTCCATTTCCATGATGTAAGTATTTCTATGTTTCAATGCTTCTTTGAAGCCTGCTATCCCTGCTGTTCCTCTGCCGCGTTCTTTTCTGTGTATTACGTATATTTTTCTGTATTTTTTTCTGAGATGTTCTGCCAATTCTCCTGTTCCATCAGGTGAATTATCATCGACAATTATCAGTTCTACTTGTTTTCCTATGGGTAACGAGAATATGGTATTCGCAAGTCTCGGTAAATTATCTTTTTCATTGTAAGTTGGTATTATTATTGTTATCATGCCATCAGCTGTTTTTAGCGACTGCTATGAGAAGTTCTCCAAGTCCTAGGTTCTTCATATACAATTGCTCTTTCTCAAAGAAAAATGAAGAAAGCCTTTTAGAAACAAAAGGTAAAAAATGAGATATGTAGAACGCTGTGTAGATTCTAAGCAGCGTCAATCCTGAATTTCTTAAAATAATATCCATCCTTCTTGGTGAACATATGTAATGTTTATGCTCGTGCACCCAGTTGTACCTGGCTTTTAAGGACCAGAGGAATTCTGTTATTCCCGCTAGTCCATGGAAATTAGGCACGGTTACAATCAGATAGCCATCCATTTTTAAATATTTTTTCAGGTTTTCTATAGCTGTTCTATAGTCCTCTACGTGCTCAAGAACTTCTGATGCTATAATAACATCAAATTTATTGTTGAATTTTTGCAAATTCTTCGTCAAATCTGATAGAAAAAACCTGGTCTTTAAGCCTCGCTTCTTTGATTCTGTGATAGCATAATTTACAAATTTTTTGTTTATGTCCGAGCCTGTCATATCAAATCCAAGCTCTGAAAGTTGCATTGTGCCTATACCTGAACCACAGCCAATGTCAAGTATTTTATCTCCTTTTTTCGCAACCTTCCTGAGTTCACTTAGTATGATTTCAAACCTTCTCTGCCTGAAAAACCTTTGGAAAGAATCCTTGTTTTCTGCTGACAGCGCATAAATTTCATATTCGAGTTCGTTCATAGCAAAGCTAGTATTAGAATAAATCTTTTAAACGTTATTATGAATTTAGTGATAATTATGAAAAGACTTCTGTTTATCCCAAGTGTTATTATCCTCATCGCTGTTGTAGTGTACTCTAACCCATCTGAGATAGCTCAATATATGTCAAGAAGTAATTTACTTTACTTGATTATTGCGCTTGTTATATCTATGGTATCTTTAATGCTGAGAGCACTGAAGTGGAAGGTTCTTCTAAAAAATGTAAAATACTCGGATGTTTTCCCCATACAAATATTTGGTATGACATTTAGCAACTTTACGCCAGGCAAGCTTGGAGAACCTACAAAAGCATTGATACTTAAGGTAAGAAACGGTTCTGCTGTTTCTGAAACATTGCCCACGATAATTTGGGAGAGGATATTTGATGTTATCATGCTCCTATCCCTTTCTATTTCTGCGTTGTTCCTTTTTGGTATCACAGAATTTTTCATTATAGGTCTTGCTGCAACAATTTTATTTTTTTCTCTAATCGTATTCCTTATAGCGGCAATGCGAAAGGAGAAAATAGGGTATTTTGCTTTCAAGATGGCCAGAAGACTTCCCATACTAAATATAATATCAGAAAATTTTATAAAAAATTTCTACAGATCAAAAATAAGTAACAAAAAACTTCTTTCGTCGTTCTTAATAACAATATTTCCATGGATTTTTGAAGGCCTAATGTTTTATTTTGTTCTGCTTTCCATAGGAATAGAACTTGATCCATTTTTACTTGCATCATTGATTGCCTTGGCTGAAATTATAGCAATTGCAAGTTTCTTGCCAGGTGGAATAGGGGCTTTTGAAGCTGTGATGCTTGTGCTTCTTTCTACGTTCTCTGTACAAGGTTCGATGGCAGCCGCTGGTCTGTTTTTGTACAGGTTCGTTTCATTTGGTTTTGGTTCATTCATAGGTGCTTTGTCATTCATCTACTTGAGCAGAAAAATAGAAATAAAGAATATTTTAAAATAGCAATGGAAATTTCTTTATAGCAAATTTCACTAGTTTTATTTTTGGCAGCTTTGGCCATATGTTTGTAAAATGGTCGTAATCAAACTCGCTTATTTTTTCTATTGACGGTCCAAAATCTCTGAAAATTTTTTCTATATCATTATTTCTTAGTTTTGAATATACGTTGCGAATGATAAGCTGTTTCTTTATTTCATGCCCGAATTCATTTTTCCATCCACGCTCATATCTGGAAAGAAATCTTTCATTAAATAGATTCTTTTTTAGCGCTTCTCTTATAGTCTTTTCAGCTATTTGCGCTGCGCGCATTGAAAATATTATACCGCCACCAGTTAGCGGCTTTACCTGGCCACAAGCATCGCCAAGCAGCAGCGCGCGCTGTCCAAAGGACTTTGTGTAATTTATTGGCACCGGATATGCATGTATATCGCCTGGGGGCAAGGACATATACTTTCTGAATGTATCAAGATGTTCCTTGGCTTTACTTGATGTTATTAACCCGTACTCGCCATTTTGCGGTATTACCCATGCGAAGAATTCCCTGGAATAATTTTTGTTGAAATAAACAGATATTGTTTCTTGTTCTATTTTTCTTGTCCTTTCCATGATTCCAAGAAAAATCTTTGTCTGCTTTATAGATAGCGCCCTTTTGACCGCTGAATTCGCACCATCCGCTCCTACTACAATTTTGCCTTGATATTCACCATTAACAGTTGTAACAGTGACTTTATCCTTATTTATGGAAACATTTTTTGCAGCTTCATATTTTATGTTTGTTTTCCTTAGATCTTTTAGCAATTTTTCTCTTTCAAGAACGTATGCAAAGGTCCTGTCTGAAGTAAGGAAAAAACTGCTGTTCTGGGATATAAGCTTCATCTCTTTAATCTCATCTTTAATAAATTTTTTCCCGAACAAATTATCGAATCTTGTAGAAACTATACCGCTATCGCGTGGCACGACTTTCCTTTCTTTTTCGATAACCAAAATATCTAAATCTTTGAGCCTTTTTGACAGATAGCTGCCTGCCAATCCTGCACCGATAATGATGACGTCATACATGTTCTTAAGATTATATGTTAAGATATTTATCTCGATAAATTTGTGGTTGCCATGTTCTCAAAATACTGGAAATTCCTCACATTTTTGCCAATACTAGTGCTTCTCATAGCAAGCATTTTCCTGATGAATAACATATTTACCAAAGGCTCATTTATGCAAAGGAGTCCTGAACTCATTGGCGGTAAAATAATAACGATGCAAGTTTCTGATACTAGTGAAATAAATGTTCCTTATACAGTTCGTACGACCAGTGTAAATACAGTAATTATAGAAATACCATTTGAGGTAAATGAAAACTCTGTAATAGAAACTATCAGAAGCCAGACAGAAATTCTTGGCCAACCATCGGTAAGGATAATAGGCCCTGTTATTGGTGAAATATTCTGGCAGCAGGCTCAGTTTGCCATTATTGCTGCGTTTGTACTCATGTCAATAATAGTTTTTGCTCTTTTCAGGTCGCCTGCGCCGTCGTTGATCGTTATCCTTGCAGCTATAACTGATATAGTCGTAACAATCGCATTATTAGATTTCATTGGTGTAAAACTATCACTGCACGTTCTTGCAGCATTGCTCATGATAATTGGTTATTCTGTTGATACGGACATTGTTCTAACGACAAACATGCTTCGCGGCTCTGGTATTAAGGATGCAATGAGAACCGGCCTAACAATGTCAGCTGCAGCTATAGCTGCATTTCTTGCCATGTACTCTATTTCAGGCTCACTTGTTCTGCAAGAAATGGCACTTGTTATAATGCTCGGTATTTTAGTTGACATACCTGCAACGTACCTTGCCAATGCTGGCATCCTTAGGATGTGGATGGGGAGAAAACATGCTGCTTAAAAATTACAAGATACTCATTTGGCTGTTTTTTGTAGTTCTTTCTATAGTTCTAGTAGCGCCAAATCCATTTGCAAGGGGCTACAAAATCACGTCATCTGATATAACAGGTCTTGATGAGGGCGATATAATTTATAAAATAAATGATTTGGAAGCAAATGATGCTATATTGAAAAATGATTATTTCGGCACAATAAAAGTAGAGACAAATAAAGGTCAGAGGTTTATCAATGCTAATGGAACTTTGGGTATTGAAACAGAAAAAGTTGGAATGACTAATCTGAAGTTTGGTCTTGATATAAAAGGCGGCGTTCATGCTGTCATAGAGCCGAATGAAAGTAGCAACGGAACGTTGCAGCAGATCATATCAACGCTTCAGACAAGGATCAATGTCTACGGCCTGCGCGAAGCGAGTTTCAGGCCTGTCTACCACGAAGGAAGGGGGTTTATAGATTTTAGCATCGCGGGCGGTAATGCTGAAGAACTGAAACAACTTATAGAGCGCCAAGGGAAATTTGAAGCAAAAATACCTTTGGTAATTTTTAACAGCACGAAAATTAAATTAGATGAGGATTATATATTCACAATAAAAGATGACAACAGCATTCTGATTGATGGCACTGAAGTGCCGAAAGATTTCGAGTTATCTGGAATTAGATTTGTCCTTGAAAATATCGAAAACAATAGGATAAATTTAACATCGCACGTCTTTGATGGAAATGACATAATAACTGTTTATTTTGATCCTCAGAGAAGCGGCGTTCAATATACTGGTAATTATCAGTGGTTCTTTACAGTACAGCTCTCTACCAGAGGTGCGCAGAAATTTGCATGGGTAACACAGAATCTTGCTGTTACAGGCGCTTATCTTGAATCTCCAATTAATATGTATTTAGATGGAAATCCTATTGACTCACTTTCAATTTCTTCATCTCTAAAAGGAAGGGTGGAAACTGAGATATCAATTACTGGCGGTTCTTCAACTTTTGATGAAGCTGAGAATGATAAATTGCGATTGCAATCTATTCTGCGATCAGGTGCTTTGCCAACTTCAATAGCAATTGTCCAGCTTGATACAATATCGCCTACGCTTGGCAGCGGCTTTTTGCAAGGTGCACTTGCTGCAGGCCTTGCTGCAATTATTGGTATATCCCTTGTGATATTTGTTCGCTACAGAAAATTGAAGATTGTGGTACCATTGATTATTTTTTCATTTTCAGAAGTTATTGTTATCCTAGGAGTTGCAGTCGCCATTGGCTGGACAATTGACATAGCTGCAATTGCTGGTATAATAGCTGTTGTAGGCACTGGCGTCGACTCCCAGATCATTATTGTTGACCAAGCTACCAGAGAACGTGTGCTAAGCTTGAACGAACGTATGAAACGTGCATTCTTCATAATATTCGGTGCTGCTGGCACTGTCATAGCAGCGATGTTGCCATTGATGGTTCTTGGCTTCGGCCTTCTGCGAGGCTTTGCAATAACAACCATAATCGGCGTTCTTGCAGCTGTGCTGATAACAAGGCCTGCATTCGGAGTTGTCATTCAAAGGTTGGTAAAGGACTAGATCAAATCACATTATAAAGTTTTCTAGTCGTCTTATTTTTAGATGTCCGAGCAGATAAATGAAAACTGCGGCGTCGGCTTTGTCTACAATATTCAGGATGCTATACACGGAGTTCGTGGCGGACTAAAACATAGGGGCAAGGATGCTGAAGGCTATGGGACGCCTTGCAATAACGGAATAAATGCTGTGAGAAGTTATAGCGATCTCATGGATGCCCAAGCTCTTATAACGCTCCTGAAGTATGAGTCTGGAAGGCCGATACTTCTTCACACGAGATACAAGACACGTGGTTCGTCTAACGCAGAAGATCTTCTCCGTGCAGCGCATCCTCATACTATAGGCGGTAACAATCTATACAACGGCAATCACTTGATAACTACAAACGCGCGCGAAGCAATGGTCCATAACGGCACAGTCACATTCGATTTCTCAGAATATGGTTTTGATGCACAAACTGGGTGCGACACAGAATATTTGCTGCAGATGCATAGTGCATTTGGTCCTAAGCGCGTTATGGAAACCATACCTGCATCATATTCTGTCGTAACTATGCGAGCTGGTGATGATTTTGTAACAGCTTATCGCGACCGTTTTGGTAGAAGACCTCTTTGGCTTGGCACTGATAGAGAAGGTAGGCATATTGTTATGTCTGAAGACAGGTCGATCGAGGAGATAGGCGGTAATCCTATTAGGGAAGTAAGACCAGGTGAGTTGCTGCGCATTTACCCGAATCAGTTTGAATCAGAGCAAGTAGTGGAGCCTCAGACTCGCCTATGCTTTTTCGAAGTGAATTATCTTGTCAAAAGGCTGTCGCATGTATGGGATATACTGCGCGATAGTGGCATCAATGTTGCCCGTATGAGATACGAGCTCGGCTTGGAACTCTTTAAGGAGCATCCGCCTTTGGATGGTGTTGATTTTGTAACACACATACCAAAAAGCCCGCTAGATGCGGCGCGGGCATATGCAGAAGCATCTGGTGTACCAAGAAAAGAACTCTATTATAAATTAACCGAGTATGATCGGGCCTTTATGCATCCTGACATGAAGGGTCGGGTATCTGCAATAAATGACAATCTTTTCGTCGATCCAGAAATGAATCCAATGGCCGATGGTAGAGACTTTGTGTCGATCGATGACAGTATAATCAGATTGACAAACGGTCCTGTTGCAAGGATAAAAGCTGAGGAGCGTGGATTCCGAATGCGCCAAATGCTGTGTTATACGCCCATGGTAGGCGGTAGTGAAGATGGTGTTGATTTAGGATGCGAGCACGGGATTGATATGCCACCAGATGACAATTTCGTAACAAGAAGAGTTGGACGATATCCTGAAAGAATAGCCAAAGAATTAGGTGTTGAATATGTTGGTTTTCTGTCTTTGGAAGGTCTTGTTAATGTTTTTGAAAGGCATGGTATAGGTAGAAAAAATCTTTGCCTAGAATGTGTCACGTCAAGAAATTAATCCTCTTTCAGCTCCATAATGGCTCTGACTAGATCATTATTGAGCTCTTCCAGCTTCTTGATGACCGTGTCGCGATCCTTGCCAGTTTTCTCTATGACCATCTGGATATCTTGCTCGCTTATCTGCTCGCTTTCAGAGATTTCGCCAGAAATCTGATAGATGTCTCGGCCCATCATGTTTGTTACCATGACTTCTGGATTTGATATTATGATATTCTTATTCTTCTGCTTTATGATAACTTCCTCTGCTTCGATCTGATTCACATTTATATTCAGTTTCTTCATCATCTGCTCTATCTTCTTCGGATCTGGCTTCCCAAACATGATTAATTATTTGTGCGTTCAATTTAAATAATGTATCAATGTTCATCGAGTTACTAATATTTATTTCATTTGGTATTGCTATTGGCATTATCTTTGGGCTTGTTCCTGGCATTCATCCGAACATGATAGTGCTTCTGCTTCCTCTGCTTGTCGCCATTGATCTAAACCCAGTTTTTCTTGTTGCATTCCTAGTGGCCCTAGGTATCTCAAATGCCATGGCTGATTTCCTGCCATCTATGCTCCTTGCTGCCCCAGATAGCAGTGAAATGGCTGTTCTCCCAGGTCATAAGCTCCTTTTATCTGGCTATGGATATTCTGCCATAAAATTAGCTGTGATGGGAGGTCTGTTTTCTATAATTTTTTGTTCAGCTCTTTTTCCAGTAATAATATTTGCTCTTCCGCCATTATACGATCTTATCAGACCTTTCATATACATTATACTTATTGCATTTTCTTCAATAATGATATTAACAGAAAATAGAAAGATTCTTGCCCTTCTTTTCTTTTTGTTAGCTGGTCTCATCGGCCTTATGCTCGATATGCTTCCGGTAAATGGCTTGTTGATTCTTTTTCCTGTTCTTTCTGGTTTCTTCGGTGCAAGCATGCTTTTGCTTCAATTGAGAAAAAAGGTTTCAGTGCCAAAACAGAAAACAGAGGAGATATACGTGATGAGAACCACCTTCTCTAGAGCAATAGTTTCAGGATCATTTGCAGGCATTGCATCTGGTTTTTTGCCTGGTGTTGGCAGCAGCGAGATTTCTGCACTCGCAAGCATTGACAAAAATCAGAAATCCTTTCTTGTAACATTTGGCGCAATAACAATATCAAATGTACTGCTGTCTTTGCTTTCCCTATGGCTAATCGGGCGGGCGCGTAGCGGGATTGCTGTTATCATTGAGCAGCTGACTGTTATAACATTGAATGAAGCCTTTATCATGGTTGCCGCTGCTTTGATCTCTGTATCATTATCAGCAGTAATCGTGCTTTCTCTTGCAAAAAAATTTGTGAAATTCATTGAAAGGGTGGATTATTCATTAATAAGCAGCATTGTTCTTTTGACCATTCTTTTAATGACACTGACATTTACTGGCATCTATGGACTTCTTATTCTTGCTACATGCACTGCACTTGGCATTGTCGTGAATATAATGCAAATAAAGCGCGGCCTTCTGATGGGTGTATTGATATTACCGACCATGCTTTTCTACGCACCCTTATGATTTATAATCTTTTCTAAATAAGGAAATATCATGTCAGAATTGCTTATTGTGAGAAGTAAAGTCCGTGAGTACGCGAAGCGGAAGAAAGTCAACCTAGGCGGCGACGCGACGCAGGCACTGAGCAAGGAAGTTGCAAGGCTCATCGACCGTGCAGTTGAGCGCGCTAGAGCTAATCGCCGCTCGACAATAAAGGGCAGAGATATTTAGGGATTTTTCTCGTTTTAAATTCTTTTTTGTTAAGTTTTTTCAGTTTGTAAGAGGGGTAGAAATGCTTAGTGAAAAATTCCCACATGGATTCCCTGAGCGCATAGGTGGGCTTACCTTTGTAAGGGAAGAAAACTATAGTCCAGATTCAAGAGCGGTTACTGCTGAAAGGCTGATGAGTACTCTCTATAATTTGATTTTTTATAATCCAATAGATTGTCAGCTTTTTTTTTCAAGAGATGAAAGGAATGATATAACTAGAGTAGGTTATGTTGAAGATGAGGAATATCAGGTTACAGGACTGTTGGAAACATCTCATGTCTATTTTACTTCTCGACGTAAGATAGACAGGACATTTAGAGAAAAACACGAACAAGTGATAGGCATGTACATCGAATTTTATACACCTCTGTTTGATTTTTGGAGAGATACAGTGTATAGAGAACCTCTTAGCAAAGCTGCGATTTATGTGGCAGAAGAACTAAAACAACACGCAGAAG
>CAYIKG010000009.1:0-16863 GCA_964363955.1 uncultured archaeon | reverse complement strand
TGAAGATGGTGATGTTTTCTGGCACGCCAGCTTCGGCGGAAAGAAAATAAAAGGCCGGCCAGGGTGGCACATTGAGTGCAGTGCCATGAGCACAAAATATCTTGGGCCTAGTTTTTACTTGCACGGCGGCGGCGTTGACCTGATTTTTCCGCACCATGAAAATGAGATTGCACAAAGCCAAGGCGCTGGCTTGAAATTTGTAAAACACTGGGCTCATTCTGAGCACCTGCTTGTTGATGGAAGAAAAATGAGCAAGAGCTTGGGCAATTTCTACACATTGCGCGATGTTTTGAGAAAAGGTCATGACCCGCTCGCGCTTAGATATCTTTTATTATCTGCACTCTACAAGAGCCAGCTTAACTTCACATTCAATGAACTTGAATCAGCTGCAAAGACTGTGAGTAATATAAATGATTTTATCCGCAGGTGCAAGGACTCGAAGGGCAAGGAAAACAAGAAGATTTTGGCTCTGCTGAAAAAGACAGAAAAAGAATTCATGAAGCGCATGGATGATGACTTGAATGTGCCGCTTGCACTGGCAGCTATATTCAACATGATGAAGCTCGTGCACAAGTCGATAGACGCCAAAAAGTCTGGGGATTTGAAGAAAGTAACTGCATTCATGGAGAAGTTAAATGAGCTATTTGATTTCGTCCAGAAAGAAGATGAGATTACAGCTGAGGAAAAAGATCTCATAGCCAGGCGCGAGAAGATGCGCAAGGAAAAGAGATTCCCCGAGGCAGATAAAATAAGGCAGGAATTGCGCCAACGAGGCATTCTACTCGAAGATACTCCTCAGGGCATTAGATGGAAAAAAGTGAGAAAATGAAAAAACGTCAACAAAATAAATATCCCAAAAGCACTGAAAGATATTGCTTTAACGCAAGGTGAGAAAAATGATCCGACGCAACAAAAAACCAGAATACCAGATTAAGATTGCAAAAGAAAGGATAGCTATATTGTTCGATGAAGCAAAAAAAATTGTAAAAGAAGATCCAGAATTAGCAAAAAGGTACATGAAGCTTGCCAAGCGCATAGGCATGCGCTATAACGTGAGGCTTGGCCGGCTTCGCCGTCGCTACTGCAAATACTGCTATAACTTTTTTCTGCCTGGAAAAACGTGCACCCAAAGGCTCAAAAACGGCAAAATTAATATTAAATGCCTTTCGTGCAATAGAGTAATTCGCTATCTGTACAGGTGAATTTATGAGAAGAAAGCCAGCAATATCAAACAATTATATACTGAAAGGGCCCCCTGAAGCATTGTCAAAAGCTTTCAGGGAACTAGATTGTGTACGATGTTATTCTGAAAAAGTAAGGGGAAATCCAACAGACTTTTTTTATGCAGTTGGTGCAGTGAATGGAACTCTTGATGCCATCCACTCAATGAGAATCACCATGGAAATGGTAAGAGTGACAGCAGATTATCCTAGTCATATAAGAAGGATTAATAAGCTTGGAGGAAGGCTTAAATCAGAAGATCCACCATACAAAGTTGCATGATTATGGTTTCGATTCAAGATGTAGAGACAAGGAAGCTTATTGAATTAGCAGCTGAAGAACTGAAGGCCAAGATGCAGATCCCAGAGTGGGCAAAATATGTCAAGACAGGCGTGTCTCGCGAGCGGCCGCCAGAAAATAAAGACTGGTGGTATATTCGGGGAGCAAGCATAATGCGAAGGCTTTATCTGGATGGTCCTGTCGGCGTTTCACGCTTGCGCTCTTATTACGGTGGTCTCCATCGCCGCGGGCACAAACCAGCGCATTTTGCGCGCGGAAGCGGGAAAATTATCAGAGTTTTGTTGATCGATCTTGAAAAAGCAGGCTTTATTACAAAAGATAAGAAAGGACGTATTCTGACAAAAGAAGGTATAAAATTCATAAATTCTGCGGCAAAGCGCGCTAAATAGGGGGTAATGAAATGCCAACTTCTGATATATTCCGCAGTGGATTAGAACACGTTGTTTATGTAACAACTGATGAACGTGAGTTACAACTGCTTTTGTGGGAATTAGGATATAGAAGTTGTAGTGACGGTTATTTGCTGGGGTCAAACAAATCAGTGCAAGTCTCTCAAGTAGAATTGCCTACTTCCCAGGAAATAGGACGTAAAACAGGAGTTTATCCACAAAGCATGCTGGTCATGCAGAGCAACGGAAACCAAGAAGGCTATGCCCAGGCAGCAACGAGACTGATTGAACGTATTAAGAGGGAAAATTTATGGTTTGTTGTTGGTGGTGCAGATAAGCCTTATGTTTACAAAGCTGAAGATTTTTTCAGGAGATGACTATGCCGACTGAAGAAGACATAAAAAAAAGATTATTGCAGCAAAGAATGCAAGAAAATATGCAGGAGCAAATGCAGCAGAAGCAATTAGAGCAGACTTTAAAGGCTGTGTCAATGCAGATTCTTGAGCCAAAGGCGCGTGAACGCCTGAACAATCTGCGCGTTGTAAAGCCAGAGATAGCTATGCAACTAGAAGCGTACCTTGCACAGCTTTATCAAGCTGGTCAGATAAAGCAGAAGATAACAGAAGACCAGCTAATATCTATACTTAAAAAACTTAGCGAAAAAAAGGATATACGAATAAAGAGGAAGTGATTTTTATGGCGTCAAGAAAAGTCTATGGCAAGAAACTGAAGCTCATTGCAATTAGAAGAAAAAATGCCCCGCGGTGGGCTGATATAAAAAAGTTCTCGCTCAAGCGTGCGCGAACAAGGCGAATAAGAGCCTCAGTAAAGAACTGGAGACGCGGAAGACATAGAATCTGATAATTATGGCAGAAGAAAAGATATACACAATTCCGTTAAGAGAAGCTTACAAAAAAGCTAGGAAAAAGAGAACACCTTATGCAATGCGCGCTGTGAAAAAATACATAAAAATGCACGCAAAGGTTGGTACTGTAAAAGTAGGTAGCCATCTGAACGAAGCATTATGGGAACGGAACATAAAAAAGCCGCCGCGCAGGGTGCGCGTGAAGATTGTGAAAGACGGTGATGTTGCTAAAGCTGAACTCATCGGCTTTGAATATATCGAGTTCAAGGCAAAGCCAAAGACAGAGAAAAAAGGCATGCGCGAACGGCTGACAGAGCGCCTAGGACCAAAAGCGCAGCAGAAAGAAGAACTGGAAAAGAAGATAGAAGGCAAAGAAGAAAAGCCAGAAAAAAAAGTCGAAGAGAAGGAAGCCAAGGAAACGGAAAAGACAAAAGAAAATGAAAAGTCGTAATCCAACAATCTTTTAAAAACACAAATAATGCTGTATCTATAAAGTGATGATAATACAAAGCTTAAAATAGTTAACTACAATAGCTGTAAAAAGTGGAACTTATGGTTCAAGGTCAAACATATCAACAAGATGCGACAACTTATGTACTAAATAGGCGTGAAGCTGGTAATGTAATTGCTGATATTCTTTTGTATGCGAAACGCGAAAAACGTGTTGGGATTCATGGAAATGGAACAGGTGTAATAATTTCATATGAAGATGGTAAACCATCACATTTTCGATCATCTGTATTAGCTGAACTTGTTATAGGCGACGATTTGACATTAAGGGTATATGACACGAGTCTTCTTTCAGATAGATTGAGGGCCATAGCACAACGTTATTCTTTTAGATAATAATCAGATATGTTAATTGCTGGAATTCTTTATTTAAATCCGCTCGTTCTTAAAAATAAATATGTTCGATGGCTTGCACCATTTTCACATCAGGAAAAGGATTCATCAAAAGCATGAAAAATTTCCGCACCCGAATAAGTGGAAAAGGCTCATGGACAAGCTCATTTATGTTGTTGGAATAGTCGGTCCTACCATGGCTATACCGCAGCTTTTAGAGATATGGATCAAGAAAAATGCAGCGAGTGTGTCTCTGCTTTCTTGGGTCGGATTTTTGTGCGTTTCAATATTCTGGTTAACTTATGGGTTAATGCACAAGGAAAAGCCGATAATTCTCTCAAGCAGCCTCTGGATATTTTTCTACAGCCTTATTGTATCTGGGATCATAATTTATGGTTAGACGTATGACTGAAATAAGAATAAACGGTCATGTATTCACTGGCGTGATGCGCGGCTCAGGCATCGTAGATTATCATTTTTTTCGGTTTGTCGGAACTTTGGGCTTCGAGCCTTTTAAGGGCACACTAAACGTAAAGCTTGACCAGCCAGTAGACATAAGCCTTTATTCGACAAAGGCCATAGAACACGTTCTTCTCGACGGGACAAAAAAAATAAATGCGCTGCTTGCGCCGGTAATACTGATTATGAAAAGAGAAGGCAAAGAAGAGCACTATGACTGCTGGGCAATGCGCGACTTATCAAATATATACCCAGCTGACATAATCGAAATAGTTGCGCGCGATAACATTACAGAAAAATTCTCGATGAAAGACAATGAAGAAGTTATTGTAACATTCTTTGACATAGGCAAGAAAAGCAAGAAGGACTCGGGATTCATGAAGACAATGAGAAGGCGCTATGGCACTGAATCACATCTGATGAAGAGTTAAATCATTAACGTAGAATGTGTAATCATGCCAATTCTCAAATCAAGTCTCCACGGAGATCCTAATGTAGGATTATATGGCTTTGCGACCGATAGGTATGGGATTTGTGGCATCAAAGACAAGCAGCTGGAAAAAGCACTAGGCGTGAAATTTCATTTTTTGCCTCTATACGGGACACACCTATCAGGACTATTTGCTGCAGGAAATTACTATGGCATCGTGGCAACAGAATTCCTGGGAAAGGAGGAAAAAAGGCACATGAAAAATATTTCTGATCTATTGCTGCTCAATACTTCGTACACTGCAATAGGCAATTTAATGCTCATCAATGACAATGGCATTGTAATATCGCCTTTGATACGCAAATACAGAAAAGAGATAGAAAGCTTTTTCTCAATAAGATGTGAAGTGAGCACCATCGCAGGCATTGTAGTTACAGGAAGCGTGGCTGCTGCAACAAGCAAAGGCTGCATTGTTCACCCAAAAATAAAAGAAAACGAGAGAAAAATTGTTGAGGATGTTCTGAAGGTACCTGTTTCCATATGCACAGTCAGCTTTGGCTCTCCTTTTGTGAAATCCGGCCTTATCACCAACAAGAACGGCGCAATTGTATCAGAAGAAAGCAGCGGCATTGAACTAGGCCATATAAATGATGCATTCGGCTTTTAACTGCGTATAGTAAGTGCGTGTTATAGGTCTGACCAAGACGCGGAACAGGTTGTTACGCGAGCTTCTTTCTAGAATCTGAGTTCAGAAATAATTCGCCATAATCTCTATTTTTAAGCTTTTGTTCAAAATAGCATTCTTATGGACAAGAATGCCCTGGAAAGGGACGTGAGAAAAAAGTACATAGAGCTGCAGATATACAAGCACCAGCTGAATGCACTTATCGAAGAGAAAAACAAGATTGATTCAAGGGTAGAAGAGCTCAGGATGACCATAAATGCGCTGGAGAAGCTGGAGAAAACAAAGAATGGTGAAGAGATCTGGTCTCCTCTCGGCAGCAATGCCTTTGTAATCAGCGACATCAAGGACAGTGAAAACATTATGTTAAGTATTGGCGCAGGCGTCGTGGTGAAAAAAAACAGAAAAAGTTCGCTGGAGATTCTGCAATCCAGGTTAGATGAAATGAATGAAGTGAACAAGGCCCTTGAAGACGAATTGCACAAATATAACAGAGAAGCATTGAGGCTTGAAACAGAAGTCCAGAAAATTGCAGAAAGATTATAATTCTAGTGATTATATGTTCGGCGGTCTTAAAAAAAAGCTAAAAGAAGCTATAACCAAGTTTGCCAATAAGGAGAAGTCTGAGGAAAAATATGCCTTGCCAGAAGAGAAGCCAAAAGAGCCAGAACAAATTCAAGAGCAGCCAAAAGAGCCATCAGTTGAGTTTGTCGAAGTCCCTAGTGAAAAATTAGAAGTAGAAGAGACAGAAGAATACAAGAAAGTCGAGGAAGAAATTGAGAAAATACGCGAAAAGGAAAAGGAGATTGAGAAAGAACTAGAAGTTGAAGAAAGAATAGAGCCACTGGAAGAGATAAAAAAAGAAGTGAAGCCACGAATAGAAATCGAGGAAAAGAAAAAAACCGGGTTCTTGCAGCGCATTTTCAAGAAAATAGAGGAAAAGACAATCAGCGAAGATGAAGTTGACGGCTTCCTGAAAGATCTTAACAATGCATTGCTTGAAAATGATGTCGCACTTGAAGTTGCTGAAAGGATATGTGATGATGTGAAAAAATCTTTAGTTGGCAGAAGCGTCAAGCGCGGAAAGGTTGAAGAAATTGTTACTCGTGCACTAGAAGAATCCATGCTTGATGTGATGCGACAGGAGAAAATTGACTTAGAAAAACTTATTGAAAAAAAGTATGCTGAAACAAAGCAGCCTTTTCTCATCACATTTGTAGGCTTTAACGGGACAGGAAAAACTACGACAATTGCAAAATTTGCTCACATGCTTCGCAAGTATCGGCCTGTGATCGCAGCAGGCGACACGTTCCGCGCAGCGAGCATCGAGCAGATTGAAGAACACGGGCGCAGACTAGGCGCGAAAGTCATAAAGCATAACTACGGATCTGATTCTGCTGCAGTGATATTTGACGCAGTAAAGCACGCAGCATCTACAGGAAACAAATTGGTTTTGGCTGATACTGCCGGAAGAAGCCACAGCAATGTAAATCTTATGGATGAGTTAAAGAAAGTTGTTCGTGTCAACAAGCCAGATTTGAAAATACTCGTCCTGGATTCGATAACAGGCAATGACATATACGACCAGTCGCAACTGTTCAATGATGCAGTCGGCATCGACGGAATAATTTTAACAAAAGCAGATGTTTATGAAAAAGGTGGGTCTGCGTTATCTGCAAGTTATACAATAAAAAAACCTATTTTGTACATTGGTGTTGGGCAGAATTACGAAGACCTCAAGGATTTTGTGCCAGAAGAAGTTGTGAAGAATTTGCTTGAGTAATCTTTGGATAAAACTATTCAGAAGTTCCGTTATCGTTGAGAAGTTTTCTTACAGCATCGCGCACAGCTTCGCTTCGATTGGGATAAACTCCTCTTCTTACTAGCACGTCAATGTAGCGTATCTGTTTTTCTGTTAATCTTATCTGGACAGTTTCCATGACCATAGAATTACCAACACGAGTTCATACAACTACTATAGAGTAGCAATGTACCAAAAGTTTAAATAGCTTACAACCAAATGAAGCAATGTCAATTATACCACATTTGCATTACATCTTAATTACACGTAAATTATAAAAAATTTGGTAATTGAAATGCATTTTCTACTAGATAGGGGTGCAATACAGGGCAATTACAAAAGAATTACTTTGTTCTAGTATTTTTCAGAAATTATATATAATGCGAGTGGCTCTATAATTCTAGTGTGTGGTAAATTCTGGAGCAACTTTAGCTATGAAATCCTAAGTTACTAAGCTAATCCTTTAAAGCTTTGTTTTTGCACAGAGGTGTATAACATGAAGAAGAAAATACGGCGCTATAAAGTGTCTATTCTTGGAAGAACCGTGCCATTAATTGCGCTTGCTGTTGCACTGTCAGCTGCAGTTGGCTTTGCGCTTTTGACGAATTTTGTCGCAGTAACAGGCCAGGCAACTGTCGAGCAGTCAGTTGTGCTTGACTCAGAATTTGACGGCGGCTGCCACCTGACGTGGGTTGGGCAGGAAGTTGATCAATGCACAGATGAAACAGAAACAAGTGCATCGTGGAGCGCAGAGGCATTTGGCGGCCAGACAAGGAGCGTAGGCATTCGACTTGTAAACAGAGGAGATTCTGGCGCGCCCATTGAATTTGCACTTGACGCAACAATACCGTCATTAGATGGAGCAGTATGGGGCACAGATATAACAGCAGAACTGTTTGACGATTATGATCCGGTAGATGAAGATTGTGATGGAGCATCGCTCGGGTCATTTGATTCAGAAGAATCAAGTGTCGACGGGGGCATACTAGATGGCGGCGAATCAAAATGGTACTGCATAAACCTAGACTGGAACATAGCAGCTGTGCCAGGTGACTATGATTTCAGCGCTGACATAAACCCAGTGTAGACGCGATTTTTGATTTTGTGAATTTCCATAATAGGTGAATTTTTTTATTTTATTTTTATTCAAATGGTGAAAAAATGAGAAAAGAAATACTAGTATTGATATTGGCATTTGCAGGCATAGCTGCTGCACTGCTTCCGAGCTATGTTAATATAACAGGCACTGTTACTCTCAATGAGCTGTGCGGCAATGATGTTGTCCGGTCGCAATTTGGCGAAGAATGCGAACTGCCTAATACAAACAATAATCAATTCTGCCCGCAAGCTACGTCGCAATGCTCTGGCGCGCTTACTGCAACAAGAGATGCATCTGGCAGCTGTGATAGTGGATGCAGCTGCGATGAAGATCCTTTCGGGCAATTTGCATGCCTGAAAGATTCGTGTGGCGCACAGTGCGACAGTGATGATGACTGTCCAGATTCGCAGTGTTCAGAAGAATTTTTTGACATCTGTTCAGGGCCTAAGCTCACTGAATATGACAATGACATGATACTTGACAGCACTGTTGTGCAGAATTCAGTTTCGAATACGTGTGATACAGCAAGTACCTGCGGTTGTTCTAACAATCCAGTTTCATGCGACGCTCCGGCAACAAACACATACTGCGTGCAAGGTGTTTGCAGTGCTGAGTGCGATCAAGATGTTGATTGTCCGCCTAACTTAGATGAGCAATCTGATGTGTGCTTCTTTAGCGGTTCTTGTGATACACAAACTTCCTGCTCCTGTAGTTATCAATCAGAATCGTGTCCAGAACCAGGAATCGTACAGAATAATGAATGTTTCTTTAGAACACAAGGCTGTGATAACACTGGATGTACCACAAGCGTCTGCACTCTACAAGAGGGGCAGATTTGTGATTCGGGGTTGGGATGTACAACAACTACGACAACCACGTCCACGAGTACTACGACAACTACAACACCTCAATCTTGTAATGATTATTGTATTAGTTTAGGTCCTTCCTTTAGTGGAGGATCGTGTAGAACTACAGAATGTATTCTCACAGAAGTTGATGTTGGTCAAGATGGTTGTATAGAAAATGAGATATGTTGCTGTACATTGAGTTGATTAAAATGAACAAAAAAATAATATTTGCGATCAGTTTTATGGTGATTTCATTAGCCAGCATAGCGATTGCGCAGTTTTCGTCAATAACAGTCACGCCAGACAGCTATGAAATAGGAATGAATGGCGGCGAAACTGAGTTTATTGACATAGAGCTGAAGAGCACGAGCGATGAGACCATACCTGTAGAGCTGATCGGCTCAGTTGAATATACAGGAAACTGCAACAACAAAGGCCAGTGGGAAGATAATGCGGACATGGTTATGAGTTACTGCAATTCAGCTGGTCTTGACTGTGCTGACCAGAAAACATTTTTTGTGCCTCCGTTCGGAACACTTCCTGTGAAGATAAGGCACGATACAGACATAGCTGCGTGCCCTGGCTCATATGAAATAGATACGAGCGTGCAGTTCGAGGAACAGGAAACCCCGTTAGCTGTCGGTCAAGGCTACTTACACGAGGGTAGATCAGGCTACCAGCTTCCGAGAGGGCCAATGAGAATATTCAGGGAACTTGACACAAATGAATTGAGATTAGAACTAAATAATGTCCACGACGGCTTCATATCAAGAAGATGCACAATAACAGACCATCACTTCACATACTTGTCAGAAAAATTCGTCTGCAAAAGCGCGACAATGGGAACATTCACTCTTTTCATATTCCCAAGATTTGCTGTCGGCTTCGGCAACCGCGGAACATTCATGGGACTGCCTGTATAGCAGTTGAATTTCTAACGTAATTATTTTGCAATGCGAATGAGTACGAGAAAATTACGAAA
This sequence comes from uncultured archaeon, assembly GCA_964363955.1. Classification (GTDB taxonomy): domain Archaea; phylum Aenigmatarchaeota; class Aenigmatarchaeia; order GW2011-AR5; family GW2011-AR5; genus CAZZNM01. Next base: position 6,944 of record CAYIKG010000009.1, on the reverse strand, counting down.
TAACGCCTTACGCATGTAATTTCCTACTTCTTAGAGGTGCCATACAAGAATAACACGAAGGCATTACAAATTGCAAATTTTTCGCATTAGATATTAAAGTTGCTGTTCTGCGAGTAATCTTATGAGCTATTCAGAAGCGCCGAGAGAGGGGCGCTCTAAACAAGGTTTCTCTTTCGGAACCTTGTCGAGTGGGTGCGAAAATTCCCAAAATATTTTGTGGTCAAAAAATGAATTACAAAATAACAGCATTGGCCATCTTGGTTTTTTCAGCAGCAGCATTTGCGCAAGGAGAGTTCTCATTCAACGTAACGCCGATGCAGCCAGGAAATTCAGATCCAATGGTATTTCTAGCGCACCGGGAACTTGACATAGGAATCGACGTTGCAGGAAGCGGGTCTACGATAAACCCTACGGATTTCAGGCCTGGCTTTTACGCATTCACAGGGGAGATGTTGACGTACAAAGTCCTTGTCAGAGATCTGAACGGCGCAGCTGACATCATGACAGTCAAAGGCACTCGCGGCGGCGCTCAAGAGGTTCTGTGCACACAAGTAAGTTTACTGGACCTGTTAGATGAAACAAATAGTACAAATCAAACTTGTGCTGGTCTTAATCATCTGAATACAGGCGGCAACATAAGTATTAACGATGACGTCGAATGCGTTGCAAGGTTGACAAACTTACAATGGGATGCGCAAACAGACAGGATATATAAATGCAAATTCACTGTCGCATCTACATGGCTAGGCACGCTCATTACAGTTGTTGCAAATGACACTGGCAATAACTCAGGATCTATGGTGCCTGAGAATTGGACATTCAATCCAGCACTGGAAATTGATGTTGATACAAGCACTGGCGGTGTCTTGGCTTTTGGACCGATCATACAAGACCAGAATACCTTGCACACAGATGATCCAAACTGCGTTAGAAAATCAATGGGTGGAGGAGACACTGACCTGACGAACAGAGAATGTCAGCAATATAATCCAACAGATATTGGTGACAAGAAATGCGATATAAGTTTTTCAACAAACAAGTTAGTGATAAGGAATGTTGGAGTAACAAACCTGTGGGCATTTATTGCAGCAACAGATTTCTCTGCTTCAACAGGAATTGCATTGTGCCCGTTCACAAATAATCTGGACAACAAACAATTTGAATATCGCGCAATATCCGGAAGCTTTGACAGCGGCTGGAGAGTAATGCCGCAGCACGCACCTAATTTAGGCTGCTCAGGCATTGGATACACTCTCGCACCAATAGGACAGTGCAGAGGAGCGTGCAGAATTCCAGTAGGAGACGTAGCTGGATTGCCAGGACTTGATATCCTTTCGCCAGGGCTCACGATCGAGGTCCAGCTGAAGATAGTGTGGCCAACGCCGTGCATTGGAAACTTTGATACAGGGCAAGTGAAGGTAGTGGTAAGGGCAGTATGAGCGCGATTTTTCATTTTTTTAATTTTCAAACAACATTTAAAAACGTAATTGTCAAGTAATTGAAGGGTAATGAAGGAATAGAATAACTAAATCACAGACAAGTAACAATAATATGGTCTAGACTTTGCGAAGCAAAGGGTAGGTGGACATTTGAACAGGCGCGAAGGCATGATATTCTTGTCTTCACTCTGCACCCACGGAGAGCCTGTTCGAACCACAAATTCAGTTTTTTATAGAAAACCCATCAAAAAATTTCATCTAACTATTTCTACAATTACTTCTGAGTAAAAAGAACTTCTTCTAAGTGACAATCTATTTCACGAAAGTCTTTTTTGTGTTACAAGAAAATCGCGCTCGCATTACAAATTGCTGTTTTTTGGCGCTATGTTTATAAGACTTTCTCGGATACAGTACTTTGTCAATTACGTGGGTGTGGAGATGAAGACATTGACTTCACTATATAACGCAATACGAAGCAAATTGAAGGTTTCTCAAACGCGTAAAGCTGCAACTTCTCAGGAAAATTCATCTGTTAATTCTCATAATGATCAGAGCAACAGGAGCTATGAAATCCAAGGGTTTTCCGTTAACACCCTGAAAACGGGCGATAATAAAAATGGTGATATAAAATGAAAAATGCAGCTATAACTCTAGCTTTACTAGCAGTTATGGCTTCAACAGCATTAGCACAATCTGGTGACGTACCAGTTCCAGTAGAGCCACTCCTTCCGGGGAACAGTGGACCGTCAGTCTTCCTGTCTGCAAGAGCTTTAGACATTGGATGGGACGTTGACGGCAGCGGTTCTTCGATAAACCCTACAGACCTAAGACCTGGCAACTATGCCTTCATGGGCGAGAGAATAATCTATGTTGTCGTGGTCCGGGACAATAACGGAGCACAAGACATTCAGCTCGTTAAATGGGTGAAGGACGGCGACGACGAGATGGGACCTTGTACAGACGTAACAGAATTCGTCGAGGCTGAAACCGAAGAAAACGGTGTCAAGGACGGCGAATACTGCTTTGACCAAGACAGAGGAGACCTCTTGGTAAACGGTGTCACACATCCAAGCTGCGACGGTGGCAACAAAGTGGAAATAGAAATTTCAACTTCAACAAACCTGCAGTGGGACCCTCAGACAGACAAGCTGTACAAATGCGTTCTGACAGTCGAGTCAATCGACGCTGGATGGGATGGCAGCGAAATAGCAGTAGTTGCTTCAGACACATCTGGTGACGAGGGACAATCTCTTACAGAGAACTGGAACTTCAACCCACCGCTCGAAGTGGACATTGATACATCTGACGGCGAGCCACTTGCATTCGGCAATCCGATTTTGGACCAGAACGCAGTTTATGCAACAGAACCTAACTGCGTGAATGAGCCAAATGATGGACTTGAAGACTTGACGTACAGAGACTGTACAGACTACGTAGCTTGTGAAAACAACGAAGTAGTCGACTGTCAAGACCGAGACGCAGAGAAACTTTGTGACGTAAGCTTCTCGACAAACAAGCTTATTGTAAGAAACGTCGGAGAAGTTAATCTCTGGGCATTCATTGCATCTGAGAACTTCTATGCAAGCAGCGGTCTAGCAAAGTGTCCGTTCACAAACGAGCTCCACGCAAACCAGTTTGAGTACCGCGCAACATCTGGAAGCTATGATTCTGGATGGAGATTAATGCCACAGTATTCATCTAACTTGCAGTGTGCAGGAATCGGTCTAGGCGACAGCGTAGACTTTGATGTCCTTGGACAGTGCAGGGGAGGTTGTAGAATACCAGCAGGCGGTCCAGGTGACCCTGACGGCGGTGCGCAGACAAACCCACCTCTACCAGGATTGGACATTCTGTCACCAACGCACACAATAGAACTTGCGTTGAAGATAGTATGGCCAACACCTTGCATTGGTGAGTTCGACACTGGAAACTTCCACGTGCTAGTAAGAGCTGTTTAAGCCTTAACAAAAACGCAATTTTTTGTTTTTTTTCTTTTTTTTATTTAACTTTCTGTTTTCTAGAATTTCATTTAACAATTCCTATTAAAACGATGGCTTCGAATATAAATTATGCCGTATAAAATCAAGGAAGAAGGTAAAAGATTTTGGTATGCTATAGATTATTGAATCTACCATTGCAAATATATATGGATTAAAACTATTAACAGGCGATGAGCATTTCAGAGACCTGGATAATGTTATTATGCTATAGCCATTGTTGTCGACATGATCGTAATTTCTCTGCAGCGCGAATGTAATTATTTTTCGCATTTTTTGCTTTCATGATTTTATAATTTATTGTGTTACTACCTGTATGAGAAAATATGTTCTAGTCATTGCGCTGTCATTGCTGCTGCTTTCGTCTACAGTCTATGCATTGATAGCTTACATAAGGCCGCCTGTTATCCAGGTAACTGAATATGTAAAAAACGGCGTGATCAACATAGTTTCCAGTTTTGTCGAGGTAAAGAACCGTAATGCTGTTCCTGTTATCGTGCACCTCGAGTCAGATGACTTTGTTCAATTCGAGGACAATGATTTTGTTCTACAACCAGGTGAAACAAGGAATGCGACTTTCTATGTCATAGTGACAAAGTGGGGCGGCTTCAGCACATTCCTTGACGTGACATACATGCGGGCTGATGGCACGGGAATACCTGCAACAGTCGGCGCTCCGATGACGATAAGCGCAATCTCAAATGGAACTGGAATAAACAATGGCCCGCCTACTGCGCCTGTGATCACGTCGCCTCCAAACAATGCTGTCATAGAAGGAACGCTGAATCTGAAATGGACAGCGTCAAGTGATCCAGACGGAAACCAAATACTTTACTATGCCATTGTCGATGACAATGCAGATTTTTCGTCGCCTGTTGCCAATATCTCGACGATAAAGCTTGAGAAGAGCGTAGAGCTAGAGACAGGCAAATCATATTCCTGGAAGGTTATTGCATTTGATGGAAAGTTTTCTACTTCTTCAAATCCAGGTGGCGGAATAACATCAAATGATCCTCCACCTACGCCAACACCGATCTCCCCTGCAAATGGAGCAGCATTGAATAACGCTCCTGTGCTTTCGTGGTCGTCTGTTGCTGATCCTGACGGGGATTTTGTTATTTACGATCTTCTCGTAGACAACAACGCTGATTTCTCATCGCCTGAGATAAATGCGCCTGCAGGAACAAGCTACAATACAAATGGAATATTGAATGCAGGCACGTATTACTGGAAAGTGCGCGCCCGCGACCATGCTGAAGCAAGTGCGTACAGCACTGCGCGCTCGTTCACGCTTACGTGTACAGATCCTTATTGCTACAACATCCAGCTAGTGAGCCCGGTGGACGGTAATACATACAACAGCAGAAGCATTCTGGTTGAACTCAGCATAAGCAGAAATGCGAAAAGCATCTACAAGGCATTGAACACCAAGACATTCACAACAATATGCTCTGACTGCTCAGAAGTATCTAAAGCCTATGCAGCACGAGAAGGCCTGAACAACCTGACAATAAAGATTGTTGGCTACAACGGCGAAGAATTGGTAAAGAGCATTTTTTTCACAGTTGATACAACAGAACCGAGGATATCAAAGATAGAGCCTGATGACGAGAGCTGGGTAAGCGGGACATTATTCATGGTAAAGTATACTGAAAACAACATCAAAAACATAAGTTTGTTTTACGGCAACGGCGAGATAAATGAGGCCTTGCTGTCAAATTGCCCGAATGGCAGCAATGTCGAATGCGCGATAGATCTTAATTTAGATGATTATGACGGACAGCAGATACAATACTATTTTGTCATTCGCGACAAATTCAACGAAGTTGTTTCGAAAACATTCGTGCTCAATGTAGATGCCACGCCACCTGTGCTGAATGTGATCTCACCAGAGAACGTGGCTTACGATACCGGGCGTCTTCAGATAACTGCATCAGTAGACGAAGACGTTGAACTGGAATATTCTGACAACGACGATGGATTGAGGCGCCTTTGTTCAGACTGCAATTCGTACAACCGCTCAAAGACATTCAGAGACGGGGCGCACATGCTCGAGATACGCGCAACAGACAAAGCAGGAAATGTTGCGATAACAATCCTGAATTTCGAAGTAGATTCAAAAGAGCCAAGAATATCAGCAATCGAGCCGAAGAACAACGGCCATACAAACGGCGCATTTAGCGTGAAATACAATGAAGAGAATGTAAAGAGCGTAAGCCTGTTTTATGGCGCCAACGCTGAAAATGAAGCAGAAGTATTTTTCTGCCCTTCTGGAAGAAATGCTGTTTGCGATGTTGCAGTTGACCTTGATGATTATGACGGGCAGCAGATACAGTATTACTTTGTTGTGCGCGATAACTTCAATGAAATTACTTCAAAAACATATACAGTGAACGCAGATACAACGCCTCCTGTGCTGAATCTGGTTTCCCCAGTAAATGGCACGCACGACAGCATAAGAATTATTGCGAGCATAAGCGAAGAAGTTGATTTAGAATATTCAGACAATGGCGGGGCTTTCAGGTCACTGTGCTCAAGCTGCATTTCGTATAACCGCACAAAGTATATCGGAAACGGCTTCCACGAGCTTGTGGTGCGCGCAACAGACCCAGCTGGCAACGTAGACGAAGAATCTGTGAGCTTCACCGTGGTGTGATTATTATGGTTGAATTGTCGCTGGAAAAATTTTATGTTGGGTTCGTTCATGAAGACAAAATAGTGCTGGAACATTATACTTTGGCCTCAGAAGGTTATCTGGCATTTGATGATTATGATTCTGCCAAAAGGGAAAGAGATTATAGGAATCGATTCGGTGTTGTCGAATGGAAAGTCTACGCATTGAAGCTTGAGGAAGTTGAACGATAAAATTCTAGTATCAGAAAACCATTGCATGAAGAAGTATTTATTAAATTTATAAAAGAGATATGGTATAATTTATAATAGAGAAGGATAACAATGCAATTGTATGTTGGAATAAAAGGTATAAAATTTGAAGACCTTGAGCGTGACGGAATCCCATATTTTTACCATGCTCAGATTGTAATAGAACCTCTCGCAGAAGAATGCCCATTGGCCAAAAAACTCATGCACGGACCAAGTTCCGCATACAGATGGAATGCCCCCCTATTAGCACGAACTGTTGAAGAAATTGATAGATATCTTGGAGATTATAAACCGCAAGAACTTCGTGACGTTGACATTCCAATTCTTGGTGTTCAGATGATTGTGTTGCCAGTAGAAGAGGGGGAAATAATAATAGAAGAAACAAGAACAAAAAACTATGCATTCGAATTAAGAGAAGTACTACAGTACGCAATGACTAATAGAAGAAATGTAGAAGTAGTACTGAGATAATATTTTTCTTGCTAATCCATGTTTCGCCAAAAGAACATTTATCAAAGAAGCGTGCGTAATTTTTCCGTAATGCTTACGTAATTAGCAGAAGAAAACAGTCGAACTTATAAAATTTTCCCATAACATAAGCGCATGAAGTTGCGAATGTTTCTTG
>CAYIKG010000008.1:0-17222 GCA_964363955.1 uncultured archaeon | reverse complement strand
GAGATCGAAGGTGAGTTGAGCGACATGGGCCATCCAACTCGCAGGGCAGCTGATTCTTGCCCTGCTGGTGTTATTCGCATTATAGACCTGGAAACTGGCAGGCGCATTGCAGGCCACCCGATAGAAAGCGAATTGCAGGATAGGAACTGGAAGGATGTTGCGCAGATCAAAGAGAAGAAAGATTGATTCTTAAATCTTTTTGTTAATCAGAACCAATGCCAATTGAAAAAGGTACAATAAAAGTTGTTTGGATAACGAAAAATACAAAGAGAATCTATTCGAAGATGTTCGACAAGATTGAGCCTGCAAAGAAATTTGGCGAATCGAAGAAAGACTACTTGATTTTCCGTCTCGTTTGGCACAAGAAATTCAGGGAATTCTCCTGGCGACTGATGCCTTATGGAAACTACAAGATTTATGAAAATGCATTAAAATTCTACCAGAAATATAATGGAAAGAAGATGATCATCGAACGTCTCCTTAGAATGTAGTCCTGTCCTTAATCTCCATGAGCTTGTCCCACAATAATTTCCATATCAACCGCTTTTCCTGGTCGCTCAAGCTTCTTCCGGCTTCTTTGCTTACGGCAACAACTGCTTTGCCAGAAAGAGCGCCCCAGCTACCGGGCTTGTCGGAAAGCCAATCATCAATCGTCTGCTTATTATCACTAACAACGCCATTCAGGATGGTATCGATATTTTCCATACTCATAATAACACAGATTATTTCTTAAGACTTTCTGAGCAAATTTTGTTATGCCACTTAAAAAATACAAAGAAAAGCGCGATTTTGCGCGAACGCCTGAGCCAGAAGGCGAATTAGACAAAGATTTTTGCGAAACCGTAAAAAAGAAATATAAAAATAAAAACCTTGGCCCACGCCCTATATATGTTATTCAGAAACATGCTGCGCGCAGATTGCATTTTGATCTGCGACTTGAAATGGACGGAGTGCTGAAGAGCTGGGCAATTCCAAAAGAGCCGCCGAAAGAAGTTGGCGTGCGCAGGCTTGCCGTTGAAACAGAAGATCATCCACTAGAATATTCGCTTTTTTCTGGCACAATACCAAAAGACAACTATGGCGCTGGAAAAGTCGAGCTATGGGACCGCGGAAGCTATATATCAAAAAAATGTATGGAAGATGAAATAATTTTTTCAATAAAAGGAAAAAAACTGAAGGGAAATTATTGCCTGATAAAACTGAAGCCAACGCCGCGTTTTCCAGGAAAAAAGAATTGGCTTTTCTTCAAGAAGAAAAAGGTCTTTGGTTAAACCAGTTGCTTGAAGATTTTCTTCTTTTTTCCCACATTTCACGAAACTGTTCGCTTGTACATTCTAAGCCATTATATGCAATCTCACTGATTTCAGGATCTCTACGCCAATAATGAAACACACTACTTTGGCTACTCATTCTTCCGCTATATTTCAGAGCCATATCATGTTGCGTCACGCCTGGTCGCATAAGATATTCTATTAGCGCTCTTGCTTTTTTTTCTTTTTGCCTTTGGTTTGGTGCCTCAGTTTCTCTTTGTTCCAACCTTGCTTCGTACGCAGGATAACCCCATCCATTTTCAGTGCAAACTTTTTGCTTTACTACTGGCTCCACTGCCCAATAACCAAGTCTTGGAGCTGGTATAATGCTGTTGCGCATACATTCTAGAAGAATCTCGTGTTCTGATTCGCCATTCAGGTAGCGCTGTACAGATTGCACCATCACGTCTGCTGTAGCTTTTGCGTATGCTGGCATTGCTATCCTATTTATGAAATCTTTTTATTGTTTCATTGGATATCATTTGCATGGTTCTGGAAAATATAAAGTGGATCGGTCATGCTAGCTTCATCCTTGAAGACAAAGAAGGAAACAATCTATGCTTTCTTGACCCCTTTGAGATCGGCAGTGTGCACGACAAAGCTGATGTGATTTTCATAACGCATGCACACTTCGATCACTGCAGCCAAGATGATGTAAAAAGAATTCTAACGCCTGATACAATTATTATTTCTGCACCAAACTGCGTGGACAAGTTTCCGATCCAAACAAAGCAGCTGCGTATTGCTGAGCCAAACATAACTTTAGAAGTAAGAGGGCTTGTTGTCAGAACAATACCTGCATACAACATAAAGCCAGGACGATTGAAATACCATCCAAAGGAAAATGAGTGGCTTGGCTACATTATTAACATAAATGGAAAGAAAATTTATCATGCTGGTGACACAGATTTTGTTGATGAGATACGTGAACTTGGCAGAATTGATGTTGCCATGCTGCCTATTGGCGGCACGTACACAATGGACGTCGATGAGGCGATAGAAGCAGCTAATGTAATAAAAGCCAAGGTAACTGTGCCTATGCACTACAGACGCTTGCTAGGCGCTAATGCAAAAGAAGCAGAAAGAAAATTCAAGGATGGTGTGGAAGGCGAAGTTGTTGTCATGGAAGAGATTGCTTGATTATTTCCAGCAAACGCATCCTTTTCGTTTTGGCAAGTTCAGATACTTTACTTCGCCATTGAGTGCGTCGAATATGAACAGTTTATTTGTCATCGGCTCGCCTTTACCAACAACAAGCTTTATTGCTTCTATTGACTGCATGGTGCCGATCATTCCTGCAAGGGCGCCGAAGATACCCACTTCGCTGCATGTTTGGACTCCTGCAGGAGGCATAGGAAACAGGCAGCGGTAGCATGGTCCTGATGGCATGAATACAGTAAGCTGGCCTTCAAAGCGCACAACACTGCCATAAATATTGTGTTTCCTTTGCGCAATGCAGGCATTGTTTATCGCGTACCTTGCTGAGAAATTATCTGTGCAGTCGATTATGATGTCATAATCGTTTATCGTATTAATGATATTGTCATCAATCTTGCCGTGAACATTTATTTTAATATTTGAATTCATTTTCATCAAATTTTTCTTTGCCACTTCTGCTTTCTCTTCACCAATATCACTTTCTGAAAAGATCACTTGCCTGTGCAAATTGCTTTTTTCCACACAATCAGAATCAGCAATGCCGATGGTGCCGATGCCTGCTGATGTAAGGTATATTGCAGATGCAGAACCAAGGCCGCCGACACCTGCAATGAATATTTTCGCATTCTTCAGCTTTTGTTGACCTACGTAACCAATTTCTGGCATCATCATCTGCCTTTGATATCTTTCAAGATCATCTTGCGTAAGCATAGAATTAGATTATCGAAAAAGTTTAAGAAATAAAAAATAGAAAAAATCAGATAATTTTCATCGGGCTGTTTGTGCTGCACAGAGGGCACCGAATAGCTCGGTAGCTCCATTCAAATTCGCAGCCATTGCATTTCCAGACCTCGATTTTTACCTTTTTATATTTAGCCTTATGCTTAGCCATGCAAAAACCAACACAAATCCATTACAGAATTAGATATATATATTGAATTCTATAGTATTAATAGTGTTAATAAATTAATTATCACTTTAGAGTAGTCTATAAGATTTTCAAGTATTTTAATGTGCAGTACTAAATTTACTTAGGGATTTAAATGGCTAAAAAGAAAAAGGCTTTCGGCGGCTATGCCGTAAGTTTCAGGGGCAGAAAGGAATCGATTGAAAAAGTCTTTGGTTCAAAGCCTCTGGCACCAAGTCAAATGACAAAGAAATTATGGGCATTTATAAAAGGCAAGAAACTTGCCAGAAAATAACTTTTCTTCTTTTTTTCTTATTTTATATTGCCTCTCTAGATTTCTTTTTTATTTAATATAGCCATACGAATATGTGGTTGGAGAATGTCTAGATAATTTAATAATTAAAGAATCGATGCCTGCATTTGGAAACATTGAAATAGCGTATTGTAAAAATCCTGAAAACTCTCCATCAGAAAGCCTTTCAGAATACGCAACTATCTGACTTGCGCTAGTCGTAGATCTGTACTCATCTAGAATTTCACGTCTTTTTTTTCGTCTACTTGGGAGAGACCACCAAGGCTATCTATTTCTGCCAACCTTTCTTTATTTGCTACTTTAGGCAATTCATCAAGTTTTTCTCTTAGTGAAGTCATGTGTTAGACTAAAAACATGCTAAAGGTTTTAAAATTGACTTAACTAAACTTTATATCTCTTTTATGCTCATTCCTAGCATGGAAAACATACAATTTGATACTGATGAAAACTCTTTTGAATGCGTTGAATGCCAGAATATCATACGCGTAGAAGTAGCCCAGCAAAAGCCAAGGCCCATTACATGCGAAGAATGCGGCACTGTATATCATGTTACAAAAAAAGAAGGCGGTGGGCTTTCAGTAACTGTAATAACAAAAAGCGAGCCAGATATAATAAGTCAGGAAGAGGAAGAATTAGAAGAAGAGTATCTGGAAGACGCTGACGAAGAAGAGGAGTACTAGAAAGAAAAAATTCTATAAATCCCCTGATCTCACGGTCTTTCTGTCGTTGCTTTTTGCGCGTGCAACTGCTTTTGCAATTACTTCCTCTAATTTCTTGTCTAATGCATCGCAGAAATCTCCTGCACACTGCATCTCATGCTTCTTAATAGCTTCTTTTACTTGTGAAGTTACAACAAGTGCCATTTAATCGCCTCCTTTTACTAAATCATATCGACCTCTATTTAAAAGTTTTATAAATAAGAATGTTTGCATGAAAGGTTTTTTCTTCCCGTACAAGGATGATAATATCTCAAAGTCAAAACCGTATGTAACTTATGCGCTCATTATTATAACTGTCTTGGTTTTCATAATAAGTTTAGCTGATTTTGAGAATATAATAAACGTATATGGCTTCAAGCCGTCTGAATTTGTTTTCATAACCTTGCTTACGTCAATGTTCCTTCACGGCGGCATTGGTCATATATTTGGAAATATGTGGTATCTTTTCATGTTTGGCGACAATATTGAAGACAGGCTTGGCAAATTGAAATACACCGCATTCTATATATTTTCAGGTCTTGCCGCAACTCTTGCGCATTATTTGACAAACATTGGCTCGGAAATTCCTACAATCGGCGCGAGCGGCGCCATAAGCGGTGTTTTGGGCGCTTACATTGTCTTCTTCCCTCACGTGCGCGTTCATGTTGCCTCATATTATTATGGCGGGACAGTGCCTGCGTACGCTATGCTCGGTTTATGGTTCCTGATGCAATTTCTTGGTGTCTTTGCTGGCGAAGGTGGCATAGCATTCTTTGCCCACATAGGCGGATTTATCTTTGGCGCCGTTGTCGCATGGATCTACATACAATTGACAAAAGAAAAGAAATAATAAAGATTCTGACATTTCATTATTATGATAGTCGAAAGGAGAATCATTCTTGGTACTGAGGCAAATCCTTTAATGGTTCTTGGGAGGCACAAAATAGATCCAGAAGATTTTGATTTTTTATTGGCCCAACAAGAGCTTCTTAATTATGTCAAAGAAAAGGCAGATGAGTCATACACATGGGGCTATTTTCCAGAACTTATAGGAAAGAGTGGATATAACGAGTATCCCTACTGCACAAAACTTTCCGAGCAACTGCAAAAAAAATTCATTAATAACCTGAGAGAATCTGAAAGGAACTTTAGACTTGCATTTATCAGAATGGCAACAAGGACACCTGTATCTGAATTTGGTGGATTGCATATAGACGTAGATATAGGAATCGCCCATAAAAGAGACCCATCTGCCCCACACGAGAAAGAGATTGTAAGGTTTTTGTTAAATCCAGGGAAACATCCACGTATTCTTGAATACACAGAAGTAGATAGAAATGCACTCCAGAAGATGGGAGTTAATATTTCAAGAACAGAGTACCGAATCCTAAAATTACCTGCTAACATTGAAATAAAAAGAATTGAAATTCCACCAAGGGAAAATAACTTTATCTGGGCGCTAAAATTTTGGTCAAGCCTAATTCCTCATGCAGGAATAACTGATGACAATGGTCATTTTCTAATTGCATATGGCATGTACGCTGACACAAACCAGTACAAATTATAAAAGCATAGAAATTCTTCACATCCACTTGTGATAAACTTCAATGCTTCTGCCGCTCCTTTCTTTCGTGTCAGGCATGCACAACGGCAATGTTTTTTTCGCGATGTCTTCTGGCTTCAGGGACGGATGCGTACCAAATGTGCTTACGTACATCTTTGTATCGACGCTGCCGGGGCAGACTGCGTAGACCTTTATGCTGTCAGGCAGCTCGTCTGCCAGCGCCTCGGTAAAGCCGATGACTCCGAATTTTGTTGCGCAATAGACTGCAAGGCCTGCGATGCCTGTTTTGCCAGCACCTGATGAGATGTTTACTATGCGCCCATATTTTTGCTTGAGCATTACAGGCAGAACTGCTTTTGTGCACAGAAAAATTCCTTTGAGATTTACATCAATTATCCGATCCCATTCTTCCTTGCTCGTATCAATGAAATTCTTGTATATAGCTACGCCTGCATTGTTTACGAGTATGTCGATTCTGTTGAATTTCTTGATTGTTTCATCGACCATCCTTTCTACATCTTTTTCATTGCTCACGTCAGCCACTACTGGCAATACGTCAACATTCATTTTTTCTATTTCTTTCGCCGTTGCGTCAACTTCCTTTTTCGTGCGGGAATTGATGACAACATTGCAGCCTTCTTTTGCTAATGCTATAGCTATCGCGCGTCCGATGCCGCGGGCTGAGCCAGTAACTATAGCTGACTGATCCTTTAGATGCATGAGATATAGAAGCAATTAAACATTTTAAATATCTTCCCAAATTACTATCGTTATGTTCAAAGGATGCATAACAGCTATGATAACGCCTTTCAACGAGAAGGATGAAGTAGATTACAAGGGCCTTGCGCAGAATGTAAGATTTCAGGTAAGTAATGGCGTAAGCGGCCTTATACCTCTTGGCACTACAGGCGAGTCGCCAACTATCAGTGAGGAGGAAAGAAAGAGAATAATTGAAACTGTTGTCAGCGAGGCAAGAAAGGTGCCAGTTATCGTTGGCACAGGTACGAACTCTACGGAAAAAACGGTAAAGCACAGCAAGCAGGCTGAAGATCTTGGAGCATCAGCTGTGATTATAGTTTCGCCTTACTACAACAAGCCGACGCAAGAAGGATTGTACAAGCACTTCAAGGCAATCAATGACGCGATAAGCATACCTATCGTAGTTTACAATATACAGGGAAGAACCAGCGTTAACATAGAAACGCCAACTCTCAGGCGCATAGCAGAACTTGAAAATGTCGTAGGCGTTAAAGAGGCGTCCGGCAGCATTGCGCAAATGATGGACGTGATCGAGCAGCTGCCCGAAGACTTCGTCGTCCTGAGCGGCGACGACAACATGACTTTGCCTCTTATGGCGGTCGGAGGTAAGGGCGTTGTTTCAGTTGTAAGCAATCTTTTGCCTGACATGGTATCGCAAATGGTTCAACTCGCCCTGGATGGAGACATGGAAGAAGCGCGCAAATTGCACTACAAGCTGATGCCAATATTCAAAGGCGCTTTCATCGAAACTAATCCCATAACAATAAAGACTGCCATGAGAATGTCTGACATGCCTGCTGGGAAATGCAGATTACCTCTGTGCGACATGTCGCCGCAGAATGAAGAGAAGCTAAAGGCGATACTCAAGAATTATCAGCAGCTCAAGATCGTGGCTTAACATTTCTAGTGATATTTCATGAGAATATCTATACTTGGATACGGCAGAATGGGGCATGAAATCGAAAGGCTAGCAAAATCAAGAAACATAGAAGTCGCAAGCATCATAGACAGGTCTAATCCAGATGCAACAAGCAAAAAAATAACAGAAGAAGTGCTAGAAAAAGCAGATGTTGTCGTAGATTTCACTCATCCTGATACGGTCTTGGAAAACATAAAGTTGGTGTCAAGCCTTGGCAAAAACCTGGTTGTCGGAACAACAGGCTGGTATCAGTCGCTCGACGAGGCAAAAGATGCTGTAAGGAAGAATAATGCAGGATTGATTTACAGCCCTAATTTTTCTATTGGCGTAAATTTATTTTTCAGGATCGTGGAAGAATCATCACGCCTTTTCGATAAAGTAGAGGACTATGATGTCTTTGTTTACGAGGGGCACCACAATCAAAAGGCAGATTCGCCTTCAGGAACAGCAAAGGCAATTGCGGACGTTATTGTGAAGAACATTAAGAGGAAGAACAGGATTGTTACAGGGAGTTTAGATAGAAAAATTTTATCCGAGGAACTGCACGTAACAAGCTTCCGTGCTGGCTATACTCCAGGAACGCACGTTGTTGGCTTTGACAGCGAAGCTGATACTATAGAGCTAAAACATACGGCAAGGAGCAGAACCGGATTTGCCCTGGGTGCTCTGCTCGCAGCAGAATGGATTAATGGCAAAAGGGGATTTTACACAATGGATGATTTTCTCTCTGATTTTTTTAAGTGAAGCATTTATGGGGCCGAGCAATAGACTAAAGGAATTTTCCACTTACGCATTCGCCGAGGTCGACAAAGCCAAGGACGAGGCAAGAAAAAAAGGCTTCAGAATAATTGATTTTGGCGTAGGCGATCCGACTGATGCGCTGTACGATGGCGCAATAAAAGCTGCCCAGAGAGGTCTGGAAAAACATTCGCGCTCTGGTTATCCGAGCTACATAGGCATGAAAGAATTCCGTGCAGCTGCAACTGAATGGCTCGAAAAAAGATTTGACGTGAATGCAGATTCTGAAACGCAAATTACAGCTACTGCCGGATCAAAGGAAGCTGTGTTCCATTTCCCTTTTGCTTTCATAAATCCTGGCGATGCTGTGCTCATGCCATCTATCGGCTACCCGCCATACAAAGCTGGCACAGTCTTTGCAGGCGGCACTCCTGTTTATTACGAGCTGAAGGAAGAGAATAATTTTCTAGCTGATCTGAATGAAATAGAAAATTTACTGAAGAAAAACAAGAAAATAAAAATAATTTGGATAAACTATCCGCATAATCCCACAACTGTGATGGCGAGCAAGAAATTCCTCGAAGATATAGTAGAAATTGCAGAAAAATTTGATGTCATTATAGCTTCTGATGAAGCTTACACAGAAATGTACATAGACAAAAAACCATTTTCAGTTCTTCAATTCTCTGATGACTGGGAAAATATCATAGCATTCCACTCATTGTCAAAAAGAAGCAATGCAACTGGCCTTCGCATCGGCTTTGTTGCAGGCGGAGAGAATATAATAAAGCATTACAGGAACTTGAGAACGCAAATAGACTCAGGCGTTGCCAATGCAGTGCAGGAAGCTGCGATAGCTGCGTGGAAAGACGAGAAGCACGTTGAAGAGATGCGGCAGATGTACAATAAAAGAAGAAATATTATAACTTCTGCTTTGAAAAATGCAAGACTGGAATACTGGGCAGAGGCAACGTTCTATATATGGGTGAAAGTAAATGGCTCGTCAATCGATTTTGCAAAGAAAATGCTCAAGTTGGATGAAAAAAAGAAGGTTGGAATCAACGTAACGCCAGGAAAAATTCTGGCTCTTAACGATGCTGAGAATGCAGACAATTATGTAAGGTTTGCTTTAGTGCCGTCACTGAAAGACACGAAACTAGCCGCAGAATTGATAACTGAGAATTTATAAAGCAGGGTAAAAAGATCCTCTTGGAGCCTCTCCATCACGGCTCAAGCATGGCACACAGTAAGAATCACCGCCTGAGTGTGAAAGGGTTTTGTAGCACCCTCTGCAAAAAATAGGTCTGCCAGGTATTTCATACGTTGGTATACTATTATCAAATCCCTTCAGTATCTCACCAATTTGTCTTTGTATCAACGGACTCAAACCCATACTCGTTCTAATCTTTAAAACTTTTTATATCATTCTTTTGGTATGCAAATAACAAAGATGCAAGGCATCGGCAACAGCTACGTTCTTATAGAGGACCTTGACAGGAAGCTGGAGAAAAAATATCCTAAAATCGCAAAAGCCATCTCTGACAAGAGCTTCGGCATCGGCTCTGATGGCATTCTCGTTGTGAACAAAGGGAAGAAAGCAAAATTCTGGATGCGCGTGATAAATCCAGATGGCAGCGAGGCCGAGATGTGCGGCAATGGCATTAGGATATTTGCCCGCTACCTTTATGACAAAAAACTGATAGGAAAAGAATCCGATATCGAGGTTGGCGGCAGTCGCGGCGGAAGAATTGTCAAGCCAAGAATCAACGATGATGGCACGATAACAGTTGACATGGGCAAAGGCAAGGTACTGGAGAAAAAGGTTATCGTAGCAGACGGCAAGAAATTTTCCGGCATTTGTGTGTCTGTTGGCAACCCGCATTTTGTGATATTTACAAAGAGCGAGAAAGAAGCAAAAGAGAATGCAGCCAACTATGGTTCTGCAATAGAAAATCATAGTGCATTTTCAAATAAAACTAATGTAGAGTTTGCATTTGTCAAGACCAGCGACGAAATAATTGTTCATGTCTGGGAACGCGGGGCAGGATTGACACTTGCATGCGGTACAGGTGCGTCTGCGACTGCGTTTGCAGCGCTTAAGGGAGGCAGGACAAAAAACAAGACAAGAATAATACTTCCTGGCGGAGAACTTGCCATAGAAGTCAAGAATGATGATACAGTAATGATGTCAGGCCCGGCTGAATATATTTTCTCTAGCACGATCGATATTGACAAATTATTAAGCGATTCTTATGTGGTGGGAAATTCCAGGACATCTTGAAGTAAGGAACAATAAACTGCATATCGCTGGCGTTTCAGCTGCAGAGATTGCAAAAAAGCACGGAACGCCTCTGTATGTCTATAACTCAAAGCGTGTTGCAGAGGTCTACAGAAAATTCTACGAAACGATAAAGAAGCATTCTGACAGGGAAGTAAGACTGCACTACGCCATGAAAGCTAATTCCAATAGCGAAATACTCAAGATTCTTCGCAAAGAAGGTGCGTGCATAGACGCTGTTTCTCCAGAGGAAGCACAGTTAGCGCTGGATGTCGGTTTCTTTAAGGAAAAAATCTTATTCACAGGAACAAGCGTAAGTAACGATGATATGAAAAAACTTATTGATATGGGAGTGAGAATAAACATAGACTCAATATCACAAATTAAGCGTCTAAAAAATATCGCACCAAATGGCTTGAAGATCTCATTAAGAATTGATCCTGGAATAAAAGGCGCTGGTGTTCATTGGAGAACAATGACAGCTGGTAAAGAATCGCATGGGCTGCCGATAAAATTTTCGATTCCTGAAAATGAAGTTGTCAGAGCAGCGAGACTTGCAAATGAATATGGGTTCAAGGTTGTTGGCATCCATGAGCATATTGGCTCTGGATGGCGCAGCGAAGAGGAAGTGGATGAATTTCTCCAGACAGTTGGCATTGTACTGGAAAAAGCACAACAAGTTGCAGAGCTTGGTAATCGCTTGGAATTTGTAAGCTTTGGCGGCGGTCCAGGCGTTAGATATCAAGAGAGCCATAAGGAATTTCCATTGGAAAGGTATGCGAAAGAAATATGCAGGAAAGTCAGGGAATCGGGAGTAGAAACAAATGCTGTATGCTTTGAGCCTGGCCGCTACATTGTCGCTGATTCTGGTGTGCTTTTAGTCGAGGTAGTCGATGTCAAAGAAAGATACGGTGATATAATTGTCGGTGTCAACAGCGGATTCGGTCATCTTGTGCGCCCTGTGATGTACGGCGCTTATCATGAAATAATAAACTGCAACAAAGCAGATGCAAAGCCCGATGCAAAAATCACTGTAGCTGGAAACTTATGCGAGACAGGCGATGTTTTCACGCCAGAGCCAAGAACGATGCCAAAACCAGAAGAAGGCGACATACTTGCGATACACAATGCAGGTGCTTACGGCTTTTCTATGGCATCGCGCTATAATTTGCGAAATTTGCCAAAAGAAGTTGTGCTTTGATTTTTCAGATAAGTTTGTTTGTTTTTCAGTCCTACCATGGATCGTAATCCTCTTTTCGCTTTGCCATGAAAATCCCAATTCAGAGAAGCGTTTACAAGTCCTAAAGCTAGAGTTGCAGGAACTGTCATTTCTGGTCCCACTCCATAATAATCAAGGAGACCGAAGTCAGCAAGAGGAAAATCAATTTCTGAAATTGCATATGCCAGAGGTCTGAACCCAATTAGAGTTGAACCCATTCTTCCCATATAATTGACGAAAGGATTTTTTATTCTTCGGGAAAGCAACCCTAAACCTAGTGCATAAGCATATTCAAAAACAGGGCCTCCGCCAGCAATTATCGCAGCTTCTGGATCAACGATAGCAGACTGGCTATTTTCTGGAAAAATGTCAGCGGGAAGCAAAACATCATAATACTTTTCTTCATTCTCGGCGAATGGAAGACCTTTTTGGAATGCCATAGTAAGCCCCTTACCCAATGCTACTGATGGCAAATAATGACCTGCCTCGTGTGTTAGAATCTGTAAATAATTAATTGGATTGTACATGTAATCATGATTAATTATCCAATCTGGCATATTACTAAAAAAAATTCCGATACTTGCATAAATAGGTAAACTACCTGATATGCCACCATATAAAATGCCGCTACCCTTCCCCAAATTTCTTCTAGCGTAGCTGAAACTGTCACTTGCAGTTTCTCCAAATCGTGAAACATGTGGTCTTAATCTCATTTAGTATTATCTCTTGCTTTTTAAATTAGCTTTTCCAACGGCACATATTGCATGCCAAATGCTTCTGCAACGCCAATGTTTGTTAATTTTCCATTGAATGTGTTCACGCCTCTTGCGAGTGGCTTGTCCTTTATAGCAGAATAAAGGCCATTAGCAAGCTTCAGCACATAAGGAAGTGTTGCAGTTGTCAAAGCAATTGTCGACGTATACGGCACAAGCGCTGGCATGTTTGTCACACAGTAATGGATGACGCCTTCTTCAATATAAATAGGATTTTCGTGCGTCGTCGGCCTTGATGTCTCGAAGCAGCCGCCCTGATCAATCGAAACATCGACTACGACAGAGCCTGGATCCATGCGCTTTATCATTTCACGCGTTACGAGCTTGGGTGCCTTGGCCCCTGTTATGGCAACACCGCCGATGACCAAATCACTGACTGCAACTGCTTTTGCAATATTTTCCGGGGTTGAAATCATTGTCTCTACGCCAAAAATATTTTTTATATTATCTAGCTGCTTCTCATTGCGGCCGATGACAACAACATTCGCGCCCATTCCTGCAGCAACCTTGCAAGCAGCAATACCGACACTGCCTGAGCCGATGATAGTTACTGTTGCTGGCTTCAGTCCTTCTGGCGCAGGAATGAGCTTTCCCTTGCCGTGCGGCCGCTCAAGATATTGTGCGCCTTTCTGCACTGCAAGCATGCCGGCGACTTCGCTCATTGGTTTTAGCAACGGCAAATCTCCGTTGTCTAATTCAACTGTCTCATAAGCAATGCCTGTTATTTCTGATTTGAGCATCTCATTTGTTAGCTCTTTGTCTGCAGCAAGATGAAGGTATGTGAAAAGAATTAGATCATTTCTCAAAAAATTATATTCACTTTTTATCGGCTCTTTGACCTTGACAATAATTTCAGACTTTTTCCAGACACCATCGGCGCTCACAATGCTTGCGCCGCTGTTTTTGTAATCTTCGTCAGAAAAGCCGCTGTTTTTTCCTGCATTAGTTTCAACGAGCACTTCGTGCCCAGCATTTACAAGCGCTTCTGCGCCTTTCGGCGTCAACCCGACTCGATTCTCGCCGACCTTTATCTCTTTCGTTGTGCCAACGATCATTAGAGAAAATATATTAAAGAGAAATTTCTTATACTGCCGTTGCTATAAATTATCTATGAAATTCTGCCCCGAATGCCTGCAAGAGACATTGAAAATCGTTGAAGAAAGTCTAATTAATTAATTTTGTGAAGTCACTTAATCTTCTTTGTGTCAGCATATTCTTCAGCAGATGGCTTTCTGCTATCCATCGCTGCATTGGTATTCGCAGACGCGTTGCTGCATGCGCAAGTGCTTCACTCATTGTCTCGAATTTCATGCTTTCTTTGCTCATAGCTTGTCGCATTCCCTCGCGCACGTTCCAGACGCCGAGAGGGATGTAGGCAGGATAAGCTTCGCGTAGGACGATGGCTGCTGCTTGTCTTTTTTCCTTTTCGAGCATTTCAGCTATAGCGAGTCTTGCCGAATAGTAGCAGCCGCCTATAGCTGCGTATTCCTTTTTACCTGAAAAGTCTTCCCAGTCGCTGTATATTTCAAGCTTATCGCCAATTATTTGCGGGAAGAATGCCTCCATGGTCTCATAACGCCAGAAGAATGGCATTAATATTACAATGAATTTGTTGTTGATCGCTTCGTGCTCGTAGACACGAAATTCGTTGATGAGCGGATAGTATCTTATTTCATCAAGTACGTGCTTGCCAAGCGTGTCATCAACAGCAGTAATACTCCATCTTGTCGGGACTAATTTTCTATTTTTATTAATTCCAAATGCGCCTGTGCTAAACGCTTTCTGAATTGATGAGACAAAGATGCCCTGATTATATAGCTGAATTATTGCATTGTGTGCAAGCAAATCAGAATCATAATGTGCTTTCTCCATGCGATGATCATATTTGCTTATGTTTGTCTCCATTTTGCTGAACACAGCACTAGGGCCAAAAGGCTGCATGTCCTCGTGGAAGAATATGCCACGTGGCTTTTTCTTGAATTCAATATCGATGTTGATCGGGTTTTTCGACAGGGCAATTTCCCGGATTTTTTCTGCTTTGTCTACTTCATTGATGCGTACAGACTGCTTGCCGCGTATCAGCTGCAAGCGGAAATCAATGATGTCCGTTGCTTGTTTATCGTGCCACTGCTCCGGTGTGTCCATTATGCTTGTGTCACCGTGCATCGCCGGCACGAGCGGGCCGATGTAGACGCGCGGATAGCCTTTGCGGCCAATGAATACAGAAGGTGGCGATGAACCTGACAATTTATCAGAATCTAAGCTATACCTAAAGTTATATTTTGAATAGATGCGATTCAGATAAGAAAGCTTCCCCTTTATCATGATTAAAAATAGTCATGCAAAATAAATAAGCTTTCAGTTGCTACGAAATATATTTGCAGTTGTTACAGAATTAGAATTCGGGTAATTTTATACTCCTTTCAGGGGTTCCTCGTTGAATCTGATCAACGTATCCGATTAGAGTAGCACCAGAATTGTCTCTGCCTCTATTTCTAGTAACATATTCGATTTGTCTCTCTAATATTCCTTCAACTCTGATTCCATTGGCGTCTTCTGAGATGGTTGTAAGTGAAAAATCGTAGCTTGAAGCGTCACCCTCATTTGTTGCCTGACCATCCAAAAGTACATCTTTAAGATAGATTCTTACTGAATCTCTGGATATGCTCATTGCTTTCATACCAGTGGAAGTAGTTATGTGGTAATTTGTTTTCGGGCCAATTTCATAGACCTCGTTTACAGGGAGGCGTTCCATTTGTGGTGGCATTCTCTGATAACGACTAAGCTCTTCAGATGCATCTATGTGTATAAGCATAAAATAAAGAGGATGTTGTCTTAATGCTTCTTCTACTTCCAATAGCATGAAATTTCTTAGCTATAAGTTATTTAACCTGATTATTCAACAAAGAAATATCTAACAGCTTCGCTTATGTTTTCAATTTCAACTACATTAATGCCAAGTTCTTCGCTGATGTTCGTTTTTGCTTCTTTGTATTTCACTTCGCAATATTCGGTACCATTGACAGCAGAACATTCTCTTTCGCCTTTGCTGGATATTTCATAGCTCTGGTTCACTGCAACCAGAAATGTCGTAATGCCATTTTCTTTTGCTATTCTTGCTTTCTCTTTTATGCCGCCTGCAGGACCTATCGTGCTGTCCTCGCTTATTGAGCCTGTCATGGCAACGCTGCGATTGATGCTTCTGTTTTCTAGTGCAGCTATTACAGAAACAGCCATTGCAGATCCAGCAGAAGGCCCTTCGATAACAGTTGCGTCAACAACTATGCTGTAAATGATGTCCCATTTTTCCAGATCTATTTCTGTGAAATTGCCTGCGACCTTTGCAGCTGCTCTGCCAGAAAACTGCGTATCGTACTGCGCAAGCACGTTGTTGATATTGACGAGCACCAGCCCTGTTCCTGGCTTTGCTGTTGTGATGAGCTTTCCGAGCACGCCGTTGCCCCTGCTATCTACTGCAACGATAGGAAGCTCAATGCTTATTCCATTTGATGTGTTTCCAGGCAAGTAAATTATTTCCTGTTTTGTAATAATTTTTTCCTTGTAAAGCGGCGACAGGTGCGTGCCAAGGACAAAGCCGATGAACAAGAATGTGAACAGGTAGAAAGCAAGGTCCCATCTTCTCAGTTTTATTGGATTTTTTATTTCTGATTTTTTGGATTTTGTATTATAATATATTTTCATAACTTTTCTCTTCGATTTCTTTTTCTAAAAGAAAGGCCTTTAACAAGTATCGGTGCCGTGCTCCTCGAGCAGGGTCTGGTTGAAGTAGACAGGTATGTCATATCTGACAGCAATTGCTATTGCATCTGTCGGGCGCGAATCAATGCTCAGTACTTTGTTTCCTTGCTGCACTACGAGGTCACCGAAGTATATGCCGTTCTCAAAAAAAATCACGCGAGCTGAAAGTACCTTGAGCTCGTAGTTGTCAAATATGTCCTTCATTATATCATGTGTAAGCGGTCTGTCATATACGCGCTTTTCAAGTCCATATGCTATTGACAGCGCCTGAGTATCGCTCACAGTCACCCGCAATGCACGGCAGTCGCTGGACATGACAAGGTCACTGCCCTGCACATTAATCTGCACAGGCACATAACCTTCTGTGCTCACAGAATATTGCGAAGCATTTCCGATGACACTTGGTATTGAAAAATATCCGCCAATGTTTATGCCCATGAAGAACGAGAACAGAATCAAAAGCAGTACATAATGCATTCTCATGATTTTGGATTTTTTAGCCATATGCATAATTATACACAGTATTTAAGAAACTTTTATCTGATTCAAAAAAATTTATATAGTAATCAAAACAACAATCTATAATTACGGTGCAATTACATGGATAAGTTACGGCTGTCTGTTTTATTTCTTGTATTCATATCATTGCCTATTCTCATCTCGCCAGCGCTTGCACAAAACACTACAACGACAACAGAGGCGCCAACTACGACTACGACAACAACGACTACTGCGAGTAGCACGACGACGACAATACCTACATGCGGTCAGGGAACAATTCCATCATCAGGCTGCTGGTGCGGCCGCAGCGTGGTAGAGTATTCCGG
>CAYIKG010000007.1:0-18300 GCA_964363955.1 uncultured archaeon | reverse complement strand
CTGGCCTTGGACTTCTTATTGGCCATCTATGCATGAGTTTTATTTCCTGCCCGTTTTCCAGTATTGCAACAGTATTGTCAACAGTGAAGCTGCCTTCATTTATCTCTTTTATCCTTCCTTTTGCATCAGCAAGCACGCGGTGTTCTATGATTTCTGTTTCTTTGACAGTTCCTATTATGCTGCCTGGACTAATTTCCTGACCTTTCTTTACTTGAGGAACAAAATGCCATTTCTTTTTTCTGTCCAAGGAATATGCTTGGGCGCCTCGCTGGATAAAGTCACCCATCAATACCTTCAAATCTGGCAAAGGCCTTTGTATTCCATCATAGATATTTTTTAGCAACCCTGGCCCAAGCTCGACAGTCAGAGGCTGACCAGTGTTTTCAACTGGCTCGCCTGGTTTCAGTCCAGAAGTATCTTCATAGACCTGAACAACAACTTTGTCTGGCCTTATTTGTATGACCTCTCCGATGAGCTTGTCTTCGCCAACCCTGACTACATCATACATGCGGGCTTTCAGACCCTCTACAGACACAACAGGACCTGACACGCGGTATATTTCTGGCATCAAATCACTTCCATAAATCTATACCCAGTGAACGTTTTATCATCAGTCTCAAGTTTTCTTCACCGCCCACATCATGCGACAAAATGACAACAGTTGGTTTCACCTGCGTCATGGCTTTTTCTTTTAATCTTTCGCTGAGCATGCCATATGTATTTTTCTCAGTTATCAAAATCCCTATATCTTCCCTTGCCATTATCTCCTCGAATACCTTGTTTGCATCTTCAGCGACAAATGCGTTTTTGACACCAGTCACTTGAAAGCCTGTTACAAAATATTCATCTCCCATGACCGCGATTTCCATTTTTGATCACTCTGTGATTAGATTTTTTTCTACAAACTCCTCGTCCAGATTTACTGCCCTTGAATTTATCAAGAGTTTCAGATTTCTTATTTCTATCTCCTTTGCAAGCAAGTAGCCAAAAATTGGCGCTATCGACAAAGGCTTCAAGTGCAAGAGCTTGAATGAATATTGCAGCAGATATTTCTCAATATTGTTTTCAAGTTGTGAAAGATCTTTTTCCACGCCTTCAGCAAAAGCCTTGTATTTGCTCTCGTTCAGCGTTTTTATCGAATCTTCCATGCTTTCGCCTATGATCTGCTTGACAAGAGGGCTTTTTGTCGTTACAAGACTTTCGATCACCTCTTTTTGAACTTTTATCGATTTCAGTTTTATCACATTCTTGATGTCCATAAGTTCAATGAGGAATTTGTAGAAATCCTTCAGTACGCCTCTGCCAAGTTCTTTGTGGACGAGCACAAGACCTGAATAATATAATCTATCGAGCTCGTTTTCCATGCCTATGATGTCATTATTTTCATACAGATCCATGAACTTTTCTTCATCTATTCCTGTAACTTTGCTCACTTCTTTCACAAATTCATTTTTTTCTTTTCTGATCAAGTCAAAGCAATAGCTATGCGTGGTAGGAGCTATCGGTACAATGGCCTTTTTAACCAGGTCCCAGTTCTTTGATCTTATAATTATTTTTATATTGTTAATAATCCACTTCATGGAATAGTTTTTTATCAGTACGTGAGATTCCTTTGACGATATCATAAACAGTTTGTTTATGGTATTTGCCAGATTCTCGTTCAACGCCAGGTTAATCAGCTCCATTCTTTTGTACTCTGCTGAAAGCAGGGTTATCTCTTTTTTGTATTCCCTCTCCTCAAGATACCTTATCATCTCGTTCAAGCCCATCTTTCTCATTTTTATGTAATCGTCTCTGGCCAGCAGCAGTGATTTCATGGCCTTCATGCGCGCTGTCGTGTACGGATAAGTGCCGAATTTCATTTATTCACCAAAAAGAAATTTTGATACTTCACTCAACGTCTTTTTTCTCAGATTTTCCATCAGTATATTCAATGTAAAGTCTATTCTCTCTGTTCCATCTTTGTTTTCAATTATCATACCGCCTTTTATGTCGCTTTTTTCAACATTTAGACTGGTGAAAAGTTCTTTCGCATATTCAAAGTCTTGCTCATCCACGTACACAGTGTTTGCATTGATTCTGCCTTTTCCAGCTTCAAACAATTTTTTCAGCAGATCTTTTCTGCTCTTGCTGTAAACATTTTCAGAAAAGAGTTTGTAGATGTTTTCTATAGCTTCTTTCTTCGCATTCATCTCAATCTTCTTCGCATTCATCCTGGCTATCGCGAGCTCTTTTACTCTAACCAGTTTTATTTTCTCTTTTGCCTCCTTGTACATATCCTCCTTTTTTTTGCCGGCGTTTTCCTTGGCTATTTTAAGCATACTTTCTCTCTCTTTCTCTGCTCCCTTGAGTATTTCTTTCGCCTCTTTTTCTGCTTGGCTTATGATTTCCAGCACTACATTATTCAGGTCCATTGCTACCAAAAAATTATATACCCAGTATCATTATCGCTATTACCAGCCCGAATATGACTAGGGTTTCCGGTATTACTGTCAGTATAAGAGCCTTCCCGAACAAATGCTCTTTTTCTGCCATAGCGCCTACTGCTGCTGCCCCTATCTCTTTTTCTGCCAGGCCTGCTCCTATGGCGCTCAGGCCGATGGACAATGCTGCTGCCATTGCTGTCAACGGTTCTACCATTTCTTTCACCTCCGATCTTTCTTATTTGCCAAATGGCTTGTAGGATTTTCCAGATCCTTCGTAGAATTTTGTGAACATTTCAACATAATGCAGTCTCATGGAATGCAGGAATGCGCCCAAGATGCCCAGTGCAAGGTTAACTCCATGGCCTAGGATCAACGTAAGCACGCCAGCTGCAATCATAATACCCCCCTGCTGGAAGAAATTGCCGGCAAACTGATTGACAACAAGAGCCAGCGCAGCAGATGCCAGACCTACTGCAGCGAGCCTTAGATATGACAATACATTGCTTATCAGTGAAGGCAGTTCAATTATGCCAAACATTCCTTCTGCCTTGATCACAGCGAGGAAAGACAGCATACCTATTGCTAATGTTATATAGAAATTCACTGATGTGTAACCCAAGCTGTTCAGCAAAAATAGAATGGCTGCAATCTGAATGCCTATCCAGCTTATTTTTGCTGCGAACGCCTTTCTGAATCCATGATGATGGAACTCATTGACAAAACCTAGGATAAATCCTGAGTTAAGGTGCACCAGTCCGATTACAGCCGAGATAATCATGAGCTGGTTAATGTCCTCAATTCTGTGCAGGTAAGAATGCAGCTCAAAGCCTAGTACGTGTCCTGATCCAAAGGCTTCGCCAAATACAAAACCAAATAGCATTGTGGCAATCGAAGAAATTATCATTATGTCGATCAAAGCATGCCTTTTTTTCATCCTGGCAACAGAGCTCAGCACAAGAAGGACTGCGCCATATCCGATGTCACCAAGAATAAATCCGTAAAACAGAGGAAATGTAAGAAAAACCAGGAAGCTTGGATCTATTTCATTGTACCTTGGTATTGAATAGAGGTTGAGAAAAAACTGGAAAGGCCTCACAGGAGTTGGATTGCTCATTTTAGTTGGAACTTCTTCATCATCGTGCACGTCCTCAAGTTTCACGAATATGTTCTCGCTTATTCCAGAAAGCTTTTGCAAAAGGATTTTTCTGCCTTTTACCGGAATCCATCCATTGACGAGAAATGCATGCGAAGAAGATGCAAATTTCAGGGGCGCCTCAGATTTTTTTATCCTTTCCATGAGAACTGATTCAATATAATTTATTTTCCCGCTAGATTCCTTTGATATTTTATTCAGGTCTTTTTTCAAGTCAACTATTTTATTTTTCAGGCTTTTTATGATGTCTGCAACTTCCTTGAGCCTCTTGTCAACACTTCCTGTACCCTTAACGTTCAACTTTATTTCGTTGAATTTCTTGGTGGATATTATATCTTGTTTTTTATCTTTTCTTACCAGTACAGCAATAGGGTATAGTTTGCCTATTTTTTTTGAAGACGAAAGTACAGTAGATGTTCTTTTTACCTGCTCAAGATTCTCAACGTAACCAAAAAGCAGATCGAAGTTCTTGTATTCCTTCAAAACATCCAAGCTTTCAATCCCGGAGCTTGAAAGAAATTCAAGATCTTCTTTTTCTTTTTCAAGGGACTTATTCTTTTCATTCAAATTATTTATTTCCAAACTTAATGACGTTACCCTTGATTTTATTGACCTTACATATCTTTCCATTTCTTTCGACGTCATTTTCTTCTTGCTTACAGATTTTTCTACCGGTATCTGCGATTTAATGCTGTGAAGTTCAAGAATCAGCTCGGAAACATTTTCTGCATCTTTCAGAGGGGTTCCTGTGGGCATATCGCCCGGCAGATAATCTTTTATGTGAATAACTCCAAGGGAGTATAAAATATCTATAACTTCTTTCATGTAAGCTTTAGGCGAAACAATCGTTACCCTATTCATTTTTTCAGGATAAAACATTTTACTCTGTCATCTCCAAGAACTTCTTGCTAAGAAAGGATATAGCATTATCTGAATTTGATTCAGATTTTTTCAATATACGCGATGCCTTTCTCTTTCCCTCTTCTACTATCAAGATGCCTTCTTTTTTTATTTCTTCTGTTTCTTTTGCTATCTTTTTTTCCATATCCCCAATGTACTTATCAATCTCATCCGCCTCCATTTTCTTGACCTCTTCTTCAGCTTTTTTTATTATAGCGCTTTTATTTCTTGCCGCTTCATCAACTATATTTTTTGCTTTGTTCTCAGCATTTTTTATCTCCAAGAGCATATCATCCATTTTGATAACCCACGTAACAAATAGAGTATGAAACAGACTCTTTAATAATCTTATCTAGGCACATAGGTGTGTTCATTCTTCATCTTCGTATGGCGTTTTTTCATGTTCTTCTTTGCCGCGCGAAAAGAACCCCTTTGTATTTGCGGATATAACAAGTATGAGAAGCAAGACAAATACTATTAGGGATGCGCGAAATGTCACAGGAGATATGACAACATTTCCTGTAATTACAGAATCTATACTATTCTTCTTTGTTTGCAATTGTTCAAGATCAACTTTTACAAGCTTGTTTTTCTCGTCTATAAGTTCCATTGCCGCAGCAACATTTTGCTTGAGCTCTTTTACCTCACTTGCATTTGCATAAAGCTCTGTAAGATTCTGCCTGTGCTCGTCAACTTTTGCAAGCAGTGCAGCTGTGTCGTTTTCCAGAACCTTTATTTCAGTTTCATCCTCGACAACAATGCGCTTGAGGATGGAGCTGTTCGAAAGATACGTCTCTGTGTAGTAAACGATATTATAAACCTTGTCATCCTGAACCACCTTGCCATTAACGATATTTTTTTCATCAAGCGGAAGCACCCCAGCAAATGCCAGGCTGGAAAATGCAAGCAAGATTAAGATTACTGTTTTTTTCATGAGCCTCTCCTCGGTCTAAATAAAAATGTATCTGCCGCAAGCACAAGAAGAATAAGCACTATCACAACTCCAACAGCTGTTTGCAACGGAGAAACAACCACATTTGCCGTGATAAGGTTCTCACCATCTTTAATGCCCTTTCTGATATTATCAACGGTTTTTTCTTTTTCTAGAATGTCAAGCCTTGATTTGTCAAGTTCCTCGTTTGACTTTCTCAAATCGTCTTTGAGAATTTCTACATTTGCCTTTTCTGTTTCCACGTCGCTTTGGAGCTGCAATATGCTTTCATCAAGTTCTACTAATCCATAAGCAAGATTTTCTTTCCTTCTCGTATCTTCGATAAACACTACCTCTTCAAAAGATGCTGTCCAGAACATGATAACCTGACTAATGTTTCCATCATTTGACGTTACTACAACTATGTCTGTATTTTTATCGTATTTCCAGAATGCATCACCTTTTGTTACCATAAGGGAAGGAGGACCTTTTTTATCGACGTATATGTAAACCTCTGTGGTATTGCCGTCTAGAATAACTGCAAGCTCATCGCTACCTGAATAAAATGATGTTCTATTTGTAACAATTGCGTCTTTCTGCGGCACAATAAGAAATCCATTGAGATTGGCATAGCTCAGGGTCGTGTTAGGCGATATCGAAACATTGAAGTAGAATGTCCTGCCATCGTCAGTAGAGGTTTCAATGATTATGTGCTTTGTCTCATTCCTGAAATTTGTTATCTGCTCGCTTTTCAATGTCAGACCATTTGGCGTCTTAACAACACCGCTTTCTTGTGCAGGCTCGACAAACACGTCATCATGGGGTGTTATCGGATTTTCCGTTGCAGCTACGAAATCTGCTTGCAGGCTCCCTGCGCTTTGGGAAAAAGAATTGACAGCAACGTATAGCACTGACAAGAAGATTATTGCAAGCAGCACGTAGTTTTTCATCAGTATAACCTAATTCTTTGTAAATCGTTCTTTTTTATTGACACTTTGAAAGTTTTTATAATTATATCATTTCAATTTTGTATTACGATTGGGTTACAATTCTAGTTTGGAACAGGATTTGTATCTACAACCCAGTCATTAACATTATCTGTATCGTGGTTTATCGGCTCTCTTCTAATAGATTGGTCTTGGTTTGCCACTATATTCCATCCACTAGCAAAATTTTCCCATGCAACAAAATCAATTTCTGTTCCGTCAGGTGTTTTCAATGAAAGTTTGTCGCCATTGTTCGAAAGGCTCAGCGACAGTCCAGAAACATCTGGCGAGAAACCATAAAGATTGAAAAATCCAGAAGCATCTTTTGCTACAATCAAAGTGCTTCCTGATGATATTGATACAGAAGACAATGTAAACGACCCAGCATTGTCTTCTAGCTTGTACCCGTCAAGGTTGACTGCTATTAAAGTCGGATTGAAAAGCTCTACCCATTCTTCTACGCTTTCTGTTCCTGGTGTATCATAAAACACCTCGCTGACCAGGAGATGGCTTACAGTTGGCGCAGTTGTCGTGCTCGTTGTGCTCGTGCTTGTTGTTGGTTCAGTTGTAGTAGTTGTAGATGTGCTTGTCGTCGTTGTAGTAGTAGGAGGTGATAATTGTGTTAACACGCAGCCTTCTATTAGGAGATCATCTTCAACCACCTTGCCTGCTGTTGCTGAGCTTAACTTCAGGTCTATAATGCAATTGCTGCCTGATACTATGCATCCTGCGCAAGAGCAGTCTATTGCATTAAGTTCGTTGACAAATGAAACGCGGTCTGTTCCAAGCAATTGTCCCAAGTGAGTCCATTCAACAATACCGTTCCTTCCTGCATCCAGCTGCGTGTTTGACGGATCTGAGCGCGTGATTTCCTGCGCGATTGTCATGAATACATCTGTCAGGTTGCTTTCTTCTGCAAAATGGAATGTGCCATTGCCAACTTGGGCTATCTCCATCATTGTCTCATTATCTGATTCTTGTGTAAATGCAATTGTGTGCACGTGAATACCAAATTTCTTCCAAGCTTCTTCTGCTTTGTCTATTGCTTCATTAATTGCAACGATCTGAGTACATGCATTGCCTATGCAGTGGTTGGCTTTTCCATCACTCATCAAAATAATATGCTTCTCAGGATTTGTGCCTGCTTTTATGAGCTCCGTGCCCTTCTCAATGCCGCATGATATGCAAGTCCTGTCAGTCGCTGCATACGTGTTTATCTCGTTGTGCAGCAATGCTGCATCGCTTGTAAGTGCTGTGAAATCCACAACTGAAGTAGAATAGCTTGTAAGCCCGATCTTGTTAGACCCTATGAACAATGCATCGACCAGCTCATTGGCTGATATTTTTAGTTGATTTATGTTGCAAGGCAATTCTCCTGGCTGGGCAATCCCGTCAGGCCCGCAGCTGTTGTCCATGCTTCCTGAAACATCATTTACGAGCATTATGTCAAGCTGTTTTTCTTGCGTGAAAAACACAGGCTTGCCAGTGAAATTTATCAGTGCTTTGCTAGCATTGAAATTCAGCGGCACCTTTATCTTTGTGCTCGAGTCAGAGCCGCCCCCTGCGCTGTATTCAATTGTCTTTGACGAAGAGCTGTCGCTGAATATTGTGATTGGCGGTACAGGCTCGCAAAGGGTTATGCAGCCTATATCAGGCAGGCAGCTTTCACCTTCTTGGAGCACGCAGGTATCCAGAGCACATCCGTTTTCGCCGCACGACTGTGAACCAAAGTAACATACATTATTTTCCACTGCCCCTGGTTCTGGGCAGAACTCTTCTTGATAATTGCATGAGCACGTGCCGCTACATGCTCCGTTGAATGAGCATACATCGCTGCTCAAGAATGGCTGGCAATCTGTATTCTGGTCGCATTCTGCGTTGCAAACACCTTGCACGCAGTACGTGCTTGTCGCAGGCGCTTGGCATGAAACTGAGTTATCTGTGCAGTCGCAGCCTTCACATGTGTTGAAAGCAAAATCAGTTACAGTTGTGCTGTCAAGAATCTTGTCATTGTCAAATTCTACGAGTTTTTTCCCATTGCAGAAATCAATGAAATTCTCGCTGCATTCTGAAGGTGTACAATCATTATTATTCTCGCATTCAGCTCCGCACTGCTGTTTGCTGCACGAATGGCTTATCGAGCTACTGCCCTGTGAGCACGTATTCAGTGCAATGCACTGGCTTTCAAATACCTGCCTGAAATCTTTTGTGAAAGGATTGCTGTCAGGTGCGAAGCCGCACGTATTTATTCCAGGTATATCAAATGGACTGCAATCATTGTCTTGTGTTTCATCAAACGTGCACGAACCGCTGCTGCATATTCCACATGTGCCACAATCATTGCCATTTGATGAGCATGAAGTGAATTCACCATTTACACATGTCCTTGTTCCTGAACATGCGCCGCTGCCGCAGGATAATACAACATTTTCATCAACTTGATTATCACAATCATTGTCTGCTCCATCACAAATTTCAGGCTCTGGTATGCATATTGGCGTGCAGCCTTCTACAACATCGCATCTTTCACCTGGTTGCAATTGGCACGTATCAAGTGTGCAGCCTTCGCCACTGCAGCCCCGCGTGCCAAAGTAACACGTCGAATCGCTTATCGTGCCTGGCGTCGGACAGAATTCCTGTTGATCAAAGTCGCATGCGCAATTGTCTGTACAAGCACCGCCAAATTCACAGAAGCCATCTATAATATGAGGTGCGCAGTGTTCATTTTTGTCGCACGTTGCGCCGCATACACCTTTGACGCAGTAGTTGCTCGTAGGCGGTGCATTGCATTCTGCTGAATTGTCTGTACAGCCGCATTCGCTAGTGCAAGTATTTTGCGCTTGGTTCTGCACTGTCGTGGAGTCTTTTATTTTATCACTGTCAAATTCGTGAAGCCTGTTGCCAATGCAGAAATCATTGAATGTTTCTGAGCACGCAGAAAGTTGGCAGTCATCACCAGTGTCGCACTCAGCGCCGCATGAATTTTTTAAACAAGTATAAACAAATTGGTCATTTGCACAGGCGCACGCACTATTGCAATTGCCTAGTGAATCACGATTTCCTGTCTTTGTGCCGAGACAGTCGCCTGTTGTCTGCAGGCAAAATAGATTGTTGTCCGAATCTGGCAATTCGCATTGCTCGCCAAGACCGAGCTGGACTGAGCCGTCGCCGCATGATTCTGACTGGCAGAAAGCATTGCACCCGTCACCATTCACGTTATTTCCGTCGTCACATTGTTCGCCAGGGCCTGCAAATCCATCACCGCATACATTGAATGTGCAGTCATTTTTACAAGCATCATTGTTGTTTGAATTTTCATCATCACATTGCTCGTTTCCATTAACTATACCATCGCCGCATACAATCACAGTCGTAGTTGTTGTCACAGCCACTTGCCTATCACCAAACCGCACTTCATTGAGCACGTTAGGCTGCAAGTTAAAGACCTGCGGATTAGATGTTGTTACTTCCCAGCCTTGTGGCACTTGCTCTGTTATCGTGTATTGGCCAGAAGGTATGCAGCTTGATATGAACAGACCATGATTTTCAGTTACAATCTGCGTTGTTGCAGGCCCTGTTAAATCAAATACAAATCCTGGAAGAGGCAATTCGCCTTGTTCCCAAATTCCATTGCCATTTGGATCATGGAATTTGAATACTTTCAGATAACCGCAAGGAATTGTTGTTGTAGTCGTGCTCGTCGTGGTTGTCGTAGATGTTGTTGTAGTGCTTGTAGTTGTTGTCGGCACAGTTGTCGTGGTTGTTGTAGATGTACTTGTCGTTGTTGTTGATGTAGTTGTTGATGTAGTAGTGCTCGTTGTCGAAGTACTTGTCGTGCTTGTTGATGTCGAAGTTGTAGTGCTCGTTGTCGTCGTAGTACTCGTGGACGTGGTTGTAGTAGTTGTCGTAGTCGGTTCTGGTATCTGTCTATCACCAAATCTGACTTCATTTAGTAAACTTGGATTGACAAAAATATTTTGTGGATTTGATGTTGTCACTTCCCAACCTTGCGGCAATTGTTCAGCAACATTGTAATTTCCTGACGGTATGCAACCAGAAATAAATAATCCATTACTGTCAGTCACAGCTTGTAAATTTGCAGGACCTGTTACATCAAACACGAACCCAGGTAGTGGCTGCTCTCCTTGCTCCCAAATGCCATTGCCATTCGGGTCATGGAATTTGAATACTTTTAGATAGCCGCAAGGAATTGTAGTTGTTGTCGTGCTGCTCGTTGTAGTCGTTGTAGTAGTTGGTAGAGTTGTAGTAGTTGTTGAAGTTGTCGTACTCGTAGATGTTGTAGTGCTTGTTGTCGTGGTAGTCGGTATAGTTGTAGTTGTTGTAGATGTAGTTGTCGTGCTCGTAGTCGTTGTAGAAGTTGTAGTCGTGCTTGTCGTAGTTGTTGTCGGTGCAGGAACTTGCCTGTCACCAAACCGGACTTCACTAAGCAGAGCAGGAACAACATCCACGTGTTGCGGATTGTTTGTTGTAACTTCCCAGCCTTGTGGCACAAATTCTGTGACACCGTATTCGCCATTTGGTATGCAATTTGTTATTGCTATGCCATCAACTGCTGTAGAAATATTAAAGTCAAGGCCCTGGCCATTTACATTGAAGAGAAAACCTGGCAATACACGCTCGCCTTGTTCCCAAACTCCATTTCCATTAGGGTCGTGGAACTTGAATATTTTCAAGTAGCCACACGGAATTGTTGTCGTAGTAGTGCTTGTAGTGCTCGTTGTTGTTGTCGTAGTTGAAGTAGTCGTTGTCGGCACAGTTGTCGTGGTCGTGCTGCTTGTTGTAGTGCTCGTAGATGTGGATGTAGTTGTAGTTGTTGTGGATGTGGTCGTGCTTGTACTCGTTGTCGTAGTTGTGGGTGTTGTACTTGTCGTACTTGTTGAAGTACTTGTAGACGTAGTTGTCGAAGTACTTGTCGTGCTTGTTGATGTCGAAGTTGTAGTGCTCGTTGTTGTGGATGTAGTTGTCGTAGTGCTTGTAGACGTGGTCGTTGTCGGCACTTGTCTGTCGCCGAATCTGACTTCAGTCAATAGTGCTGCTAAAACATTAGCTGTCTGGGGATTTTGTGTTGTAACTTGCCAGCCAGTTGGCACATTTTCTTTTACATTGTATGCGCCATCGTCTATGCATCCAGATATGAACAGGCCATTGCTGTCTGTAGTTGCAGTGAAATTCACAGGCCCAGTTGTATTGAATGCAAACCCAGGCAATGGCTGCTCTCCTTGCTCCCAGATGCCATTTCCATTAGTATCGTGGAATTTGAAGATTTTCAGGAACCCGCAGAACTGGCATTGTTCGTTGCCGCCATTTCCGCCATCGCATTCTTCCCCTTGCTGAACTTTGCCGTCACCGCACACAGGCTCTTCAATGCATTCTACATTAAAGAAGAAGCCATCGTTTCCTGTGGTAACAGTGCTACCCCATCTGGCACTTTGGTCTGTGTGAATGAATACCTCATCCTGGCCTTGATTGCCTGGCTCAAATACAGAATCGCCCTGGCTTTCAAGCTTGTTGGATTTGTTCGGAGGTGTTTCTGCGTTGCTCAGGTCATTTTCAAGGCCTGTTATAATAGCATTATCCAGCGAGATGTCAGCAGATATTATCTCCCCGCTGTTTCTGCCATGGCTGCCGTAGAGCAAAAATCTCAGGCGGCCGTTAAGCCTTTGCAGTGAAATTCCAGGAACGTTTTCCTGGTAACTTGAATCAATTATGAAAAACCCACTCTGCGACAGAGGAATGGACTCATTTTCAGCAAACTCCTGGCCTGTCGGGCCGACAAATATCTTTTTGCCGAGGTTGCCTGAGCCAACGTTGCTGGTCGCATTAAAGCCTATTTTGAGTGTGGCATCACTTGGACAGCTCTCTGGTTCTTCTGGCTTGCACTCAGAAGAGCACCCATCACCATTAATAAGGTTGCCATCATCGCATTGCTCGCTGCCTTCTACAACACCATTGCCACAGACAGGCAGCGTTGTTGTCGTTGTCGTGCTCGTGCTGGTTGAAGTTGTCGTAGATGTGCTTGTTGTTGATGACGTTGTTGTCGAGGTTGTCGACGACGTTGTTGTGCTTGTCGTTGTAGTAGTTGGCACAGTTGTCGTGGTTGTGCCGCCGCAACCAATACAAGGAGGCGTTGTAGTTGTCGTTACACAGCCAGCGTGAGGAATGCACTGAAATGAAGGCCCGCAGCTAATTTGTGTGCACGATCTTGCCTGGGCCATATATCCAGGCGGACAAGGCGACTGGCCGCATCCTGTATTGCTCCACGGGCCGCAGAAGCACGCTGGTGGCGCTGTTGTTGACGTTGTTGACGTCGACGTCGTCGTTGTCGTTATCGTCGTCACCGTCGTTGTCGTTGTTGACGTCGTTGTCGGTGCGCAACTTAAATGAGGAACGCATCTGCTTTGGGTTGAGCATCCATACGGCGTGCACGACCTGTCTTGCAGCATATAGCCGACTGGACAGAGTCCGCCAGCAGGCCCGCAAGCTACATTACGCCATGTGCCACAAGAGCACGGTATTGTTGTTGTCGTGGTCGTTGCACAAACAGTGCCAGATGCGCGATTACCGCAGAAGCAATTAGAATTAGGATCATAATTAGTTTTACAGTGATTATCAGCAGCTGTACTGCCAGCCCATGTCCATGTTACTACCCCAGATGGAGTTGTGTATGTCACAGGATTGTCGTGTGCAAATGGCCAGCACATGGCCTTGTAATAGCCGCCGCAATAATTTACATAGCCGCAGATGCTTTCGCACGTTGTGACAGCAGAGGCAGTTTGAATGCTAATGAGAAATAGTAAGACTGTGAAACCGAGAAAAATATAACCAATTCTACCACTGACCACAACATCCACCAAATTTAAAACTAACTAGTAATAAACCTATTTATTTTCATCGCAAAAATCCTTACAAAAAGATTACAGAAGTAATTCATTCGTGATTAATTGGATGAATAACAGAAAAGTTTTCTGGTTTGTCAAAATATTTAAATGCTAGAAGAAAAACTTCATCGCCTTGAATAAGATCTTAACGCAAAGGCGATTACAGCGCCTGCGATTACAATTCCTGCTACAGGATGCAAAAAGTACGCAGGCACAGCCAGAAGCAAAAGAAACAATGGATTTATTCCGCGCCCATTGCCCGATGAATACCTAGATATACTTGAATGCCATGGCGGCCTTCTGACATTTGTGTATTTATGCAAAGTAAACAAGAATAATGCTGCTGAACCTATGGTAATGAACACAAACATGCTGCTGCTACTTCCAATTAGCAAGCCAGTAAGCGGCGACAATGATTGTTCTATTGCAAGTACCTGATCCTTTCTCGCAGTCTGTGCGCCTGAAGCAGAATCGTACGTTGCATAAGCACTGATGCTTGCATCTTCCTGAAGGTTTTCAGGTATGTCTGTGTTAAATGTTATTGTCTTTTCTTCAACAGATGACAAGGATATGCTCTGCTCTTGAGGCTTTGTCCATCCTTCTGGAACATCAATGCCAACACTCGCTGAGCCCTCAGCACCGTTAT
Source organism: uncultured archaeon (assembly GCA_964363955.1). Taxonomy (GTDB): domain Archaea; phylum Aenigmatarchaeota; class Aenigmatarchaeia; order GW2011-AR5; family GW2011-AR5; genus CAZZNM01. The sequence goes on along the minus strand of CAYIKG010000007.1, from coordinate 4,359 downwards.
TTTTTATCTTCATGGTCAAAATCAAGCTACCTTGTTCTTGCCTTATGTCAAAGCTTGTTATTTCAATTTCTGGATAAGTTTTCTCTACCAGTGGTTGTGACATCTGCTCAGTCGGATTGACTATGAGCTGGAAATTTCTTTTGCAGAGCGAATACGAGTCAGATAACAAATCAATGCTCACAGAAAATGTATCGTCAGATCGTGCATCAAAAGCCATATCAAAAGTTACTGTCCTGTCAACAATTATGCCGTCAGACGCAGGCGTTATGCTCAGCCATTCAGACGGGAAGCCGCTGACAACAGGCCTTACGTTGTTCAGGAAAACATTTCCTGAATTTTTGACATTGAAGCTCAGTGCATAAGCTGAGCCCTCTTCTACTTCAATTTCCGGGTCTGTTATTGTGCATATTGCGTTTCTTATAATGCCAGCGCCACCAGAATTGCCAGAACTGCCTGACGAGCTGCTTTCAGTTGGCGTGTATAATGAAAGCGGTTTTGTAATTTCATTATTAGCTTCATTCGATTCTTTTATCTTGTTTGTTGTGTCGACCTTGACCTTTACTTCATGCGTCTTGCTTACGACATAGTTTATTTCCATTGTTCCTGTCGCGCCTGCAGCAACGCTCAAGACTTTGCTGTCCTTCAGTACACCATCAACGTATAATTCTGATGTAAAACTATTTGCGCCAAAGCTGCCAATATTTTTAATAGCAGCGCTGATCTTCACAGTATCCCCGTCTTTTGGCGCATTGTTTGAGAATGATATTTCCGCAGTCATGTCAGGATATTTGACCAATGCATTGCCAGAGTAAATCTTGTCAGGTTTATTATCACCGTCCGTGTCAAAAACATTTTCATTAGTACCATCATTGTTTACGTCCTCGCTCGTGACAGACGTTAATCTGTTGTTCACAGGATCCCAGTATTTGTTGCCATTGACTACAAAATCTGTTTTGCCATCGTCATTGCCATTAACAGCGACAGCATTAGAATTGCCATTAGGATCAAAGAAAAATTCATAACCATTATCGCCGTTTTGATCTGCATTTGCAGCAAATTCATCAACACCATCACTGTCGACGTCTTTTGAGACACTCGGGACGTCTGTTACTGTGTATGTTCTGGAGTCTGTAAATGATACATCATCGCCTGTTGCATTGAATGAGAATACATGAGACCCAGATTCATCGAAACTTATGCGCCACGTGTACGTTAACAGATACCCATTAACGCTCTTCACAAGGTTTCCATCCTTGTACAGCTTCATATCAAGCAGGTTATCATCATAAGCTTCAACTTTTATTGTAAGCGATTCGCCTTCTTTTGGGCTTGCAGATTCAGGCTTGAATGACTTCAGCCCAGGCACAAGAGCTGCATCCACGACCGTGATGGTAACAGATTTTTCAACTGAGTTTGTGCCGTCAGATGCTACTACAGTAACAGTGTGCGTGCCAGCTGAATTAAAACTCCACGTATATTCAGCTGGGATGCTTGTAGCAACAACATTGCCATCGACTTTAACAGTGTACGTTATTGTATTATTTTCAGCATCAGTTACATCAACTTTTATTGACATTGCCGTGCCTTCATTGATGCTTGCCCCGTCGAGCGGAGACACAAAAGTGAGCGAAGGCGGCATATTCACGCATCCATTTGAATCAGGCTCCATATTCGATGGTGTATTCGGGCAAAGATCATTTTCATTGCCTACGCCGTCACCGTCTGTATCGCCTAATGCCCACGTTACTGATTGCTTGAACATTTTTCCTGTATTAGACGTCCAGTAAAGAGGGTGCATAATGCCAAAAAAGACAATCCTGTTTTTTGTCTTCTGGCTGTTCAGAAGCTGTGTTTTTGAATTTGCATAAGCAACAATGCCTTTTGACGTGAGACTTGTCGCTGTTGCAACGAAACTAAGTGGCTCGCCAGACGATATTGCATTGATCGGCTTCCCTGTTACAGCATGGACAGTAACTATGCCTGAAAGACCAGAAACTATGGGATGCGAGCTGACTATCTGGACAGTCTGCGCATTTGTCGAATGGATGCTGCTCGCACCTGACGTCCAGCCAAAATCCTTGACAAACTTTCCATCTACTGCCACTGTCGGCTTTGTGTTGACAGGTATGCTTGAAACAAAGCTGTCCAGGCTTTCTGTTGAGGATTTTGGCCTGCCAGCAATTACTATCAGGTCAAAGTTATTGTAGTCAACAACAGAATTCTTATCAACGTACGTCAGCGTGTGGCCAAGCTCTAGCAATAAATTTCTTACCTCTCTTTCATGCTCAACAGAAAGCGAGTTTGCGTCCTTGACAACCAATGCCACGTTAGCTGCGTGTGCATACCCAGCTGCAAACAATGAAAGAATTATTAACAATGCTATTTTCATCTTATCTCCCTCTTAGGTACATGAACAAAACAATTGCTGTGACTACGGCAGCTGCTGCGAGCACGGTGTTCACAAATTCAGGATTTGGAATATCAGTTGGCACAGTTGTCGTTGTAGTGCTTGTCGTGCTCGCAACCGCTTCACCTTCTACAACAGTTACTATCTGCGATCCCAGGGCAACCCCGCGCTCTATTTTTTCAGTGCGCTCTGCTGGGTAGAATATAAACTGCAGCTCGCCTGTGTGCGTTCCAGGCTTCTCAAGAACTACGTTGAAAACCACGCGCTTAGTCTCATTCGGTGCAAGCTCAAAGATCGCAGGCCCATCAATATTCAGATTGCTCAGATCAACGACCGTGACATTGACGCTCACAGGAATTTCGTTTGGATTTCTTGTGTCAACAAAAGCTGTTACAACGTCAGAAACATTTCCGCGCAAGACCATCCTAGGCGGCTGTATCGATGCAGATAGAGCATTCGCAGCTGCTGCAAATACCAGAACCATTACAAGCATTGAAAATACGATGCGCATCAATACCACTATTTTTACTACTTATCGATAGGAAAATGACGGGAAAGAATATATACTTGAGGTCAGTTTCAAGCACGTCTGTAATTGACTCGTAATTTTAACGTCTTACAATGTACACTGCACCAATGAGTGTGCCAATTACAACGAGCGATATAGCTGCGAGCTCAATGTTCGAAAGCTCAAGAAAAGAACCTGTAATAGGATTTTCTATTGTGATAATTGTAGTTGTCGTAGTGCTTGCCGTAGTGCTTGTGGTCGTGCTGCTCGTCGTAGTTGTCGAAGTAGTTGTTGTAGAACGGCCACCTGAACTACCAGAACCGCCGCTGCTGCCAGAGCCACCACTTGATCCAGAGCCACCTCCACCAGAACCACCACTGCCACCAGAACCACCGCCACTGCCGCCGCTAGATAGTTGGGTAGTTGTCGTGCTCGTTGAAGTACTTGTCGTTGTAGTTACTGAGCCAAGTACAAAAGACCATGTCTGCGATTCAGATTTTGCAATACCATCATCTGCCTTTACTTTCCAGTACCACAATCCCTGGGAAAGTCCTGAACTCAAGTATTGCGTATTTGTTATCGTCTGCTTCAAGAAAGGCACGTTGAAGCTCGTGCTTTCATCAACAAGAATTTCATATGTTATCGCATCTCCGTCAGCATCAGACGACGCAGACCATTCGAGCATGGGCACATTATTTGATTGAGAATTATTAGCTGGCGACACGAGTGCAGGCGCAGTGGGCGCATTGTTGACAATTGAAAAGCTCCGGACTTCAGACGAAGAATTATGGGCTCCGTCTGTCGCCACAATCTTCCAGTAATATGTTTTGTATGAAAGATCCAGCTGCAATTGTGTTGCACTAGTTGATCCAGACGCATCAGGCGATGAAAATACATTGTTATCATCAACAAAATAATTATAAGCTACAGCGTCCCCGTCAGGGTCGCTTGACGCAGACCATTGCATATTCAAGCTCTTGTTGTGCGTTTGCAGGCCATTGTTTGGCGCAAGGAGCTGCGGTGCGCTGGGCGCGTTGCGGTTCGTATAAGTCCCGTTGTATATTGCATTTACAGTGATTTGAGCAGACAAAGAAGCTGGTATGTGGCCGCTCGCAGAATACGTAGCTTCAATATCGCTGTTATAAGTGCCGCTTTGTGTCAGCACTATGGTAAAGGAAACGTTCTTTTCCTCATCTGGCTGGAGTGAGACAGAAGTTGCCATGCTGATCCAGTCAGGCTTGTCAAAGGTAACAGTCACAGGATAGGTATTTCTGTTCTTCACAATTATATTGCCAGGAAATTCGTTCACCTTGCCATCCTTGACGTAAACTGTGTACGAGGTTATAGTCGGCCGTATATAAGCTATCAAAGCAAAACTGTACGATGCCAGAAGCATTACAAACATTGTAATGGTTAAATTAAACAAAAAAAAGGTTTTAATTGT
>CAYIKG010000006.1:0-20674 GCA_964363955.1 uncultured archaeon | reverse complement strand
ATATTTAAAAAATAGTAATGCTGACTATGGTAGGAAATCCTTGTTCTTGAGCTTCTGCGGCAGGTAAGTTTCACTCATGAACTTCAAGCCCCTGTTAGAAAGTGCTTCGATCTCTGCTTTGATACCTTTCTCGATCATAAGATTGATCTCCTTCTGCCATTCTGGTTTCTTGAACCAGTCATATTGCAGCAGCTCCTTGGCCCTCTTTGTGTCTATTTCCCTTGCTTTTATTACAGCCTTCTTCAAATCAAAATCAAATATATCACTTATAGTCAGGCCAATGAATTTCGCTTCCGGAGTTGCAATTCTGTCCGACACGTGTGCCAAGCTGATGGAGCCACTTTTGATCACCGAGTATATGTACCATCCGTAGGCATCACTATCCGTGAATACATACACAGGCAGCTTATACTCCTTGTTTAGTCTCTGTATCAGCAGTCTCGTGCCCCTGCTTGGCTGGCCTCCAGTACCAATAAGAATGCACTTATGTTTTTGCCAGAACTTGTCCTCGTGCAAGCGCTCGAAGCCCGCGTTCTTCTCAACAACAAGTACGAAGTCAGCATTAACTTTCTTAAATTCTACTTCATCCACAGTGCTTGGTATTGACCAGCCACCAGAGCCGAGTCTTGACCAGTCTATCAAATCCCCTCTATCTTGTATCACTACACTACCAGCTACAATGCCTTTTCTGTCTGTCGTCAGGTGCAGCTGTTCGCGCAATATATCCAGGGCCACTTCTATATCAACAACTATAGGATCGCTCTCACTTTGCTCATCAAATGTGTTCTCGTTGCTATCAGGTAACGTCCGCTTTAAATTATAGAACATGTCTCTGATGCTGGCATGGATACCTTCATCGATCAGCGATTTAGCGAAAGATGCGACCATCATGGTCTGCATAAATTTCTTGGAATGTGCGACATTAAAGAAGTACCTCTTGGCAGTTTTATTGCCAAGCGTGAGTTGCCCAGACTTCTTATCAAAAATCACATTTGACAACGCGCGTATTGGTATCTCTATATTTGGATTTTCCATCTTATCTATGTCACCAAGCACCTTTTTTCCAAGCTCTTTCAGTTCTTTGTCAACTTTTTTCATAAGTATCGCCAAATTATTCTTCCCCATCTTCTTCTCTTTCTTCCTTATCTACTTTTTTCTTTTCTTTTGTTCCAGTATTATTTTCAACGTCATTCTTTTTATCCTCCTCCTGTTCTATGATCTTTACGCGCTTTGGTATCATTTCTCGAAGCTTTTTCTCGATCTCCTTCTGATTGCCATCAGTCAGCGTTGCTATCGCAGTCGATACTTCATTTGAATAGCGTTCAAATATCTGCAATCTGCGCCTTGCTTCACCAGCTTTACGCTTGCCGGATAAATATGAACTAAGTTGCCTGCCCGCTTCCTGTATGGTAAGCTTCATCTCATTTACTATTTCTTCATAGGTTGCTATAGATTCTTTGCTCTCAGACTGGAACGGCACCCAGACAGAAGCCATGTGAACGACAACGATAACAGGACCAATTGGTAGAGAGTTCCTTGGTTGTTGCACATTATACCTTTTCCAGTCTACCTCTTTCATAGCATCAGTTGTTGCGCAGGCGCCTGCTTGGTACATAAGCGGCACGCGATTGGCAAAGCGCAGCAGTTCTATGCTGTCGTCATTGCTGCCAACCCCACCGTATATGATGCCGACCTCAATTTGAAACGGGTTGCCTTTGTACACTGCTGGTTCACGAGTAACGGCCACAACAAATTCAGCATTCGGGTATTCCTTTTTTAGACTTTTTTCCAGTTCCTTCTCACCTATCGGCGACAAACAATCTAACGGAGGCCGTTGTATTCTTACCTTTTGCATGGCATCAAGCAGCTTTTCTACATTCTCTCTAGTCAATGACTGAGGCTTCATTCCTGGGTCGAGCTTTGCAAGCTTGCATATTTCCTTTGCACTCGTCGCACCTATGGAAGAAAACTCATTGACAAGGAAAGACGAAAGCGTCTTCGAATTCGTACTACCCAAGAAGCGCAGCAGTATGCCGTACTCAACACCGTATGGATGGAGCTTCATTTCTCTTGGTTGTTTTGGAAGTTCATTTACACTTCTCGGAAATAACGTCTTTGTACCGTCAGGTGTCTGATAATTTATTTTCGCAAAAGGATTTGCTATAGACGTCTGCTTCAAGTAATCTTCTATAGTTTTTCTATAACGACCCTTCATCTCCATTTCAACTTTTGTGCCATGGCCACCAAACTCATCTTTTTCTATTAACTCATCCTTTACTATTTCTGGCTCGTTCTTTGCTGTGTTCAGAAACAATTCGCATGAATAAGTTTTCTTTTTTTCATCCACCCTTGACCATACTTTTGTGGGGTTCCCAGTTGTAAGCTGAGAGTAGAGTAGAACTGCACTTATACCAATGCCCTGCTGCCCACGATTTTGCCTGAGGCGATGGAATTTACTTCCATAAAGCAGTTTGCCAAATATTTTTGGCACCTGGTCTTTAACAACTCCAGGACCGTTGTCTTTCACCGTGACGCGGAACTTGTCCTCGCCTGTATTTTTAATTTTTACAGAAATATCTGGAAGAATTCCCGATTCTTCACAAGCATCCAAGCTATTATCAACTGCTTCTTTGACAGCCATAAGCAATGCCTTTGTTGGATTATCAAATCCTAGCAGGTGTTTGTTTTTCTCAAAAAATTCGCTTACACTTATCTCTTTTTGTTCTCTTGCAAAATCTTCAGCGGTTTTTTTCATCTCCATTACCCGTTTGCTTCGCAAAGTCTAGACCATATCACTCGAATACCCCTTGCTCCGAAACAGCTAGAAATACCATCTCAATAAGCTACCGTAGCTTGCTACACTGGTATTTCATGCCATTTTGTCCAGACCATATTATTCTAATGATAACTTATATTTTTGTAAACAGATTTGTGTTGCGCACCTGCTATGAGCTTTTCAACTGCATTAACTGCTTTTTCTACATCATTATAATTGCCTATTATAGATATAGTCTTGCCGTATACAGAAATCTTTGTATGCGTTAATCTTTCGATATTATGCTTTGCCTTTCCGTACGTTCCTATAATCCTTGATCTAATACGTCTCAAGGATGCTCTACTGCTAGATAGATGAATTATGCGCAATGTTTTTTCTTCATCAAGCAGTTCAATAGCATTTTCTGGCGAAAAGCCACGCCCTATAGCTTTGATAATGTTTTCTGCATTAAGTACGTCTAGAGCATTACCTTTTATGCGAATATGATCATTGATGCTCATCTTTGTGTTTGTATTACTTTCTACCGTTTTTTTTATTTTGCCATTAGTACCTATGAGTACAGATATCCTATTCTTTGGTATACTCAATTCCCTGATCATAAAAGTTTACACATCCATTTTAAGGATGCCTTTTCTCTTTAACCACCCTGTTTCTGTTCTTGTATAACGCCATATTATGTCAGCGTTTTTGTCGCTTTGTATGTCCCAGGGCTTTACAAGTACAATGTCACCTTCTTTTATCCATATGCGTTTTCGTAATTTGCCCGGAATTCGGCAAATTCTAACAAAACCATCTTCACAGCGTACCTTCAGCCTATTAGCTCCTAACAGAGCTTCGACTAAGCCAAATATTTCACCCTTTCTGGGCATTCTTACACGAATCTCTTCTTCCATAATTACCTTACAGCATAATAATTTCTATAAAGCTTCTTTCCCTTTTTTTCAGTTACAAATGTGAATGATTTTTTGACTGAGTAGTTTTTTTCCAATGATTTTGCAATCCTTTTAGCATCAGATTTTTTCACAAATTTTATATCATATCCATCTTTCGTTTCTTTTAATACACCTGAATTTATTTTTTCTGCAAGCTTCTTTGCGTCCTTGCCACGTAACTGTATAACTGCTTCATAATAACCTCCGAGAACCTTTGTACAATTATCACACTTCATATTTATCATTTTTATACGAATTGTTCTTTTTTCAGTTTTTATTTTGCTTGCAGGTGGTATATTTCCTATACACGTTACAGTTGTCAACATAGTGTTGCCGACCCTTTTTTTCTCTACATTCACTGATCTTATTTTTCCTAGTCGTTCCATACGCCTCGCTATCATCAGATCAATAATTTCATCCACTGGCCTCGAATATTGCCAAGACTTATCAAAGAAAGACCCGCAACTACTACAGATTTCAAACCTAAAATCTTCTAATGAAAATATTCTTTTTTTGTCTGTAAAGCAGTCTTCACACAGGTTTCCTATTTTAGCTTCTTTGCCACATGCCACACAAAACATATTATTCACACTTCAGTCAATTCTAGGGAAAGTTTGGTTAATAGAATACACTCCAAACTTTTAATCTTATTTCAAAAGGTTCAAATCCTCTGAGCACACCAACGTAGCTGTACTCTTGAAAAATATCTGGTACTAATCTGGCTATTGGATCAAAGCTGTATTCTTCACCAGATCCCCAGAGGACAAGTGCTGTAACAAGCTTGTTTGTATTTAATTCAGAAGCTCCGTTACTTGCGTAATCATAATCACCAATCCATACAGCACGCCCTTTACCATTTGCACTTATATCATAATTGACTTTAGCGTAGGAAACACTTCCCAAGTTTCTATCAACAATTATCGATTTGTCATCCACATCTATCTTATCTAGTTCGAAATTGCCAAAATCCTGACTTACGTTACCATTGACACCAACAAAATAATCAAAAATCCTAAAAGAAGTATTTGATGGCGATTGTGTATCATAAAATTCACCTTCTTTAGTTGCACTAGGCTCTATTGCTTCCAATCCAAATATTTCCTTCAGATTTGTATCAATTGGGTTCAGGCCTATTTGTGCGAGCATAAATACAGTGCCGCCATCTACCAAGAAATCGTTTATATAAGGTCTGTTTGGCGTAAGATCCTCGTAATCAAAAAGAAATAGTATGTCTGTCCTTTTGTCTATGTTATCGATAGACTCATTCTTCACCTTTACTGTTATACTTCTCTCCTTGAGTCTTATCATGTCGTTCGAATCCAATCCGAGAATTTGCTTTAAGCTAGTTATCTCTTGATTAGAGCAATTGCAACCAATAAATATTTCAGGGTTTGGCATACCAGACACCAATACTGAAAAATCTATGGTATCAGGTAATAGCAACCTAATTCTGTTACTGATTTCTGTTTTATTATTTGCTATAATCAAATCTTGAAGATTACTTTTATCTAGTACTAATAATGTATCTTCTACATTTGCTTGCAACAGTGCGACATCCCACTTGGTTTTAGAAGGTGTAGCAAAAAAATATGACAAAGAGGATATGAGAATCAAGGAAGCTAAAATAGCTTCTAATATCCTTATGAAACCTTTCACCCTAAAATCACCACAGATAAATCAACGGGATTGCCATTATAGATGGCATGCCTCACAGTCACAAATCTTGGTCTCAGGAGGCTTAGTATTGGAGGTTCACAATTAAGTATTTCTGTACTTCCGTTGATCACGATTATAAAGTCGTTGTTCATCATTTTTTCCCTCAGTTTATTATAATCGCTTGGATTTGAACAGAGCTCTGCCACGCGCGATACCTTTGCAGAATCTAAGACATAGTCACTACTTTCTAAGCCAATGTACGAAACAGAATCTATATCTAGAGTATGCCAATTTTCAGGATAGCCTTTTCCTAGAATAAGATCCGATATCTGATAACTTGTCGATTGCAGATTTTCAGACAAAGATCTTTCTTGTAAAGTCGGTAAAACTCTTACTACAGACATGGATACAAAAACAACTGTACCGAGAAAAACAAATGCAGATAAAATAAATTCTATATCAGTAGCTGCTTTCATTCCAAAGACCTTCAAAAGATAATCTAGATTATACCTACTCTAAAGGTTAATATGAATATGAAAACACCTGATAACAGCATTATCATGCTATGTTTTAGACCAGCCACAACAGAATCAGAGGATATCTGACCTGCTATAAGACCAGAAAAAATGGCTTGTACGACTATCATAGTAAAGAAAAGAGAACGGTAATAAGCGGCAGACTCTGTCTTTTCACCAAAGCCAAATGTAGTAGAAACAGAGAAGTATATATCACATCCAATACACGCTGTGTTATATCCATTCAAGCATGGCTGACAAGGATTTGCACCAGTTGTTTTTATAAGCTCAAAAGTCGATTGCGTCTCCAGCAGCGGCGTCAGGAATTTTACCAATGAGATGCTAATGCCAAGAAAAATAAAGAATATTGCATACATCATCATTACGTGCTGATTTAGCAACGATGATTTTTCTGCCTGAACATCTCCCAGCGACTCAATGTTATTTGCGAGTGATTCCATCGTATCTTCAATATTACCACCAGATTTGTTTGCCTGCCTTATAACCATTAAAGATCTTACTATAATTTTGCTTTTTTCAACTCTATCAGAAAATTTTTCTAAAGCTCTATCAAGCGTTACGTTCCAGCTTATCTGATCGGTAAGTTTTTTTATCTCCTTTGTCAAAGATCCATAATTAGATTTGGTAGCTATACGTAGACTCTGAATTAATGTCAAACCTGATCTTTGTGATTCTGCAAGATCTCTTAGAAAGGCAGGAAATTCATTTTCATATTCTCGTATACGTCTAAATTCAAGAAATCTATATATGCCATAAGGTACTGATATCAGAATTATTGCAAGCAAAATAAGATTAGAAGCAAAAACAAATTCTTTTTCAAACATAACTATAGACATAGCTATAAGAATAACAAATCCAATGGAGGACAAAATAATTATTTTTCTTTCGGCATTCATGTTCTTCACTCAAGCGGTGATATAGATTTTATCAGAAGTATAAACCCAATAGATAATATCGGAAGCAATAAGAAGACAACAAATGTTTGTACAAGTATTATTTCCGTGCCACCTGAAATCGTTGATATAACAGAAGATATTACTATAAAGAATATTGATCCTATTATTATAAGCGTCAGATATACTTCAACAAAAAGTGATAAATCTTGTGAATATTTCCTTATGCGTCTTCTATAGTCATTCATCAATTCATCAGATTTTTGCTTAAGAAATATTCTAAAATCCCCACCAGATACCATTATAGTATTTATTCCAAGCAACAATTCACGAAAATCTTTTGAAGGGGTTCTCTTTGACTGATTTTTTATAGCAGTCGACAATGGCATCCCAAAAACTTCCACATCCCTTACAATATTTTTTGCTTCATTTGAAACCTCGCTATATTCTTTGAACTGTGATATTGTCTTAAAAAGCATAATACCCGAAACCTTGGCATTGGCAATTGACGCAAGGTACGAAACTGCAAACGGAAGGACCTTCTTTATTTTGTTCCCCCTTATTTTTGAAAGTGTAGCTGGATATGAATAGAACACAAAAAACAAAATACCGAAGAAAGTAGCAGACAGCGTTAGCGCAGAAAAAACTGCAATTATTGGCGATGTGAAGAATCCAAAGCCAAAAGAAAGTGTAATCAATGATATGATAAATACAATTGTTGATGTGAACAAGGCATTCGATATCCATTCTTCAAGAGTATAATTCATGTTAGCTTTCTGCATATCGTCTTTTATGTCTATTAAATAGTTTTTCATGCTTTTGCTTAAATTGCCATAGAACTTGAATGATAAGTCAGTATAGCTTATCATTGATACCCACCTAACCTTTCTAGCAAAGCATCAGGCGATGTATAAAATAGATTCAATACGTAGCTTATTTTTTTGTAATCAATTATGTTTTTATCAGCCATCCATTTTAATATGCGATATCTTTTTTTAAGTTCGTCCTTGATATTTTGCTCTTCCATGCCTGTAGCGTATGATAGTTTTTTCAATATTTGGCTTGTATTAACAACCACGTATTTATCCAGTTTTGGGTCCCATTTCAAAATCTCATTTGTTATAGGAATTGATGTTTTTCCATCAACCCCGAGAATCTCTGATACAGACTGAATTCTTCTTACATATTTTCTACCGATTTTAACTCTTTTTATAAAAATAATAATGTCAAGATTTTGTAATAGCATCGCAGGTAAACTTATGGGAGGTGATGTCAATCTATCGACAAGTTTTTGCATGTTATCTGCGTGTATGGTTGCAAGGCCTGGATGACCAACAGCTATTTGCTGAAAAAGCACATAAGCCTCCCGACCTCGGACTTCACCAACTATGATGTAATCGGGTCTTTGTCTAAGGCTTTCGCGAAGTAGTTCAAACATATCAACCTCACCTACAGTGGTAGCAATAGATGTTCTTGCAACCTCCGGAAGCCAATGTGAGTGTGGAAGTCTAAGTTCTGCTGTATCTTCAATGCTTACTATCTTCATCTGGGGTTTTATGAACAAAGAAAGTGCGTTGAGCAAGGATGTCTTGCCAGTTGCTGTTCCGCCTGAAATAAGTAGACTCATTCCATTTTCTATGAGGAACCACAAATAACCCAATGCCTTTATATCAGCTGTGCCGAACTTGAGTAAACTTACCGGATTTATAGGTTCTTCTGTAAACATCCTGATCGTGAAATTGCTACCACGCCTTGCTATATCAGTTGCAAGGGTTATCTGGACCCTGCTCCCATCTGGTAATGTACCATCCAACAAAGGCTTTGAAACAGATATTGTGCTGCCACATCTTTCTGCAAGCTTATTTACAAACGAATCCAATTCATCATTACCTTTGAAAACCACGTTTGTTTTCAAAGAACCTAGAAGAGGATTGCGGTGATACACAAAAAGACCTATTCCAGTTCCATCGCATGATATATCTTCTATATTTTTATCACTTAAAAGCGGCTCTATTTTTTCAAGGCCGATAAAATCGCGCATTATGTAATATTTCAATACATCCCTTGTTTCAGGTTGGAATCTTTTTCTGAAATAGTCTAGTGATTTATCAAATAATTTTTCTATATAATCATGTGCTTCCTTTTTCCTCACGTAAGAGAAATTTATATCTATCTTTTCTTGTAGATACTCCTTTATCTCTTCCAACAGCGACAGCATTTTCTGGTCAAGCTGCGGCTCGATAACATTATAGATTATATCATTTGACTTTTTGTCAAAGAATATATGCGCAAATGCAAATACCTTACCATTGATTTGTACAAGAGGATATTTGATATTGATATTTCTTATATCCAGTTCTGTTTTGTCATATCTTTGAACTTCTACAGAATCTCCTGAATCCGGAATTGGAATGCCTTGTGGCAATACCTTTATTTCCCTTTCCTGTTCAGGCGTTGCTTTTGCGTAATTTTCATAATAAATTTCAGGTTGATCCTTTATTTCAGCTTTTGGCTTTAAGCTAAGTGTCAATTTTTTTCTTCCAGTCCCAGTTTTAACAAAAAGATTTACATTTTTGAAATTTTCTTCTTTCATTCCCTATCAACCGATATTATATTCCCATTGCTTATTATCTGTATGTACTTTGCAGTGCTGTAGACTCTTCCATTTATAATATGACTTTGGCCTATATTAAAAAGTTGATGGGTTAGTGTATTCCCTGTATCCACAGTTGTGAGGCGCAGGACACAATCACCGATGATACATTGGCTACTGGATGCACTTTCAAACGATATTATGTAAACCTCGTTAGAGATAGTCTCGGGTATTTCTAATCTTACTGTTGTATTTCCTGAAATACTTTTTATCAAAGATCCTGATATGAGATTCGATATAGATAGCATCTGATCTTTTGTGGCTGTTTCTGAAATAAAATCCTTCAAATCATTGAATGTTATTGCAACGAAAGCGGCTATAGCAATTCCTATAGCAAAAATAAGTATTTCACTAATTATGCGATATTGACCAAGCATAAAATTATATATAGTGAAGCAAATAAATAAACAGGATATAAATTATTTGCTTCACATGACTATAACTCAAGGCATTAATATGCACTAATCTATTGATATCGACAATGTTGTTTTGACTACATCACGGCCATTTTCATTAACGGTCTGTGTCCCTGTGTTTTGCACAACAATTACGTTATCTTCATTACCTATTGACGAAGCACCAGACATGTCTATCTTATAGGATATAATCGTCTCTGTATTGAGCTGTAAAAAATTCAATCTGTATACGGTTACGTAGGTATCACCAGCCTTTGTACTTCTTACACATAGAGTTTCTGGCTCATCGATGCCCCACCTGCCAGTTTCAAATGTACAGCCGTTTTTACTTAACTGTATCCATGTATCAGTTTCGTATGAAGTTCCCTGGGTTTCTATGGTCAATTCAAGCGTCTTTGCAGATGGATCAAATACAACATTGCCTGGTACGTTTATCTGCAATCTTTCTCTGCCGCCATGGTTTGCTACGAACTTGAAACGTTCAACCGTGTTTTCCATGAAGTTTTCAGCATTTTGCTGCAGAGAAATATCTCTGTTTTTTTGTATAAGAGGCAATCCCCAGAAATAGACAGAACCAACAACACCAATAAGAACGCCTGTTATCAGAATAACCGACAATACCTGCTGCTGCCCTTTAGAGGAGAAAAACCTTGGTTTTTCTCCCTCTACCCTCTTTTCCTTATTGAAAATATTATCTCTTCCTTCTAACCTCATTCCCTTATTAGTAATATTATTTCTAAATTTTCTTTTCATTAGTAAATATTGGAGGGTTCCTAATAAATAGATTTTATCTCTTCATTCTTATGGACGAGAGAATCACAGAATTCAGTCGTTTTTCCAGCTTTGAGAGCCTTTCGTCCACCCTTTTTTCAAGCTCGCCGCCTTCTGATTCTTCTTCCTTTCCACCAGAAGCTATTTCTATTCTTGAGATAAAATCATTCATCCTGGCAGTCATCTGACTTACTGTGCTTACCATATCAGATATTTTTGAGAGCATTTCTGCATTGAGCTTTACAACATTATCTATGACGTGCTGGTTTGCTTTCACAATTTCTGTAAGCTCCCTTATGGTTTCTGTTGCTGTGCCTGTTCTTTCAAGCCTCTCGAGTCTCTTTTCCATGCGCCTTATAGGGCTTAGAGGAATAAGCTCATATTCGTCTTCTGCCATATTGCTATTATGGCAAATTCCTGTATAAATAGTTTATTAAAAGTACATCGGCACTTTATAGTGAAGCAAATAAATAAACAATATATAATTTATTTGCATGACTATAATTTATGAAAAAAGAAATTATAGAATATAGAAAATTTACTCCATATCTCCCATGTCGCCCATACCACCCGGCATTCCACCATGTGGCATTGCTCCTGCGCCGCCGGATTTTGCCTGTATGACATCATCAATGCGCAATATCATCTCAGCAGCTTCTGTCGCAGACTTTATGGCCTGCGTTTTTATTTTCAGAGATTCGATAACGCCAAGCTTCTTCATGTCATCTACTTTGCCGTTTATTACATCAATACCTTGGCTTGAGCGGCCTTTATCATGTTGCGTACGTAACTCGACTAGAATGTCTATAGGGTCTTTTCCTGTAGATTCAGCAAGTGTTCTTGGTACTGTTTCAACAGCATCAGCAAATGCATTAATTGCCAGCTGCTCACGCCCACCAACACCTTCTGCATATTCGCGCAGTTTTCTTGCAAGTTCCATTTCAACTGAACCACCGCCAGAAACCACTTTTCCGACTTCGATGGTGCTTATAACTCCCATGACAGCATCATCCATTGCTCGTTTTGCTTCGTCAACTACGTGTTCAGTACCGCCTCTTACAAGAATGCTCACTGCCTTAGGGTTTTTGCACTCGCGGATGAAAACCATCTCCTCACCGCCAAGTTTTTGCTCCTCAACAAGGCCTGCGTAACCTAGATCATCAGCTGAAAGTTCATCAACATTTGATGCTATGTTAGCGCCTGTTGCTTTTGCAAGTTTTTCTATATCACTTTTCTTTACCCTGCGAGCAGCTGCAATACCCTCTTTTGCGAGATAGTGCTGTGCTAAATCATCAATACCTTTTTGGCAGAAAACAACGTTGCAGCCAGAGGCAATAACCTTCTTTACCATGTCCTTGAGCATCTTGCTTTCCTGCTCGACAAATGCTTGCAACTGCTCAGGCGAAGTAATGCGTATCTCTGCATTAGTTTCTGTGTCCTTTATTTCCAGAGCGCAATCAAGCAGACATATCTTTGCATTTTTTATCTTTTTTGGCATGTTTGAATGAACAATCTCTTTGTCAATAACAAGACCGCGTATAAGCTCAGTGTCTTCTATACTTCCACCTTGCTTCTTTTCTATTTTAATATCATCTTTGTTTATTCCATCATTTCCGGCAATGATACTTACAGCATCGACAGCAATTTTTGCTAGTTCATCCTTTGCAGCTTCACTGCCCTTGCCTGTCATTGCAGTCATTGCAATTTTTTTGAGTACATCGACGTCCTTTATGCTAGCATCATCTGCAAGCTCATTCAGAATCTCCAATGCCTTTGATTTTGCCATCCTGTAGCCGCGTACAATAACTGTAGGATGAATTTCCTGTTCAATCAATGTCTCAGCTTTTTTGAGCAGTTCACCTGCAAGCATTACTGCTGTTGTTGTACCATCACCAACTTCATCTTCCTGCGTCTTTGCAATTTCAACCATCATTTTCGCAGCAGGATGTTCTATTTCCATCTCCCTAAGTATGGTAGCACCATCGTTTGTTATGGTAACATCACCAATAGAATCAACGAGCATTTTATCCATACCCTTTGGTCCTAGGGTCGTGCGTATGTTGTCAGCAACAGCCCTGGCAGCTGCTATATTTCTGCTTTGCGCATCCCTGCCTGTACTGCGCAATGTGCCCTCAGGTAAGATAAGTACGTGTTGACCTCCAATTTGCCCTAAAGTTGCCATAAATACACCTCAATTTTTGATGCAACTTTTCCTAAAAAGTTGCCATATACTTCCATGCACATATACGCACAAAAAGCTTAAAAACGTATTGGTTCAGGCGTTCTTTACCATCTTTTTAAAAAACGCCTTAGATCTTTCGTAGAATCAAATTCCCGCAGCTCATTTTCTGCAATGCTTGGTATGTCCATCTCAATATCTTCCTTAGTCACAGCTAATATAGACTTCTTTGTCATCTTCGACAGACTCTGTAAAAATGGCGCATTGCGCTCTGCACGAGAAGCCCGCTCTTCAGCATCAGACATAATAAGAAAGTTTTCAGAATGCGCGACAATATTGAGTGGTGACTGGCTGACGAAGCTTGTATCAAGACCGATTTTTTTCATGTCTTTTGACACGACCTTTTGAAAGTTGTTTTTTGGCGTAGTTTTTTCTATAATGTTGCTGCTTTCGATGTTAGCAGGATCAGTGACAATACCAATCAATTTTTCCATTCTTTTCACTACTTCATACTCTGCCCGCATCTTCCTGCTCTCATGCTCGTATACGCTCTTCTTGCTGATGCCAACTTTCTGCGCAAGCTGGGCCTGTGAAAGACCAGCAATTGTTCGTGCATTTCTTAATTTCTCTGGATTTATTTCAGCGAAAAGTCCACCCTTGTTGCGATAAAGCATTGGCATTTCGTTAGTAATTATATTTTCAAATGTGTCTGATGTAAAAGCAAATATTCCAAATCTTTCGTACAAAATATTATCTATTAGATTTTCTCTTCTCGTATGAGTTCCAATCAAAAATGTAGACGCCTCCAGATGCGAAGAAAGCACTTTCAGGTTGTTTGACTGTTCTTCTTGGAACGAGTCGATGTTGTCCAAAACCTTCAATAACAACGTCTCGCGCTTGCGCGCTACAATGTCGAAGCAGCCTGAGTACTCAGAGTAGTTGTAATTATACTCTTCGAGTATACGCTCAATTTCGTCCATAAGACGCATAAAATCACATTAAGCATTTCTCCGAAAAGATTAAATATACCGAATATTTCTTTTCATATCTATAAGAAACTAATTAAAATAATTATAAAGAAGAGAAGTACCATCCGGGCCGGTAGCTTAGTGGCAGAGCACTTGTCTTATATGACGATTGAGTTTAATTTCGCAAAGCTCAATTCTTGGCTAACAAGAGGTCGAGAGTTCGATCCTCTCCCGGCCCAATTATTCGATGACAGTTCCTAATTTCCCGCCATTTAACAATTTTAGAATATCCTTAGGATCTCTACCACTTATAATGGCGGTTTTTATTTTATATTTTCTTATTATATCTGCAGCCATCACGTCAAGAATGCCGTAGCTTCCGGGCTTCCCGGTTTTCGTATATTTTTTTAACTCATTAAATTTTATTTTGTGCAATTTTTTCGTATTTTTGAATCTCTTTGGATCCTTTGTATAAACGCCATCGACATTTGTCAGCTTTATTAACATATGAGCCTTGATAATTTTTGCAGCAATGGCAGCATTCGCGTCGGTGCTGCGGCCGGGTAAGATACCACCAATAACACCGCTGGTATTTTTTCGCAGATTTTTCAATGAATATATTGGATCTTTTTTCAGAAGAAATGAAAGGAATCGAACATTAACTCGCAGAAGCTCTATTGCAATCCATTCCATCTGCTCATGGCTAAGGCCCAGCTTTCTTATCGAATGGTAATAATTTCTTATAAAGCGCCCACCGCCAATAACAACAATAATCTGGTGTTTTTTTGCAATTTTTCTCAGAACAGGAAGAAGTTTCTTGAAATATTCCTTTTTTGGACCATCTTTATCAATAGACAATGAGCCACCGATCTTTACGACTATGCGCAGTCTCATTGTAATCATTTTTTCTTGCATAGCAAGGTATTAATAATTTTACAGCTGTATTTAATCAATGGATTCTTTTACTCGCTACAAGAAATTGCAGGAAAAATTTGGCCTCCCAAAGCTTAACGATCTTAAGCACACTTTTAAGATCGAACTTAACAACGAAACTGAGATATTTGACCAGATAAGATCAGAAATATCCGACAGATTATTTACATTCTCTGACAGAATTATAGAACCAATTATCGCTGGTTCTGAATCATTCTGCTGTCTTTTTGAGCAGAATATGATTACAGACGAAGAGAGGAAAAACATTTTTGAAATATACAAAAAGATACAGGAGCTAAAATGGCAAAACAATCTTCTTATGATCAAGCCGGAAGAAAAGGAAACAGCAGATTGGATAAGAAAGACGTGGACATTATGGAACTCAGAGATGAATGACGAGCTTTCAAAACTCTGTAGGAAGCTTTCTATTGGCTGGCGGGACATGAGATTCAAGGATGAGGTCGTCCATTACCAAGGTTGAATAAATGCAACTGGACATGTTTCTTGAGCATGAACTATTCGGAGATAAAAATTTCAGAGAAGCTGATCCGCAAACAAGACTCATTATGGGGTTTTACCGTGCAGAAAGAGAAATACACAATTTTGCTTACAATCCAAATTCGCATAATCAGGAACGTGCCGTATATGTTGCAGGTAGATTAGTAACGCTTGTACAAGACTTTGGAGAGGCATTCAAGACTTTTCCAGGAAGAACAATACACGGACGGTACTTCATGGGCAAACCTGCCGCATGATTCTCTTAGACCCACAGTTTCTTTTTTCTATCGAAGCATTATAAATATAAAAAATTGAGTTTGAATGGGCTCGGGCGGAATCGAACCGCCTGTCTTCGCCGTTCTCCGTTTCTTTTCTAGGGTTTTCTTCCTAAGAAAAGCCTTGTGAGGGCGACGTCATACCAGTAGACCACGGGCCCGTGGCTTTTATAATTATTCTTGAAAGTAAAAGATATGAAAGCAACTGGAATGGCTAATGCGAATATAGCTTTGGTCAAATACTGGGGCAAAAGGGATGAAAATCTAGTTCTGCCGCAGAATGGCAGTATTTCAATGACATGCGGCGGCATGAATACTACAACAACTGTAGAATTCTCAGACAAGTACAAGAAAGATGTTGTAATTATCAATGATGAGGAATTGAAAAATGATAAAAAGAATACCGTTGGTCATATTAACCGAATAAGAAAACTTGCAGGCATAACTAATAAAGCAAAGATTCTGAGCAAAAGCAATTTTCCAATTGCAGCGGGCCTTGCGAGCAGCGCAAGTGGCTTTGCAGCACTCACACTAGCAGCTACACGTGCAGCAGGCATACAGATGAGCGAAAAAGAGCTTACAATACTGGCACGTATGGGCAGTGGTTCTGCTTCGCGAAGCATATGCAAAGGTTTTGTTGAATGGCATCGCGGTACCCGAAAAGATGGAAAAGACAGTTATGCAGAAAGTATCGCAGATAAAAACTATTGGCCGCGGTTCAGAATGATAACGACTATTGTAACAGAAAGCAAGAAAAAAGTTTCTAGTAGAAGCGGCATGGCACAGACAGTCAATACGTCACCTTATTATGACGGGTGGCTGAAATCTGTAGAGAACGATCTGAATAAAGTAAGAAACGGAATAAAGAAAAGGGACTTCCCTGTCGTCGGGACAGTTGCCGAAGAAAACTGCTTAAAGATGCACGCATTGATGATAAGCACAAAACCATCCATTGCTTATTGGCAGCCAGCAACAGCAGAGATCATTAATGCTGTAATGCAATGGCGTGACGAGGGCATTTCATGCTATTTCACGATTGATGCAGGACCAAATGTAAAGGTCATGTGCATGCAAAAGGATGGAAAAGAGCTCACAAGACGACTGCTTGCTCTCAAAGGCGTCAAGAGAACAATATTATGCAAACCAGGTCCTGGGGCTGAAATTATTGATAGACATTTATTCTAATTATTTAAAATTCAAATCCAAGCTAATGCTATGATAATTCACGACACAGTTAGTATTGTAATTGAGCGTAATGGCAAATACCTTCTAGTAAAAAGGGCCAATAAACCGCAAAAAGGTGCGTGGGCAGTTCCAGGAGGCCACGTTGATAGAGGAGAGACACCAAAACTCGCTGCCATTAGGGAATGCAATGAAGAAATTGGTTGCAAAGTAGACATAAAAAAGAAGCTATTTGTAATTGTGCACGAAGTAGGTCTAGGCCACATTCATAGGGCTCGTATATTCCTGGCACAGTTAAAAGGAAGTCCAAAAGCAGGCACAGACGCCTCTGCTGCAAGATGGTTTTCGCCAAATCAGATGGCAAAAATAAATTTGACTGTTTATACCATAAACATATTCAACAGATTTTTGTCAAAAAGCAAATTGAAAAGACTGGCAAACAATGGGATTTAAATGGTTAATGTATCAGCACCGGGCAAATGTATAATAATTGGAGAACATGCTGTTGTTTACGGCGAGCCGGCTATAATAGCAGCAATAGATAAGCGCTGCTTTATCGATGCTACAAAAAATGCAGATCTGGTTGTAAGGACACCTGAAGCAGAATCAATCTATGATATAAATGAAGTAACATATTTTGTCAATGATCTTAGAAATTTATGGCACAAATGTGCGGACAAAAAGGATTTCTCAGAACTTTTTGAAACAATGAAAGAAGATCCATTTAACGTTGTTAAGTCTGCAGTCGGTGAAGTTCTGCTAAATCTGAATATCGATACAGGCGCGCAGATTGAAATTACGACTGAATTGCCAGTAGGCATGGGCCTCGGATCTTCAGCTGCATTTGCAGCAGCAACTGTAAAATCTATGTCTGTTTTGTACAACAAAAACCTTAGCACAGAAGAAATTAACGACATAACTTACTCTATAGAAAAATATATGCACGGGACACCTTCGGGTGGCGATAACACCGCGTGTTGCTATGGGGGCCTTGTGTGGTTTCAGAAGACAATGCAAGGCAATATCATAAAGAACCTTGCTGCGCAAAATCTTGAGAACTTTTTTCTTGTGTATACAAAAAAACCGGAAAAAACAACAGGCGAGATCGTGCAGCAAGTAAGAAATCTGAAAGAAGATTATAGGCAACCCAGAATTTCTAAAATTGGAAAAACAGCATACGAAATGGCAGATGCACTTGTGAATAACGATGCGGAAAAAATTAAGGAATGCATTAATACTGCACAAAAAAATCTTTCTGAGCTTGGCGTTTCTACGCAAGAAATTGATGAGATATGCAACTCGGTGAAGAGCATTGGCGGTGCAGGAAAGCTTTCTGGAGCTGGCGGTGGCGGGGTTGTTCTTTGCTACCACAATGATAAATTAAAGCTTATGAAGACTATATCTGATTTAGGTTTTTCAGTCAAAGAAACTATTTTAGGAGACGAAGGCGTGAGGGTTGAGAGATGATCCATGTATCAGCACCTGGAAAATTGATGATCGCTGGCGAATGGGCAGTCCTCGAAGGCCACCCGTGCATAGTTGCTGCCATCGATAGCCGCGTGCATTGCCAGGTTGAAGAAAGAGATCCAGACGAAGCAATAGAATTGGAGCTTAAGGATTTTAATGTCATTTCTCGAGTACTTTTTGCAAACAACAGGCTCACAGTAATTTCTGGCGACAATGAAAAGCTAAAATTCGCCAAAGCAGCAGTAGAAGTAGCTTTGCAATATATAGACAAGGCAAAAACATTCAAGCTTGCTACTTGGAACGAGAAGACAGAAATAAAAAAGGGCAAATACACGAGAAAACTCGGGTTTGGTTCATCTTCTGCTGCAGTCGTAGCGATAATCTCTGCGTTACTCGCTTTTCATGGCTTTGACATATCTTCTGTGAAAATGAAAATAAGAATATACAAGCTTGCTGCAATTGCTCATTACAAGGCACAAGGAAAGATAGGGTCTGCGTTTGATATTGCTGCAGCAACATTTGGCGGCGTTTTAAATTACAGAAGATTTGATCCCAAATGGCTGGAAGATCAGCTGAATGGAAGTACTTTAAAGGAAGTTGTTCATAAGCGATGGCCAATGCTTTTAGCAGAAGCCATAGAACTTCCCAAAAAAATGATCATCAGTGTCGCGTATAGCGGCAATGAAACATCTACATCAGGATTGATAAGAAAGATGAGTGAATTCAAGGAAAAAGATCTGAACGCGTACAGGGACATTTATCTAAGAATCGATTCTTTGGTCGAAGATCTGGCAGATGCAATAAAAGACGAGGATGGTGAGGAAATAATCAAGCTCGTAAACGAAAACCACCTCCTCCTGTCTGAGCTTACAAAAAAATCTAAAGTAAATATAGAAACAAAAGAACTTAGAAAAATGCACGAAATAGCAAAGAAATACGGTGCAGGAAAGCTTAGCGGCGCAGGAGGCGGGGACTGTGGCATTGGCGTATGCTTTGACAAAGACAAATCTGAAAAAATGAAGAAAGCGTGGCAGGCAAATGGCCTAGATGTTATTGATGTCAAAATAAGCGATGATGGTGTAAAGCTACATGCCTGAAGAAATGCTTCTTGTAGTCGATAACAATGATAATTTTATAGAATATGCAGCGCGCAGTGAGTGCCACAAAGGGCGTGGAAAGCACCATCGGGCATTTGTACTGCTTCTCTACGACAGGAACAAAAAAATACTTTTGCAGAAAAGGAAATCAAAGCTCTGGGATGGCTATTGGGATATTGCAGGAGCCAGCCACGTTCTGCACATAAATGACAAGAATGAGAGCTACGAGGAAGCTGCAGAAAGATGCGCAAGAAATGAATGGAGCATATCGACAAGGATGAAGAAGTTGCTTGCTTTCAATTATTTTGAAAGTTTTAATGGCAGTTGCGAAAATGAATTTTGCGCCCTCCTTGTAGGAGAATTCAACGACAATGTAATTCCTAATAAGAATTATGTTCATGAACACAAATGGGTGGCTATGAAAGATTTAGTAAAAGACATGGAAGAGAATCCCAAAAAATACGTGCCGTGGGCAAAGATTGCAGTAAATGAGTTTTTGAAAAACGAAGAAGCAAAAAAATTTCTCTGATTTTAATGAAAATACATTTCTATAACAACAGGAAACAAAAGCTATCAGGAATCCTAAATAAAAAATATGAGAAGGGAATTATTCTTTCCCATGGTTTTGCCAGCAGAAAAGAATCGCTATCTATATTCAATGAGTTTTTGTCGAAGAAATATTCGACGTTGGCCTTTGACTATTCTGGCCATGGCGAAAGCGAAGGCCTGATATCAGAGACGAGCGTGGCAAGATGGGCGAATGACCTAGGTTCTGCAATAGATTTTATGGAACAACATTGCGATCACATAGCGTTATTTGGCTTTAGCCTAGGAGGCATGGCCTCGCTTATTTGCTCATCGCGAGCAAAGGCCACTATAGCTATAGCGCCACCAACAAATTTCAGAAAGCTTATAGCGCATTTCATAAAAACCGGTCTTGTGAAAGAACTGAAAGACTTCGTAGATTTTGGAGGACTCAACATCGACCATAAGTTCATCACAGATTCAATAAAATATGACACGAAGAAGGTCATGAAGGATGTAAAATGTCCTATTCTAATAATACACGGAGACAAAGATGATATAGTGCCTCTATCCCAGTCAGAAGAAGCAATGAAATACGTAAACAATCCGAAGAAGCTTGTCGTTGTAGGTGGATTTGCCCACGGCTCGGCAAGTGAAGAGCATATGAGTGTAATTTGCGAAGAAATTTCCGAATGGCTGGAAAAATACCTATAACTTCCTTGATTTATTCTTGACAATACGCGTAATATATCCAGCTATTTTGTTTCGTATCTTCTTGCTGTCAGCTACCTTGACCTCATTTACTATTTCTTTATTGGTCTTAAAATCAGCTGTAAATCTGTTGCTATATCGCTCGACCAGCTCAAAGGATACCTTTTTTATATCATGAGTTCTTATCCGTCCCATTAAGGCTTTAA
>CAYIKG010000005.1:14895-22050 GCA_964363955.1 uncultured archaeon | reverse complement strand
CATTGATTGTAAATATCTCATCGCCAATATTCAGCGTTATTTTCTGGCTCTCACGCTTTGCTACATCCCCGAATGTTGCAAGAAAACGGCGTACGACAAGATCATAAACCCTTTGCTGTTTGTCTCCAGTCTTCTTGTACTCGCCAGTCGGGTATATTGCCGGATGGGCTGTGTCGATTTTTGTGCCCTCTTCTGGATGAAGTTCTGGTTTCGCCAAAAGCTGCTTGCTGTCTTTTTCATAGACTTTTTGTTTTCCAAGATTTGTGATTATTTTCTTATAATTTATATCCTTTGGTAGCTTCTCACTTGCTGTTCGCGGGTAAGAGATAAGACCAGCTTGATAAAGCGTTTCAGCTATAGCTAAACCTTGCTGCGGTGAATAGCCAAAGTAGCGATAAATATCAGCTAAAAAAGATGTTGTGTTGTAAGGTTTCGGTGGCCTCTGTGTCATCATTTTTGTTGCTATGTTTTTCACAATTGCCAGACCTTTTAGCTGTGGATATATTTTCTTTGCTTCGTTTTGATCAAATATCTTGCCTTTTGCGTGCTGAGCCTTCAGAATTTTTTTGCCTATTGCTATCTCCAGTTCTATTTCCCAGAATGGTTTTGACTTGAAAGCATTTATTTTTTTCTCATGCTTTGCGAGCATGTGTAAAAGAGGACCTTGTACACGGCCGGTGGAAAGAATGCGAAACCTCTTTGCGGCAGATTTTATCGATGTCGTTAAAGCACGAGTCAGGTTGATGCCCCAGTACCAATCCAGATAGTGGCGTGTCAGGCCTGACTCTACTAGATTTTTATTCAGCTTTATCATCTTTTGATAGCTTTCGAGCAATTCTTGCTTCGTCATTGTCGAGAATTTCATCCTTGATGCGTCCTTTCTTCCAAGAATATGTTTCAATACATTATACCCAATGACCTCTCCTTCATCATCGTAATCTGTTGCGATGATGACGTCTTTTGCTTCCTTTGCCAAATTTTCTATATTCCTGAAATATGGCTGGGAGAATGCTGCAAATTTCGACGCTTTGAATGAAGGTATCCACTCGACATTGAACGATGGATATGACCAGCCTTTATCAGATTGTTTCAATGTGAATAAATGGCCAACAGCTGGTACGCACACGAACTTTTTGCCATTGTTATTGAACTCGTACCAGAACGCGCGCTCACCCTCATTGCCCTTTTTCGTGGGCTTTCTGTCTGCGAGGGCTTCGGCTATGCTTTTAGCTGCGCTCGGCTTTTCTGTAACAATGAGGGTGTACGACATATCTCATTTATAATATAGGAAAAGATTTATATAGCTTAAGCTTTTTTCTTAATCTTTTCAAATCCACAGTATTCTTGCAATGCCTTCGGAACCAAAATGCTTCCGTCTGACTGCTGGAAGTTTTCAAGTATCGCGACAAGCGCGCGGTCAGTAACAAGCGTTGAATTTAATGTGTGCACAAGGCCCTTTGGTGGCGTGCCTTCTTTTTCCCTATATCTAATGCCTAATCTTCTTGCCTGATAATCAGTGCAGTTGCTGCAAGAAACCATCTCGCGATAGCGCTGCTGTGCTGGCATCCACGCCTCCAGATCGTATTTCTTTGCAGCTATACTGCCAATGTCACCAGTGCATATATTCATTATTCTATGAGGCAGTCCCAGGAGCTGGAAGAACTCTTCAGCATTAGCAATCAACTGTTCGTGCCAGCGCCAGCTATCTTCTGGTTTGCAGATTATAATTTGTTCTATTTTGTTAAATTGATGGACACGAAAAATGCCTTTTGTATCTTTGCCATGTGACCCAGCTTCTTTTCTGAAATTTGTCGAAAGGCCACAGTATTTTAGAGGCAACTGTGACTCAAGCAATACTTCGTCCATGTGTTGCGCAGTCAAAGGATGCTCGCTTGTTGCTATCAAATACAAATCTTCTTTTTCTATCTTGTAAAGTACGTCCTCAAAGTCTTCCAGTGACACGACACCCTCATATGGCTTTTTTCTGATCAGGTGTGGCGGTATTATTAGTGAGAAGCTTTTTTTTATAAGAAAATCTGTAGCAAATTTCATCAGAGCCAAATCAAGTTGTGCTAATTCATTTTTCATAAAGAAAAACCGGGCGCCAGATATTTTTGCAGCACGTTCTATGTCTAGCAAGTCCAACGCCACAGCAATATCTATGTGATCCTTTGGTTCGAAAGAAAATTTATGTGGTCGTCCGTATTCTCGCACAAGCTTATTATCTTCTTCGCTATTACCTACTGGCACGCTCTCGTGCAATATATTTGGTAATGAATAAAGCGCATCATCACAATTTTTGTTCAGTTTTTCTAATTTTCTTTCTATTTCCGCTATTTTAGATGGCAATAGTTTTGCTTCCTCAATCTTTTTCTTAATAAATATGCCACTTGATTTTTGCTCAGCTATTTCACGAGTGATGATGTTCTTTTTCTGTCGTAGTTGATCTACATCTTGCAAAAGCTTCCTGTAGTCAGAATCGTTTTTTATCAATTGCTTGAGCAATTTTATGCCTTTTTTATCGCCGCGCTTGCGCAAGCTCGCTTCGACAACGCCTGGTTGTTCGCGAATGAGCCTTATATCAAGCATATATGCCTATTTTTATCCAGCGTCATTTAAAGTTTAAGCTGGTCCTGTTTGCAGAAAATCATCTACGACATCCATAACAAGTGCAAATACTATCCATGTCCATTCAAATTCAAGATTTGTCAAAATTACAAGCAGTATATAGAGTATAGTTGCTGTAGGAAATGACTTCACAAAATACTTCAGAATGCTTTTTAATGGCATGCTAACACCTCATATAAAGATTTTTATACAAATTTTTAATATGCATCAGGCACTGCTTTTATTGAAGAAGATACCCACAGGCAAAGTTGTAAGTTACGCAGAACTGGCAAAAAAATGCAAAACATCGCCTAGAGCCATAGGCATGATAATGAAAACAAATAAAGATCCTGTTGGCTGTCCATGCTATAAAGTAATTGGTAGTGACGGCAGTCTTGTCGGCTATTCTGGTAAAGGTGGGATAAGAAGCAAGATAAAGCTACTAAAAAAAGATGGAATAAAGATAGTTAATGGAAGGGTAGACAAAAAATATTTTTATAGATTCAATTAATAGTTACAATGGATTTTGACTTATTAGAGATAACTGCCTAAAATATATACTTTTATCGTAAATACATGAATAAGAATTAGTAGTAGTAAAAATACAATTTGCCGTTGAACAGTAATTTGATATTATAAATAAAGCTCCATTCTCATCTGTAACATTCATTTGGTATGAAATAAATCTAACTTGATTACTACTTGGAGAAATAAATTGTTTATTTATATTTGAGGTAAAATTATTTAATAGTTCATCTGATTTTCTAAAAGTTACATTATTACCAACTAAATTTTGTATATAAACTCCATCGACATCTCCACTATTTTCTATGCCAACTTTTAATTCATTAATACCATATATGAGATAACTGGGGCATGAAAAATGCAATGCTAAGGTAGCAGCAAATGGTGTCACAATTAAAATAAAAATTAAAGGTATTATAGCTATGGTCGTTATGCTAATTATGATACTTACTTTAGTTATTTTTGATTTTAACTGATTTGACAATACATATATTATCTGAAATACTCCAAGTATCCCAACGCCATAACCTATATACCATAAAAATTTGAACCAAATTGGTATAGGAACTTTGGCTGTAAATAATAGAGAAGTAAATGCAATAAATCCTGAAAAGAGAATACTATAAGCCAAAACTAGATTCCTAATTACCTCTGGCTCTTCTTCTTCTGAATTTTCCGTAGATTCTATCTTTTGTTTCTTTTGCATCTTACCACACGAAAGAATTTATCTTGTCACTTCCTGCCTGCGCACGAAATCATAAAGCTCTTTTGCTTTGCCGTGCTCGAAGTGCTTGCGGGTTGGGCTAATCATTTTATCCAGATGCTCAGAAACTGCATTTTTCAGATCTATGGGATGCAATTCGCCTGAAGCAAACGCTTTCTCTAATTCTGCATAATTTTCAAAGTTTATATCGCCTCCGTGTTTTTTATCTCGTTTTATTGTAACTGATTTAAAATTTTCAAATATTATATATTTTAGATATTCTAGAATTGGATTATCTTCAATGGTCTTGTTTGGACAGTATGCTTTTAGGATTTTTCTTTCTATGTCAGTTTTCGTATCTGTCATAAATATTGCAGAATCCGGGTGCGATTTTGACATCTTCAGATCAAGCATTCTGTCATCCGACTCCTTTGAAGTTGTAGTTGATTTTTGTAGACCTAATATCATATGATGACTTACTATGACGGGTTTCCAGAAACCTAGCTTTGGCCCTACCTCTCTTGCAAGAACATTCACTTTTCTCTGATCCATGCCCAGCTGACAAATATCACATTTTAAATGAAAAATATCAGCAGCCTGCATACAAGGATAAATTATTTGAGCAGCACTTAGTTTATCGGTTGATTTACGCCCCATTATCTGAGATGTTCTCAGAATTCTCTGGACTGATGAATGTCTTGCTATATCAATGGTAGTTTTCCAATGGCCTTCTTGCCTTACTAGATCTTTTGACCATATGAAATCTATTTTTTCTGTTTTCATACCGCAAGCTTTCCACATTTCTATAAAATATTCTCCGACCTTGCGTATTTTTTCTAAATCTCCTCCCATTTTATCATTCATCCACGCAAACCAATCGGCAACGAGCATTTTGAAATGAATGCCCGCTTTGACCATCTTGTTAACATTAATGGTTCTAAG
This sequence comes from uncultured archaeon, assembly GCA_964363955.1. Taxonomy (GTDB): domain Archaea; phylum Aenigmatarchaeota; class Aenigmatarchaeia; order GW2011-AR5; family GW2011-AR5; genus CAZZNM01. The sequence goes on along the minus strand of CAYIKG010000005.1, from coordinate 17,273 downwards.
AAGTCCTTGAGCAATGTGCATCTGGCCTGAGGGCTCGAACCCATCGTAAGCTATTGGGTGCTGCTTCGTTTCTAGAAGCTCGCGAAGTTCTTGCTCTGTTATAATCTCTTCGCCAACGCTTTTTATGAGCTGTAGCCTTGTTTCTATATCCATGCTATCACTTTATTTTTCTGAATATAAAAATGAAAAAATAAAAGAATCTATTCGTCTTTCTCTATGGGATCTATCATAAATCCCCAACCTGGCAAAGCATGCTTGTAGAAGTCTTTTGTGATAGTTTCAGCTATTTCGGCAGGAACGTACATGTGGTCAACTATCACATCATTTTCTCTCCTTGTCATGACTACCACATAGGATATCTGTGGATCTCGTTCTCTTCCAAGAGTTACTCGTTTGGTAAAGTAGTCTTCATGTCCATAGATTATTTATCGTGAAGGTCATATGTATCCACTCCTAATTGATTGTGGTCTTTGCAATCCATAATCTTCCAACCTGGATCTAAATTCATCACGGTATCTAGGACAGTCTGCGTCGCATGCTTGTTTGTATGGCAATGGACATTCGTTGCACGTTTCTATTTTGTCAGTAGGGTCTATCGCCCTCTAATTTTCTATTCATTTTCCTCACCTCTGAGTATGAAAAGTATTTCATGACCTAATTCTGTCAAATTTGCTGCTTGAAAATGAGAATTCGTGCCAAATGTTACAAGACCAAGATTTTTCAATATGTTTGTGTTCAACTTGAGCGTAGAAAGTGGAACTTTATCTTCTTTATTTATTTTACTTAGAATCTGAGTTATATTCTCGTTTTTGCTTACAGAAATCTCTCCTAGAATCAGTCTTTGATTGGCATTCAGAGCCCTAAGCAAGACTGGCCTGAGCTTCTCGCTCCAGCAACAATTTGATATCGGCGGCTCATCACCATCACTTCCTAATCTGAATTAATGGAATGTTTATAAGCTTTCTGGCCAGGTTCACCTGCCTTTTATTAATAATGAAATGCATGTCATACATAATGCAACTGGAAATCCTTGGGAACGGCGGCGAGATTGGTCGTAGCGCATTCCTCCTCAATGATGGCAAAAAGAAGATAATGCTCGACTATGGCGTGAAGCTGCAGCCAGAACCGCCTCAGTATCCGATGTTAGCGAAGCCCGATGCTGTAGTGCTTACTCATGCGCACCTAGACCATTCAGGAAGCTTGCCTAGGCTCTATGTCAATCGCAGGCCAACGCTTGTTATGAATGATGTGACGCTTGAGCTAACAAACCTGCTGGTAGAAGACTCGATAAAAGTCGGGAAGAAGCAAGGATATGCTGTGCCTTTTGGCATTCCTGAATTAAAGCAGATGAATAAGGCCACAAGATTTGTTAGATACGGGGAAAATTTCAGAATAGGTGACATGAGATGCTCTCTTCATGATGCAGGTCACATACCAGGATCAGCGAGCATACTTGTAGAAGATGAAAAGAAGGTTTTCTATACAGGAGATATTCAAACAGAAAGCAGCAATCTGCTACATCCAGCAAGGCTGCCGAAGAAAGTTGACACTCTGATTCTCGAGAGCACTTACGGCGATCGTGTACGTCGAAAACGTGAAGAAGAAGAGCAGCGTTTTGTTGAATCTGTTGAAGAAGCCCTGGCACGCGAGGAAGCTGCACTAATACCGGTTTTTGCCGTGGGTCGTGCTCAAGAGGTACTGCTTTTGCTTGAGAACAATGCAAATAAAATAGCTCTAGACGGACTTGCGAAGAAGGCTTCAGAGATAGTCGCAAAATATGGGGCTTACACAAAAGACAGGAAAAGATTGAAAAATATACTAAGAAAAGTCCACTGGGTTCATACAAGAAAGCAGAGAATGCAGGCATTGAAAAAATATCCATTGATTGTCAGCAGCGCCGGCATGCTTGGTGGTGGGCCGGCAATACATTATTTGCGCGAAATCAAGTCGCGCCATGAGAGCAAGGTCATTTTTACCGGCTTCCTTGTAGAAGACTCGCCAGGCAGGAATCTCATACAGACAAAGATTTTCCAAACTGCCGAGGAAAAGTTCCATGTGCATTGCGAAGTGGAGCAATTTGAATTAAGTGCACACGCAGATCATAACGGGCTTCTTTCAATAATCAAGAGAACGAATCCAGAGAAAGTTGTATGCATTCACGGTGATAACTGCAAAAAATTTGCCTACGGCATCGAGAAAGAATTTCCAGGAATTGAAGCTATTGCGCCGAAGAATGGGGATGTGATAAAGATCTAAAGTCGGAGTCCATATACTGTAAAGCTTCGTATAGTACTTCATCGGGCTCTTTTGACATTTCTCTACTTAAATCGTCTAAAATTTCCAATATCGGATAACGAGATCGATTTATAAAAGGTATA
>CAYIKG010000005.1:6757-14885 GCA_964363955.1 uncultured archaeon | reverse complement strand
AAGATATGCATCCGAACAAACATTATTTTCTACAAAAGGTATATTAAGTGAAAGTAATACGTGGGTTCTATGATTGAGATTGATGGCAGTTTTGGCGAAGGTGGTGGCCAGATTCTGCGTACATCTATAGCCTTATCCGCATTAACTGGAAAAAAGGTAAAAATTATAAATATTAGATCAAAAAGAAAAAATCCTGGGCTTCAGGCACAGCACAAGACTGCCATAGACGCTGTTGCCAAGCTTTGCAATGCATCTGTCAGCGGCAATCGTGTTGGCAGCAACGAGATTATATTCGATCCAGGAAAGATAAAAGGCGGCTCGCTTTCACTAAATATTGGCACAGCTGGCTCTACTGCGCTCGTGCTGCAAGCATTGATGATCCCTGCTATGCACTGTGAAAAGCCGCTTGATATAAATATAACTGGTGGGACAGCCAACAAATGGGCACCTTCTATAGGATATTTGCAGAATGTAACATTGTCTTTACTGAAAAAATTCGGATACAAGGCAGAGATTTTATTGAAAGAACATGGTTTCTATCCAAAAGGCAATGGTCTGGTAGAAGCTAGAATAAGGAAATGTGTTCTAGAGAAAATAGACCTTGATTACAGAGGAAATGCTGTATCAGTAAATGGATTATGTATTGCGAGCAAGGATCTGCAGAAACCGCAGGTTGCAGAACGTATGCAATCGTTTTTACGCAGCAAATTATTCGATGAATTTCAGATCACACCGAATGTGAAAACTGCTTACGTTGATGCACAGTCAACTGGAGGCGGGTGTGATCTGTTTGTTGTATACGAAGATTCGATTATTGGCTCGACAAGTGTAGCTGAGCACGGCAAGCGTGCAGAGGATGTGGCGCGAGAGGCACTAGAGCTTCTTATTTCTGCACATAAAAGCGGCGCTGCACTTGATAAGCACGTGGCTGATCAGATTATACCGTATCTAGCAATAGCCGGCGGCTCTGTAAGTGTTGAAGAAATTACGCAGCACGCTAGAACAAATATTTTTGTGTGCGAGCAATTTTTGGATGTTAAGTTTAATATTGATGGGCCACACAAATTAATCACGTGTATTCAATCTAATTAATTTCTATCTTTCTTCTTTTCTTCTTTTTTTCAGATTTTGGCATTGTAACTGTCAAAACATCATTATCGTATTCCGCTACTGTCTTTTCAGGGTCTACTGTTGTCGGCAATGTGAATACGTGTCTTACGCCGCCAGCTTTCTTTTCTCTACGAAAATATTTTTCCCCTTGGTCAATTTTTTCTCTTTTTTTCATAGCAGAGATTTCTACCGTACTTTCTGTTACATTCAGGTTTATGTCATCTTTCTTGAACTCAGGTAGTTCTGCTTTTACTATGATTTTCTTGTCTGTTTCAGTACTCCATATTCTGGTGCGTTTCATTTCAGTAAATTTAATACGCGGAAAAGTAAATCTGAATTCAAACGGCTCGCTGAAACGTTTTTCAGGTTCTTTGAACTTTTCTGGCTCTTCCCAATAGAATTTGAATTCACGTTTCTTCTTTCTTTCCATAGCACAACCCTGCTATATTTTTAGCTAAGCTCTTCTTTAAAAACTTTACTAAGTTCTTATAACTGAAAAGTGGTTAAAGTGCCTAGAATCATTACAAACGTCATGATGTTTCTCACGTACGTTGTAGTTCTTGCTATGATTGTGATTTTTCTAGGTAATATATGGGAATTGTCAATAATTCTAATGCTTATACTTGCGATAACTGTTCTCCACAAGACATTTTCAGATAGAGAGATGTATGAAATTAAAAAGAATAGATCAAAAACAATTGATTTGGTTATAGAGAAGATTGATGCATTCTCTTCTGGTATTGAAAGGGTAAGCCAAGATATTGCAGGCCACTACCAAGGATTCAAGGAAACTACAGAAACTCTGGAAAAGAATTACAGGGACATTACAGAGCGCGTGATAAATATAGAAAACCGTGTGCACGAAGTGCGAAAGACCTTAGGCGCTGCTGTTGGCTCCTTGGAAGAGCGTATGCAGGACGAGTAAGAACATTTTATTTAAATATGTTTTGTACAGATATTATAAGCCCGTTCAAAGGCATAACTAAAACTAAAGCGTTTTGCTGAAACTAAGAGTTGTGCTGGACTGCGAAGAATTCTCTAGCAGTAGGGCATTAAAAAATCGCTGGTAATTATGAATTTGTCAGAATCAGTAGCACAATTAAAATCATACGAAAAGAAAAAGTTCCTACAAAGTTTTGATTTGATTGTCAATATAGCGAACATCGATTTGAAAAAACCTGAAAATAAAATTTTCAAGGATATTTTACTTCCAAATGGTCGGGGTAAGGATATTCAGGTTGCAATAATATCAGACAGCATTGATGGCGCAATAAGCAAACAAGATATAGAGACGATGGACAAAAAGTCTATGAAAAATCTAACAAGAAAGTATGAATTCTTTATATGTGAAGCACCATTAATGCCGCTTGTAGGAAAAGTTATGGGTCGCTATCTTGGTCCTAAAGGCAAGATGCCTAAATTACTGCCTCCTGGAAGAAGCCGAGAGGCAGTAATATCTGAGGCAAAAAATTCTGTAAGAATTAAGATGAGGGATTCGCCTGTCATACACGTATACGTAGGCAATGAGAACATGGAAAACAAGCTGATAGAAGATAACGTAATGCACGTCATAAATGAAATAAAGAAGTCACTGCCGGCTAAGGCTCGTATCAAGAATGTATACCTAAAGCTTACTATGAGCAATCCTGTAAAAATTGATACGGTGTTGTAGATGTTGAAAAGTGAAAAGCCGAAGGAAATGGAGAATGTGATAAAATTGCTTAATGAGTACAATGTTGTGGGAATTCTAGATATGCATAAAATACCAGGAAGGCAGCTCCAAAAAATAAGAGAAAATTTACGTGATAAGGTTGTAATAAGAATGTGCACAAAAAACATTTTGATGCGTTCGATTGATGACTGCAACAAGAAGAATATTTTTGATTTAAAAGAACAGATAAGAGGAGCGTCTGCATTGATACTTACAAATGAAAACCCTTTCAGACTTTTTAAGATGATAAAGAAAAACAGATCTCCGGCAAAGGCAAGATTAGGTGATGTTGTAAAGAAAGATATAGTTATACCAAAGGGCTCTACAGAATTGCCTCCTGGTCCTGCTATATCAACATTGCAAAAGGTTGGTCTTAAAACAGGAGTACAGCAGGGAAAAATCGCTATCATGCAGGAGAAGGTTATCCTTAAGTCTGGTGAATCTGTCAATGAAGATGTTGTTAATTTACTTTCTCTGCTGAAAATAGAGCCGATGGAAATTGGACTTGAACTGATTGTAGTAATAGAAGATGGTATAATCTATAAGAAAGAAGTTCTTGATGTAGATGATTCTTATTATGAGAATGAAATGATATCTGCTGTGCAGAAAGCAATTAACTTGTCTGTGAACAGTGGGTATCCAACTGAAAAGACAGTTGAAATTATGATCCAGAAGGCTTTCAATGAAGTAAAGAACCTATGTGTAGATTTAGATCTTCTGGAAAAGGATTTTGTTGATGATATTATAATAAAAACAATTAGACAAGCAACGGTATTAGAGGAATTAACAAAATAATGGTGGTGAGAATATGAACTACGTATACGCTTCGCTTTTGCTGCATTCTGCAGGAAAGCCTATAGACGAGGTGCACCTGAAAAAGGTTGTGGAAGCAGCTGGTGAGCTGGCAGACGAGGCAAAGATAAAGGTTCTCGTTTCGGCTCTTGAAGGAAAGAACATAGACGAAATTATCAGTAAAGCAGCTATGCCAGTTGCCGTTGCAGCTGCGCCTACGGCTGTAAGCGCTGCGCCAGCAAAAGCAGAAGAGAAAGAAGAAGACACAGCAAAAAAGGCAGAGGAAGCGGCCGAGGGCCTCAGTGCATTGTTTGGGTAGGAATTTTTTATTTTCTTTTTTAACCTATTTTTCTAAGTATACCTAGGTAATAATATGGGCTCAAAAGAAATGCTAAAAAAAAAGTTCTCTGATAATTACAAGAAATATTATCAAGTTGAATTGTTTAAAGAAAAAGGTTTTACTAGGCAAATATGCAAAAAGTGCCATAAATCTTTCTGGTCAATCTCTCCGAGAGGGTCGTGCCCAACACAGCCATGCCAGAATTATGAATTTCTAGGAAAGAAATTTGCTAAACGTTTTGATTATATTGAATGCTGGAAAGCTATCGAGAAATTTTTCAAGAAAAATGGCCACGCATCTATACAGCCATATCCTCTTGTTTGTAGGTGGATTCCTGGGTTATATTACACTGTAGCAAGTGTTGTTGCTTTCCAGAGAAGCGTTGGCGGAAAGACTGTCTTCGAGCTTCCTGAAAATCCTCTTGTGATACCGCAGCCATGCTTACGCTTTAATGATATTGCGAACGTCGGTGTTACAGGCCGTCATCTTACAAATTTCATCATGGTTGGCCAACACTCTATACCAGAGAAAGGAAATAAAAAAAGTTATTGGAAAGATAGGTGCATTGAACTTGATTTCGATCTTTTGAAAAATGTTTTTAAAATCGATGAAGAGAAAATTATTTTTGTCGAGGACGTATGGACAGGACCTTCTGCTTTTGGATATTCTTTGGAGTACTATATAGGAGGACTTGAATTGGGCAATGCTGTTTTTACTGAGTTTGAGGGAACTCCAGAAAAATACACTCCAATGCAACAAAAACTTATTGATATGGGAGCTGGCCTTGAAAGATTTGCATGGCTGTCGCAATCAACACCAACGTGCTACGATGCAATATTTGGCCCATTGATGAAAAAAATGGAACGATCCATAGATTACGACAAAGATTTTTTCAAGAGATATGCTATACTTGCCGGAAGTCTGAATCTTGATGATGTAGAAGATATTAAAAACGCCAGATCATCGATCGCGAAAGAACTTGGAACTAATGTGAGTGAGTTAATAGAAAAAACAAAGCTGATAGAAGCCTTGTATGCAATTGCGGATCACACAAAAACAATTCTTTATGCTGTTACTGATGGATTATTGCCTAGCAATGTGGGCGGTGGCTACAATCTTCGAATAGTCCTTCGTCGTGCATTGGGATTCGCAGATGAGCTTGGCATTGACATAGATATTAATGATATCATGAAACTTCACGCAAAGTATCTGAAGAGATTAAACCCAAAATTTAGAGAGCATTTAAGCGAGGTACAAGAAATAGTCGATGTCGAAAGAAAGCGATTCAATGAGACGAAAGAAAGATCTAAGAGACTTATTGTAAGTATAATTGAAAAGGGCAAACAAATAGAAGCGAAAAGTTTAATCGAACTTTACGAATCTCATGGGATTACACCTGAAGTGATAGAAAGAATAGCAAAAGAAAAAAATATTATTATAAATCTACCTGAAGTTTACACAAAGATTACGGAAAAACACATGAAAGAAAAAATAGAAGAAGGTAAGCTTGATGTGTCAGTATTCAAGCCTACTGAATTACTTTTCTATAAGAACCAGAATCTAACAAAATTCACCGCGCACGTTCTTGAAATTATTGATGGTAAATATGTTATTCTTGACAGAACTGCATTCTACGGCCGCGCCGGCGGTCAAGAGCCAGACCACGGCCAGATAAATGGTTGTCATGTGTACGATGTTGAGAAGATTGGCTCTGTCATTGTCCATTCAGTCGAAAATGCAACATTCAAGAAAAACGATGCAGTAAGCTGTGAAGTTGATCCCATCCGGAGGATGCAGTTAACTTCGCATCATACGGCAACGCATGTAATCAACGCAGCTGCGCGCAAGGTTTTAGGCAATCATGTATGGCAGCATTCAGCTTTCAAAGATATTGATAAGGCTCGCATAGACATAACACATTATGAAACTCTGAATGATGGCGATCTAGAAAAAATTGAAAATATTGCTAACAAGATAGTAAAAAAGAATTTGAAGGTAATAAAGAGTTTTATTCCGCGTCAGATTGCAGAAAAACGTTATGGATTTGGTATATACCAAGGTGGAGCTGCACCTGAAAAAGATTTGCGCATCGTGCAGATCAGGGATGGCATTGTCGATGTGGAAGCTTGTTCAGGAACGCACCTTGATCACACCAAAGATGCAGGTGAAATAATTATAATAAGATCTGAAAGAGTACAAGATGGCATTGTACGTATAGAATTTGTTTCAGGTTTAGCTGCAAGCAAATACAAAAAATTTCAGAAGGATATAATTAATTTATCTTGTAAGATTCTCGGCACGCCTGAGAAACAGCTTCTAAATTCTTCAAAGAATTTATTTGAAAGATGGAAGTTTCTTCATAAAGAATTGGAAAATTTAAAAGAGAAAAAGGCAAAAGTCATGTCGGAGATCCTCGAGACTAAATTTGTAAATAATGTTCTAATAGAAAAAATAAATAATTTTGATCTTGAAGAATTGCAAAATATATCAAAAATAATTTCGGATAAAGATAGAATTATCTTGTTGTTTGGATTGAAAGATAAAATTTATGTTTTCGGTTATTCTGGAAACAAAAACGTGAATATAGGAAACGTGGTAAAAGAAGTTTGCGAGAAACTTGGCGGTAAAGGCGGCGGTTCAGATTCACTGGCAAAGGGTGTTGGATATAAAAAAGATATTGTGGACAACGTAATAAAATCCATGGAGGATAGATTATTATGAAAAAAAGCACCATATTAAAAGAAATTGGCAAATTGTACAAGATTGAGGAAAAGGACATACCAAAAACATTAGAGCGCTTCAAGAAAGAAGTTGATGAAATGGAAAAGGCCCTAAGAAGTAATGTTTAGTGCGCATTCAAATGGCACAACTGCTATGGTGCTGCACAATGTCTGAAAAATATTAATTTCTGTTGCATTTGTTATCGAGGTTTCTCCGCCAGGGCCGCGTACAATTATTCTATCGCTACCTGATGGGATCTTCTGGATAATGAGCTGCTGCTGGTTTTGATTTGTTCTTGTCAGCTCTGGCAATGCATCAAGATAGTTTTCAAGAGCTTCATCTTTTTCTTTATAATAATATTTTAAAAAAGTAAATCCTCTGCTTAGATATGCACTTTCAAGCCTTGGATCTATATCTCCTTCGATGACAAAACTTTCCAATGGCTTAAGCTGTTCTTGCCGAGCTCCACCAAAGCCACCAACGACCACAAATGCTATCGAAGACATGGTAAACGTAATCAATATGAAAATGAGAAATATTAGTTTTTTTGTCGATTTTTTCATGCAGAAAATTTAGCAGGAAATTTTATATACTTGCATCTGCGTATTAATAGAGGGTTTGATTGGTAGTTAGAAACAGAAAACCTGAACTTTTTCCAAGCTCTTATTCTCAATTTGATTCTATGTTCAATTCTTTAGAAGCTGGAGATATAGAAGAGTTTAGCGCTGTAAAATATTTGATAACAGATCTTAGTAGAAAGGGCTATGACCTTAAAGACTACCCAGGAAGATTAATGGAATTTGAAGGTTATCTTGTAGCAAGAGCCCGTCGTGGAGATGAAACCGCTGCCAATACTTTGCTTGACATGGCTAGACAATTGAAACAAAGAATGAACGGCAATTATTCCGGAGATATAAGAAGGTTTAGAAAAGCAGCTGTAAGATCTTTATAGCCCCGATCGGATTCGAACCGATGTCACCTGCTCCAGAGGCAGGTATCCTTTTGCGGAAACACTTGTAGAAAGTTTTGACCGCTAGACTACGGGGCTGTCTTGGCATAATTTCTGAGGAAAGAATTTTATAATCATCTTTCCATGTCCTGCAGTGCCTTTGTGCCTTTGGCTGTTATGACGTAGCATATTGTTCCTACGGGCCTGACTTCGGATATGAGATTTTTTTCAACAAGCCTGTTAATGATAGGTTCTATTTCGTCACCAGCAGCTTTTTTCAAGTCAGTTAATGTTATCAAGGATTTTTTCCCAATTACTTTCAATACTAAATGTTCTTTTTCAGCTAACATAGAATCATTTTCTGCTTGAAGGGTTTTTTATATCTTATGGATAAATTCTTAAGAGATTCAGTATGGCAATCGTTGGGCTATCTTTGAGGGACATCAATGCAAATTTTGATGAGTCTGTTGTTGTCACCGGAAGCGAACAGAATGACTACTTTTCC
>CAYIKG010000005.1:0-6747 GCA_964363955.1 uncultured archaeon | reverse complement strand
CAGATAACATTAACGTAAATTCATCGCCGACAATAACGAATGTTTCAAAAAGGGACATTCCGTTGTACAACTTGAAAGATCTTCTTTCTGTTGAATTTGTATTCAAGACAACTTATGAACCAAAGGTTGGGAGTATTTCGATGGAAGGCGAGGTACTTTACCAAGTAGATAATGCAAAAGAAATTGTGAGCAAATGGAAGAAAGACAAGCAAATAGAAGCTAACCTGGCGACAGAGATACTTAATGCCATTTTCCGCAAGTGCTTAACGCAAGCAATAATGCTCGCTCATGAGCTTCGCCTGCCGCCGCCAATAATGTTTCCAGTTGTACAACCAAGAAGAGAGGATGAGTAACCACAGGATAAAACCTTTTTGCAACTTATAATATAGTCCTTTACTTTAACCCTCACGAACAGTGTATGTATTTTAGAAAATATATTTTGTATCTTATTTGATTAAACAAATTTGTAATAAAATCTATCTTAATAAATATATTTTCAAGTATGTTTATCTGTCATTTTCGTGGGCTATATCTCTCACATAAGAAAGCTTCTTTTAGAAAAGGAAGCTTTAGTAAGAAAACAAATTTATTTAATTTTCCTCAGGAACGTCTGTATTTTCATCTTCCAGCGGCTCTTCTGCGCCTTCGGCAGCTTCGGTGCTCTCTTCTTTGCCGCGCTCGCGCCGTCCCTAACATAAGAAGGTCGTCAAAATCCTTTGCTATTCGCCGTGTTTTGCGGAAGAAGCTTTTTGTCGAGCTCTCTGCCCTATCAAGCATGCGATTTACTGTAGGAGCTGTAAGCATATAGCCTTTTACAAATCCTTCTCCTTGAGGCATTTTTACGAACTCAACTAAGCCAAGTGTGCGCCATTTTCTGAGCTCTTCATATGTCTGGCTTTTGGATATTGTCAATATCTGCGACGTTTTCTCGATTGAAATTGGTATGTTCTCTTTCTTGAATTTTATCAGCTCCAGAAGCAGTTGTGCATGATTTGCACGCGATTCCTTTCGTTTAAGCCCGAGTCTTCGCACGAGAACATTAGCAAGGTCTTCTTGCGTAAGGTCTTTTTTCTGATCAGGCGGCCCAATTCGCTGAAATACAATATCAGAAAGCTTCTTTTTTGGCATTTTTACAACTCCCTGTAATACTCATGTGAGATATAGAGCAAGAAAAGACCGATAACGATTGATACTATTGGCTCTTTTATGACAGGAACTTCTTTTGCAAAATCCCAGATACCTCGCCAGACCAAGACAATACCAATTGCGCCAATCAAGATTCTTGACAGTGGTATTCTGTGTACATTCTTTTCTTTTTTAGGAATTGGCATAATCAAACACTATCATAATTTATTTGGAGTAGCTTGTTTATATGCCCTGTTTTCAGCACTTTTCATGCAAAACCAAGGGCATGCATGAACTACTTTTGTCCATGGCGTTTTTATTTATTGTGGTGCTTGATTGTAATTATTGATCGCACTTGGAGTAGAGTAGGTTTCTAATTTCCTATGTTAGATATAGCTCTATTTTTATCAGAATTAGAGCATAACAACTATCTTAATACCTTTGTAGCTCTGCCAACTGCAGGACTGCCATAGATGTGATAGCCATGTCCTGCAAAGAACTCTGGCAAATGGCTGTCCGGTAGTTTATCTCCCCAGCAACATTCAACACCTTTCCATTTCCCACGCGAGCTCATTTGGTTTTCATATATTTCTAGCATTTCTCTTCCTAGACCTCTACTTCTATATTGAGGTTGTACAGAAATGTGGAAAACTGCTAATATCGCGTTTCCTCTGCGCACTGTGTAATCAGTCCACGTGCCTCCTATTGGTTTACCGTTGGAAAGTAAAATATAAGCAGGATGCTGCATGTACCTGTGCCTTTCATCCATTTCCCCAATTCCCCATTCTAGGCCATGAATGTTGTGCCAGTAAGATTGGTGGATACCGTGTGTTCCAGGAAGAATGCCTTCTATCATAAAAATTAGTCTTTCTCGAGAATCCAGGTCATACCTAAGTGCTTCATATTTTCTCAGCACAACGCCAGACTGCAATCCCCACGAATCAAGTAGTGTTGCTGATGGTCTTTCTCTGGCAAACATCATCAGCTACTTTTATAATAAAAATTACTTAAAATTTAATCTTGACTCATTTCTTATGTGAGGGATAATGTAGGTTAATTATTAATTATATTCTTGAACAGATACTATACAGAGAATTTGTTAGAAAATATATAATAAAAAATATCTTTTATCAGTGTATTCTTGGTTTTTTACCGTCTCTGCTCCAGTCATGATGTGTTAGGGATTCCATCAAATATTTTGTTGGTGATTGCTGGTCACTACCATTTTCACCGCGTGTATATGCGTCCAGAGCAAGTATAACTAGCTTTCTTACTGGATCTATACCATGTCTCTCTACTTGGAGCATTAATTCCTGATATCCTTCAGATCCAAGAATAACGCCATATTGAATAAGTTCTGCCTGAAGTGTAGTTACCTGAAGATTTACTCTATTGTCGTTTCTTGCACTTCCATACGCCATGTTACCACCTTATCTCACATTTTGTGGGAAATGCTTAAAAACATATATGTGAACGAATGGAAATTGCGAGTCAATTACTCAATCATAGCAAGTCATAACCGCCTTTGCTCAAAGGATTGCAGCGCATGGGGCGCCATGCAGTGCGCATAATGCCTGAAACTGTTCCATACTTTTCTATAGCAGCTTTAGAATATTCAGAGCAGGTTGGTGTGAATTTGCATATCCTTTTTACATGCAATCTTCTTTTTAATTCTGGGTCTCCGTATCTCTGGTAATAGATTATTTTGCCAAGAATCCAACTATTGTTTGTAGATGTTCTTGCAAACATAGCACTTATTATTGGATTTCCTGTTCTCAATGATGCTAAAGCGCATCCCGAAGTGCCACAACCACCAGCAGCGCAACCAGTTGTAGGACAACATGTTTGCCCTTTTCTTTTCATAAAATCATTTCTTCTTCGGCTTTAGCTTCGCGATCTTGCGAAGTACGTCTTCGAAATTGCCTGCGAGCTCTGCGCCATCTGGCGTGAGCTTGACGAACTTGATGCGCCCCTGCTTGTCAAAATCAACTAGGCCATAAGATTTGAACAATTCCAGAAGCTTGACTGTGTGCGAGTACGTGGTATCTGTTTCCTTGGCAAGCACTGAAATATATTTTGTGCCGCCTGTCTTTATATTCAGCAATAATCTTACAGGCTTTTTTCTCAGAAAAAGTTCTTCCATGTCTTGTTTTGCTGTCATCGTCTCACTCTAGGGCAATTTTTAATATGTTTAGATATGTGTTTCCTAGTATATATATATTTCTAATAAATTTTTTGTTTTTTAACAGTAACCGCACAATAGAAACCATGCCAGAGCTTACGAAAGAATCAGTAAGGCGCTTGCTAAAACATTCTGGAGCCAAGCGCGTAAGCGATAAAGCAGCGGAAGAATTAGCAAAAATACTCGGGGAAAGGGCAAAGTCTATTGTAAATGAGGCAAAAAAGCTCTCTGAGCATGCAGGAAGGCGTACGGTGCTTCGCAGGGATGTAAAAATGGCCAGGAAACACCTGGAAAAATAGATTTTCTTAACAGTCTTTTATATTTTTGCTGCGTAGTATGAACATGCTTTCAGAACTCATCAAAAAAATATCTGTTTCTTCGAACATCCCTGAGGGGGACGTACAGAAAATGGTCGAGGAAAAGCGGCTTGAATTATCCGGGCTCATTTCGCAGGAAGGCGCTGCGTACATCGTGGCAAAGGAGCTTGGTATCACATTGCTTCGCAAGCCAGAAAGGCTGAAGCTTGTGAACGTTGTGCCTGGAATGCAGAACATCGATATTGTTGCCAAGATTGTGCGCGCCTTTCCAGTACGCGAATTTTCAACGCCAAGTGCAAAAGGCCGCGTGATGAATGTCATTGTAGGCGACGAGACATCTACAGCAAGACTGTCACTATGGAACGAGGAGATAGAAAAATATGATCTAAGGGCAGGTGATGTTATTCACATAAATGGCTATGTGAAAGAAGACAACGTTGGCGGACCTGAAATTCGCGTAGGTCGATTCGGTAGCCTGCAGAAGACTGATAAAAAGTTGCTGTTTCTTCGCAAAAAACAGAAAGGTCTGATATTGTTAGTCTAAGAGAAGGGCAGTCAAAACAAATAAAAGCGACCATAGTCAAGATTTTCGAGTCTGATTTCTTTTTTAATGTCTGCCCTATATGCAATGCGAGCTTAAAGGGCCTGGAGTGTAGTGACCATGGCACTGTTGAGCCAAAACAGAGGCCTGTTGTTTCCGGTATTCTCGATGATGGTACAGAAAATATACGATTTGTTGCCTTTGGCGATGTTGCTGAAAAAATTTTAGGTAGTAAATTAGAAAATTTGCTGAAATCTGATAAAGAAAATGTAATGGAAAATATTGAACTTGGCATGGAGTTTGTTTTGGAAGGCCGTGTGCGCAAAAATTCAATGTTTAATAGATTAGAGTTCACAGTTAACAGCGTCGAAGAAGTTGATGTCCGTCAGGAGATTGAAAGGTTGCTTGAGAATAATTAGATGATTTTTATGCCAAGATTGAAAAAGCCAACAGCTGAAGAGGAATTACAGCAGATGGAAGAGTCTGATGTAAAACCTGCTGATAGGAAATCATCTGACGAACTAACACTGGAAGATTTACCTGGTATAGGTCCTAAAGGTGCCCAGAAACTGCGCGAAGCTGGTTATGTTGATTTAATTGCCATAGCCGCTGCGTCTTCTGGCGACGTTGCTGCGACATGCGAGATAGGCGAAGCAACTGCAGAAAAGATCATTGCAGCTGCGCGAAGCATGCTTGACATGGAATTCAAGGGCGCAGACGAGCTTTTGGAGCGCCGCAAGCAAGTCGGTAAGATTACCACAGGTAGTCAGGCGCTTGATGAGCTGCTTGGCGGCGGCGTTGAGACGCAGTCAATAACAGAAGCGTACGGCGGCTTCGGTTCAGGCAAGTCGCAAATCGGCTTTAATCTCGCTGTGACTGTGCAGCTGCCCAAGGAGAAAGGGGGCTTAAACGCCAGATGTGTTTTCATCGATACAGAATCGACATTTAGACCGGAAAGAATAATTCAAAT
The DNA here is from genome assembly GCA_964363955.1 of uncultured archaeon. GTDB lineage: Archaea > Aenigmatarchaeota > Aenigmatarchaeia > GW2011-AR5 > GW2011-AR5 > CAZZNM01. Next base: position 1,612 of record CAYIKG010000005.1, on the reverse strand, counting down.
TGCCGAAAAGAAGGGATTAGATCCTAAGAAAGTGCTGAAAAATATTTTCTATTCAAAGGCTTACAACAGCGATCACCAGGTCGTACTTGCTGAAAAGGCAAAAGACCTTATCAAAGAGCATAATATAAAATTGATAATAATTGACTCGATGATGAGCCATTTCAGAAGCGATTACAGTGGACGAGGGGAACTAGCACCAAGACAGCAAAAGCTAAATCGTCATTTGCATACGTTGCAGAAAACGGCTGATATCTACAACGTCGCGATATACATAACAAATCAGGTAATGGCGCGGCCGGATGTGCTCTTTGGCGACCCGACAACGCACGTCGGCGGCCATGTGATCGGGCACGCCTCGACTTACCGCTTGTACTTGCGCCGCAGCAAGCAGAATCTGCGCATCGCAAAGCTCATTGATTCGCCAAGCCTGCCTGAAGGAGAAGCAGTCTTTACAATAACAGAAGAAGGAATAAGTGACAGGTAGCTCAAATTATATCTTTTTCAGAAATTATGACAAAGTCGCCAATGCTTCTTACAGATGAAAAAGGAATGAGCATCCTTTCCTTTTCATCGCGCTCGATACTCAATTCACTTACGTGTTTTGTTGGTTCTGCAAGAACTAAATTAATTAGTTCGCCTGATTCTTCAATAAAATTTATGTCGCCGATGACGCCAAACTTACGGCCAGTCTCTTCAGAGACGATTATCTTGCCAATAATATCATGCCCGCGTGTACCTATCATATAAATCGCTACTAATATTCAGTCACGGCTATATTTAAGCGTTTTGCGATATGGCAGAGATAGAACGTGCTAAACAAGCGAACATGATAAGATAGTCTTAAATTCTTATTTGATAAATTTGGAGTGATAAAAATGGCAGCATATAAAAATTCGACGGAAGTAATGAAAAAAGTGTCCATGTTAGCCGATGCTGTTACTAGTTGGACGATGACTTATGCAACAGTTAGCTCTATGTTAAATAGGGATTATAGAAAAGCTACTTATTCTGGTCTTTTTGCTGTAGGATATGCTTTAAGAGCGCTTGAAAAATTTGATGACATGCTAGTCGAAGTTTGATGAATATTCATATTGCTTATTGCGAACTCACTGTTAATCAAAATTTTTTTCTTATGTGAGGGATAACATGGTTAAAATTGACTTTAACCTACGTCCTCACGAACATTGTCTTTATCCGTGGTGCGAGATTGTAGACAAAGGCTTTCTCTGCTTTTGTTCGTTCTAGATAACCATCTCCAAGAAGCTTCTTGACGACGTTGTTTATGCTTCGCACAGCGTGTTGGCGTGATTTGTACTTGCCAAGATCAATGGAATTTGCAATATCTCCTGGTGTCATTGGCTTTGAAGACAGCATCTCCAAAACCTCACGTTGCATCTGTGTCATTTTTTCCAATATGGCCATTGACGGCATCAGCCTTATTTCTTCTTTTGGTTCTTCTGCTAACGGCGTTATCTCAATTGTGCCTTTGTTGATGGCGTTGTTGACGATGTCGTTGCATATTCTTATGATTTCTCGTGGGAAGCCTGCTGATTTTTCATAAATATAATCCATAACATTGTCGAGCTCATTGCCATTGCCACCGACGCTTCTT
>CAYIKG010000004.1:6681-24720 GCA_964363955.1 uncultured archaeon | reverse complement strand
TTATTGAAGGAGTTGATGAATTTTTAATAGGTAAAGACTTAGGAAATTATGAAAGAATGCTGGACATAGACCTGCCAAAGACAAATAACATAACAACTGGGCAGATTTACAAAGAGCTGATCGATAAGGAGCGCAGCGGCAAGTTTCTCGGCCAGACAGTAGAGGTCATTCCCCACGTGCCTATTGAGATAAAAAGAAGGATAAAAGAAAGCGCAAGTGGCTATGATTTCGCTATAGTCGAGGTTGGCGGCACTGTAGGCGATTACCAGAACCTGCCATATTTGTTTGCTGCAAAAAGTCTTGAGACAGAAATTCGAAAGGAAAATATCATTCACGTGCTTGTTACTTACATGCCCATACCGTTGCATATAGGCGAGATGAAGACAAAGCCAACGCAACAGGCAATAAGAATGCTAAACGAGTCGGGCATTTTCCCTGATTTCGTCCTATGCAGGGCAGAACAAAGCTTAGACGATATGAGAAAAAAGAAAATAGAAATGTACGCCAATATACCTTCTGAAAATATTATATCAGAGCCTGATGTAAAAACAGTTTACCAGATACCCCTTGATCTTGAAAAAGAGGACTTTGGCAAGAAAATGATGAACAGGTTTGGCATCCAGATCAGGAAAAAAGCAAACTGGCAGAATCTAGAGAAACTGGTCAAGCGCATAGAATCACCAAGCAAAAAAATAAAAATAGCAATTGTTGGAAAGTATATTGACACAGGCAATTTTGTCTTGCTCGATTCCTATATATCAATAAAAAATGCACTGGAACACGCAGGCGCTGCCTTGGATGTAGGCATTGACATAGATTGGCTTGATTCAAAGAAACTGGAAAAAAGTGTCGACCTCTCAGAATACAAGGGCATCATAATCCCTGGTGGTTTTGGTGCTATTGGCGTTGAAGGAAAAATAAACGCCATAAGATTTGCACGAAAAAATGACCTCCCTTTCCTTGGATTGTGCTACGGTCTGCAATTAGCAGTGGTCGAGTTTGCGCGGAACGAATGCGGCATGAGCGGCGCCAACACCACTGAGATAGACAAGAAGACAAAGTTTCCTGTAATAGATGTAATTCCGACTCAAAAACAAATGCTAAAGGAAAATATGTATGGAGGAACCATGCGGCTTGGTGCGTACGCAGCAGCACTGGAGAAATCAAGCGTTCTTGATCTTTACAAAAACAGAATAAAGAAGGACATGGAAAGCATAAAATCACTTGAGAAAGACAAGAATCAACGACACAGAATCGGGCTCACAAAGGGCAGTAATCTTGTTCTTGAAAGGCATCGCCACAGGTACGAGGTGAACCCGAGGTTTGTGAAAGACATAGAAAAGAATGGATTATTTTTTTCAGGCCGCCATATCCGCGACGACAAAACACCTCTCATGGAATTCATGGAATTGCCAAAGCACAGATTTTTTATTGCAACGCAAGCGCATCCTGAATTCAAGTCGCGCTTAAACAATCCATCGCCGCTGTTCTACGGTTTCGTTCGTGTGTGCGCGCAATGAATTTAAACTTTAAGAGTATCCTAGTCCTATGGTGGCTTGCGGTTTTTCATACGTATTTAGAGGTAGCATAGAAGAAGGCACTGGAATTTTTCCCTAGACTTAAATCAGCCATAGATTATGCAAAGAAAAATCAACACGTTAGTCTCGCTAAAATCAGCCACGGATTTCCTTCGATCCCAGGATCGAATATATACAGACTTTCTCTGAATGGAGACCCTGAAGATGTTATGGATGTGGCAAAATACTTCTTTGAGAATGTTGGGATGCCATACGATATGCGAGCTACTCCATGCCGCTTGAGACCGTGCTTCGAGATTTAGGCAAAGACGCGGAAAGGGAACTGGCACTTATTCGTGGGAGAGATTAGTGTGCAGCCTTACACTACGCATGAAAAATCCCGTAACAAAATTCTATCATGCGGGGAATGTTGAACTATAATTCAAAATTAGCACCTTTAAATACTTGTTGCTTCCACTATACATAACTTCGTTAGAGGTGAACAAAAAAATGTACAAAAGAAAGTACATCGACACAATCGTCTACCAGGATGAAGGCGACGACGATGACGCAGATGACGACGATGATGACGACTGGGACGACGAAGAATAAATGAAGATTTTTTGTTTTTCTTCTTCCACAATTATTTTCATTTAAATAATTTTACAACATTCTAATTCTATGCCTGAACAGTTTCAGTACAAGAGACAACCAGCTTCGCCAAGAAAGATAGTTGACATTGACCCTGAAAAAGATGTACGCGTGCGCATTTTCGGCCACGTGATTGACAAAGTCGACGGGATTATTGTTGTAGACGATGGCTCTTCGAAGGTAGAAATAATGACAGATGAATTCGATGCATTTGACATTGACGATGTTGTGCGCGCTTTCTGCCGCGTGCTGCCACTGGAGCAGGGGTATGAATTGCGCGCAGAGATCATACAAAAACTAAACAACATGGACACTGATCTGTACAAAAAGGTTTATGGTGGTTGAAATGCCTGAAAATTCACGGCAAGTTCCAAGAATAGGCGATTACGCAAGAATAATATCGCGTACAAGCCATTATCCGGGGGTACACCTGGGCGATATTGGGGAAGTCTTTGATCTTCGATGGTACAAAACAAAAGACAGGGTCACGATAAGAGCTATTGTCTCTGAGGGACCTGTTATCTTAAATTTTGGAACAAGTGAGCTGGAAGTGATAGGAGAAGATATTCTCGGCAGCGAAGAATTTTTCACTGATCCAACAAATCAAAGAGCACTTCGCTGCTACCAGAGGCTTAAAGATGTTTGAAAGGCGTTAAAGATGTTTGAAGGAAAACTTTCTGATGTTTCTTTGCTCAAGGAGAGCATCGCTGCCATATCTGAATTTATCGATGAAGCTGAGATGCATATAAAGAAAGATGGCATTGAGCTCGTCTCTTCAGATCGGGCTGTGGTTGCTGTCGTTGATTTTCTTTTGCAGAGCAATGCTTTCAGCGAATACAAATGCGAGTCAGATAGAAAAATCGGGATCAATCTCATCAATTTAATGAATATACTGCGCAGGGCAAGGCCTGATGACAAGCTCACAATGAAACTTGAAGACAACAAGCTTTTGTTGCTGTTCGAAGGCGATTCTACCAGGAGTTTTACACTGCCTTTAATCGACGTGGCCAGAGAAGACACGCCTGATCTGAAAAAACTGGAAGCTGGTTTCACAGCAAAGTTCGTTGTTGACAGTGACATATTCAATTCTGGCATTGAGGATGCGGAGATTGTAGCAGATTCCATTGTATTTACAATCAGGAAAGACCAGCTCATGATGAAAGCAGAGTCAGATTCATCATCTACACAGTTTGAACTGCCATCAGGCACAGAATCATTGAAAATCACTGACATGGAAGCTCCTGTGCGCGCAAGGTACAGCATCGACTACCTGAAAAAAATATTCAAGGCACGCAAACTCGCGGAAAGGGCATCAGTATCAATAGCCACTGATTACCCTGTAAAAGTGCAGTTTGAAGTCCCGCAGAAAGCACGCTTGGCATTTATTCTTGCCCCGCGTGTTGAGGACTAAGTCTTCAAGTTTGCTAACAATTCTAATTATGCGCATACATACAATAGGGCACTCGACACGATCCTTGGATGATATGATAAAGATTCTTCAGAATTACCGGATAGAGATACTTGTTGATATTCGCCATTTTCCAAGGTCAAGACACAATCCTCAGTTTAATAAAGAGAGATTAGAAGAAGATCTGCAGAAGAGCAAAATAAATTACACGTGGCTAGAAAGTCTGGGTGGTTTCCGAAAAGGCGGGTACAAGAATTTCATGCGGACAAAGGAATTTAGAAATGGCATTGAGGAATTAATGAAAATATCCGGCAACAAGGCGATAATGTGCGCTGAAATCTTATATTTTCGTTGCCACAGAAGATACGTCGCTGACAGACTGAAGAGAAAAGGCCATGAAGTTGTTCATATCTATGATGAGAAGAAGGCAGAGAAACATAGACTTTTCAAGAAAAAAATAAGGTGTGATTGATGCACGTCCTCGTCCATTATTCGGAAATCGCTTTGAAAGGCAAGAACCGCCAGTTTTTTGCAAAAAAGTTGCAGGAAAATATAAAGCGTGCAATCAAAGGAAAATACAATAAAGTCAGGAGGGAGCACGACAGAATAATTATTTATCTTAGACCTGATGAAGATGAAAAATATATAGAAAAAAAGCTAAAGAATGTCTTTGGCATAGAATGGTTCGCTTTTGCTTATCCCACTGACAAAAAAATCGAGGATGTAAAAAATGAAATCGAAAAACACGTGACGATCAAGAGAGGCGAAACTGCAAAAATTATTGCAAAGCGCTCGGACAAAAAATTTCCGATCAATTCAATGCAGATCAACAAGGAGCTTGGAAAGTTTATTGAAAAGAAATTTTTTGCCAAAATCTCAATGGAAAATCCAATGCACAAAATATACGTCAACATAGGCAGAAATAGTGCTTACATCTACTCCAACCAAGTAAAGGGTCTTGGCGGCCTGCCTGTTGGCAGCAGCGGCAAAGTTCTCGTGCTATTCTCCGGCGGTATCGATTCTTCTGTCGCTGCGTACATGATGATGAAGCGTGGTGCAGTGCCGTACTATCTACATTTCCATGCCTTTCGCAAGGGCGAAGAAGCCATGAAAAGCAAGATCGAGAATATTCTGAAGATACTTTTACAATATTCAGGGTCTTCAAAGATATTTACAATTCCTTTCTATCCGTTCCAGTTGGCTGTGAGCAGAGCCGGCAGGAGCGAGCTTGTCGTCTTTCGCCGATTCATGATGAGAATTGCCGAGAAGATAGCAAAAGAAAATGGAATGCAGGCAATTGTTACTGGCGAAAGCCTGGGCCAGGTGGCTTCCCAAACAATGGAAAATATTTCAGCTATTGATGCAGCAACACAGATGACGGTCTTCCGCCCTTTGCTGAGTTATGATAAAAGAGAGATAATAAATATAGCAGAAAAAATTGGTACGTATGAATTGGCAATAAAACCGTACAAAGACTGCTGCTCAATAATTGCGACGAATCCGAGGACAAAGGCGAAAATGTCCGAAATTGAGCAAATAGAGAACGAAATCAACGTAGAAAAACTCATAAAAGATACGATAAATCTTGCAGAAGTGATTTCTGTCAAGTAGAGACGTTTCACAGATACTCGGAGACGTTAACAATGCCTTATCAGATGTCGATCTCGCGCTGCCTGAGGTTTAAGCCTCATTTCGAAGCCTTAACGGCAATTTCATTATTAACTATCGGAAACGGGACTTCATCAAGTGAACCCTCAAAAAGGCGGAAGGCACCGCCAGAGGTCGAGAGCGAGCGCCCAAAGCTCACAGAGATATCGAGGCACCTGCCGCGCCCACCGTAGTACTGGTGGCCCATGAGCCCCACGGCAACTTCTTTTTCTTCAGGCCAGAAGTAAAAATGAGAAGTATGCTGCGGTTCATTGCCATCTGAAACAGCAGCTGGTATCCTTAATGCTTCATTCCATTCAACAATCTTTTCTCCCCAGCTTTTTGGTACTAGAACTCCTTCTGCAACAACTTCATCACCTATACCGTAATCAGCACGACAATATTCTCTTCCTTGACCATCTCTCTCAACATAACCTTCAAAATTTTCATGGCCATTTGGCGCGCGCAAAAATATATGTGTCCATTCCCGCAGACGAGAATCATATTGGATAAAATTCCTGAATAAAGGATCATTAAGAACTTTTCTTGGATCTCTGCCATTTGCTTTAAGCCAGCGCTCTTGCTGAATTAGACATGCTATTTCTTCAAGAACAGACATTCTATAACCAGCAGGAACTAAACCCAATGTTCTGCCATAATTTTTGCCTGTTTGCGTTAATTGAGTAGAGCAGTGGGCTTCAAATGGTGGCTGTGTATATTGGTCACGAGAAACACTAGAAGTATAACTACCTGCTACAGAAATAGCTCTGTCTATTTGCGCCAGTGTCATGCTTTTCGAGTAGTAGAAATCTTTTTAAGCACCTTATACCACTTTGGTCACTATACGTGAAACAAACTAGTATCTTTATATTTTTTGTTTCACTACTGCTTCTACAATAAAAAAGTATTTGCCTCATTAGCTCAGCTGGTAGAGCGTTAGCAGCATAACTGTCGCTAAACCTTGGTAAGGTAAAGGTCCCGAGTTCGACTCTCGGATGAGGCTTTACCTCCAAAACAGCTGGCTAATATCTTAAAATATTTCTTCGGATCACTGTAAATATGGAATATCACAGAGACCTGAACTGGGAAAGACAGGCAAAGCAGATGGCTGCTGAACTCGAGATGCGATTTGATCTTTCGCGCGTCGTGTGCATGCGGAGCTTTGGATCAAAAAGCAATGTGCTTGCAAGGTGCCACTCTATTCCGCGAATAATGCAAAAAGCACTTGGAATCGACGGCCACTACGTCATTGAAATCGTCTCTGAGAATTTCGATAAGCTCAGCGACAAAGAAAAAACAAAGACAATTATACATGAGCTGATGCACATTCCAAAATCAATGGGCGGCGGATTCAGGCAGCACGATTACGTTTGCTCGAGAAATGTTGATCACATGTACGAGAAGCTAAAACTAAGGCGAAACTAATTTACTTCTTCTGGCGTGTCTTCTTTCTTTTCCTAGAAACACTGCGACCTTTCTTTTTCGTCGGCTTTTTTACTGGTTTTTTGATCGGCTTCTGCGGCATGAAGAGGTAGTAGATGCCTATGATGACCAAAATTATGCCAAACAGAAGGAGAAAGCCTGGTCTTAAGCCAAAATCAATCTTCAAATCAACAAGAAGATCATAGGGCATGAAAATATAGACCAAGCCAAATGCTGATACGATGAAATATGATAAAATTCTTTCTCTATTCATCTTAAACCCGTTTTTGCTCCTTCTTGAACTCCTGCTTCAGTTTTGGAACGCTGATCTTGAAGCTGCATTTTTGGCATTTTGTATAAAAAGGCCTTTTCCATTCCTGCTCAACAAAGCCGTAATTACCGCATTCAGGACATACGTACTCCAGCATGGCTTTGCCATTCACAGCCAACACCCGTAATTTTCCAGCGACCTGGCCTTTGCTGTTTTTCACGCTTCTTTGCGTATGATAATCGCAATTCTTTGGCAGAATATTATTTTTTTCAATATACTCCTGGATTTTTTTTAATTCCATAAAAAAGACAACCTTCTCTTATTAAATATATTATCTGCGTTACTGTATGGCTGCTGCATAAAATGCGACAAGAGCCACAGCCATGGCAACTTTAGATAGTTTCGCTCTTAACGCAAGCGGCGAAAGTATTGCGGCGATAAAGATGATGTCAGCTATTACGACAAAGAAAAGGTAGACATAATCAAGGGTCAAAAAAAATGGCACGAAGCTCAGTGCAACTGCCGCCAGCGTGAATATGCTTGCAACGTACTTTGCCTTCAACACGCCTATGTGCAGCGCCAATGTCTTTCTCCCGATTTTCTGGTCGCCAAGAACATCTTCTATGTCCTTGTAAATTTCCCTTCCCATGTTTGCGAGGAACGCAAGCAATGCAAGGAACGTAACAGCAGATGGCGAGCCTACAATCAGCGCGCCGTATACGAATGACAATGCGACCAAGAAGCTTACTGCAATATTACCAACAAGAACAATTTTTTTCAGCGCCATGGAATATGCAAAGAGTACGATCGCCGCGAACAATGCAATGTAAAAAGCAACTGTGCTTATAAAATATGCAGCAGCAAGGCCAATAAGCGAAAGCACAACAGCAGCAATAAGGGCATATTCTTTCTTGATCGCGCCTTTTGCAACAGGTCTTTTCTTTTTTTTGTTGACTTTATCTGCCTCAACATCATGATAGTCATTTATCGCCATGCCGCCTGCGCTTATGAGGAATGCAGAAACCATCCCAAGAATAACAGATGTGGTCAAAGAGCCGCCAGCAACAACAGCTCCTATGTATACTGCTATTGCTGTCATTATGCCATTAGCAGGCCTTACAAGTTTCAAATATTCTATCATAATATTTTCATTGTGAAGTGCTGTATATATTGTTTTTGTAACATAATATCTCAAAAAGAATATTTCTTTTTCTTGAAATATACTAGAAAAACAATATATTGTTTTGTAATTTAGGCTGTTTTCAGACCCCTGCGCTCCTTTGCCTTGAGTCGAAGCTGTCTAGAGCCGCATTTTCTGCATTTTATTTTGCCTTTCTTGACCTTATCAGGTTGTGCCCTTATCTTTGCATTGCATTTCATGCAAATAAATACATTTATGAAAAGCCTTTTTGCAACTGCTTCAGCCAGTTTCTTTGCCATAATTGATCACCTTCTTGGTACCAAAAGATCTACTTTGTAATGTGGAAATCGTCTTCCGACATATTCTATTACACATTCCTCTAATTCTTCTGGGAGAGGTTCAAAATTATATGGCTCTTCTTTTATAAAAGGATTCCATGAAATATATCTGCCATCAAAATCTACACCAATACCCAAAATAATGGCATATCTTAGTGCCTTAGTTTTTGAAACAAAAATAGTTTTACCTTCAAGCTCGCTGTGTATCTGAAATCCGTGAAATATTCTTGTTTCACTATTATTCGGCATATGCAATCGCCTTGAGGCGTTTTACCCTTTCTTCAGTTCGCGGGTGCGTTGAGAATAAATGTGCCAGATTACCTGCTGCGAATGGATTGACTATAAACAGATGCGACGCAGACGCATTGCCACGCATGGGATTTGATTTAACGCTTTCTGATATTTTTTCCAGTGCTGAAGCAAGCTTGAGCGGGTCTGCTATCTGAGCGCCCCCGCGGTCAGCTAAATATTCTCTGCTCCTGGTTATAGAAAGCCGTATCATCATTGCGGCGAGCGGCGCGAGTATGAAAAGAAGCAAATAGCTTATGATATTCCTGTTCTCATCGCTGCCAAACCAGAACATATATGCGAGCCACGTAATGGCGCCACCGATAGTTGCAGCCATTGTGCTTACAAGCGTGTCCCTGTGTTTTACGTGCGAAAGCTCGTGCGCCAGAACTGCTTCCACCTCGCCATCATTAAGCTTGTCTATCAGACCACGGGTTACAGCAACAGCTGAATGTTTTGGCGAGCGTCCAGTGGCAAATGCATTAGGCACATCTGTGTCGACAAAATAGAGCTTTGGTTTTGGTATGTCATGCTTTTTTGCCAGCTTGTCAATCATTAAACGCAGCTTCTTGTTTTCATATGGCTTTGCTCTATAAAGGCGAAGGACAAATGAATCTGAATACCAGTATGCAATAAGATTTGTGAGCAGTGCAATAACAAGCCCTATTGTCATGCCTGCGAAACCTGCAAAGAAGAATCCTATGGCTAGGAACAAGGCTGTTAAAATTCCAAGAAGTAGAGCAAGCTGAATGAATGACATATGATCACTATAATTATTTATCTCGCAATCTCTTTAAACAATGTAACTGGGTGCTGCAACCAAAACATTAAACTTCATTATATAAACCTTCTTTGCGAGCTCTTCCCATGGCATATTCTAATCCTGCTTGATCCGTACCATAAAAGTCTTGCATAAATTCTTCAAGTGTTCGCCCACCTGGAAATCCTCTTTCTAAATTGTACACAGATAAAAAATCTCGATATTTAGAACCACGTTCTTTTATTGCTCCTTCCTGCACTTCTTTTCCTACCCGATACCTTCCAATTTTATGAATCAGTGGGTAAGCTAGCAGCGGTGCTGTAACTGCTGCACCCAACACAACAAATTTGTTCATTTGCTCACCAAGTATTTTCTGTATTTCTCTGACCAGTCTATTTTTCCTGGCTGGTATTTTGTTACTTTTTTCTTTCTAGAAAATCTATTTAAGACCTTCTCTATGGCCTTTGCGGTCTGCTCTGCGGTCTTTTTTGAGGTGTCGATTTCGAGTATTTTTTTTCTGCCATGAAGCTGCACAGCCTCGATTGTTGCAGAATCAAGTATCTCTGCCTTCACGTTCTCGTCAGTTTTGGATTTTTTCCATCCCTTCTTTTTTAATCTTTTTTGCAACTCTACTGGATTTGTTCTCAGTATTATTATAATATCCGCCTCAAGCATGTGCGACAAATGGCCTTCAATTATGTTATCACCTTTTTTCAGCTTCTTCTTTATTGCTTTCTGCAGATCTCTTGTATCCACGACAAATGTATCGCGTTTTTTATCAATCTCATGGGGTATTTCATCGATCATATCCCTTATTCTTATGAGATTTGCGCCTGTTTTTTTTGCAATTATTTTTGATACCACTGTCTTCCCAGTCCCAGGCGTTCCAGATATTGCGATGATCATAAATATATTTATCAGTTCGAATTTAAGAGGGCTTGAAAATCCCGGAAAAAAGGCCTAAGAAACTGGTTATGACGTTTGTTATTGCAGAAATAATCGTATCTACAAAACTCTCATTTTTTTTCATTTCATTTACATCTACGAAAGTCGTGTAGCTTGCAAGCGAATCTGATATGATCTCAGCTGTAATCTTCTTTGTGCCTTCTGACCTGCCCGTTAAATTGAAAACAAAGTTCTGTTCCTCGTCTGCGAGAAAGCTGCGAGATATCTGCTCAGTCCTGTCATCAAAGTGCAGCTTAACAATGGCCGCGCTGTTTCTGCCATGATTTTTCACGCGAACATTGACAAGAAAAGAATTATTCACAGTGGCATTATTTGGCGCACTTACACGGACAGAGAATTGCGTGGTCTCGACAACGTCAACGTCCTTTAGTTCTAGTGCCCCTTCTGAATACAGATAAAACCTATATTTTCCAGGCTTGGTTATTGTCAAATCATCTTCGATCACGCCAAAGTCTGGCGAATAAATCACACCGTCGCCGCTCAAGGAGAATTTCTCGTTTATGGCAACAGTATCAGGTCCTGATATGGCTATTTTTTCAGTGCTTCTTATACCGCTGACATTTATCTCTATGCTCTCTAAAGACCCGATCTGGTCGTATATTGTTACAGGGCACGAGTATGAAAAATATCCAGCATCATTTATGTCAAAGAACCAGTACACATCATCTGAACCGCAAAGCCATATTGTCCTGTTGCTGTCATATACATCAAACACATACTGCCCGTCTTCGTCAATGCAAGAAGTAGCTCTCAAATCAACTATCGAGCATTCGTTGCTTTCTATGCGCGCTTTAACAAAGCCATAAGCATTGGATGCGAATTCGTCGCTTTCAGGTATTATTTGCGTGACATTCGCGAGTTTGTAGCTGATTATGTCTATCTTATCGCGCGTGAGATTTTTCGTTGCTATTTCTATGTTTTCCTGGGTTCTCTGCCATTCGATCCTTCCGCTGCCAAAATAATTGAGCAAATCCAGCTGGTTATCATCCATCAGGTTTGCTGTCTTTATATGAGTTGCATCAATGTAACTGCCTTCAAGCCAAGTTGGGTCAAATGGTATCCACTCGCCACTAGAGCTGAGAACTTCAACCCACGTATGGCCAATGAGCTTGTCGTCGACTGTCGAATACGCGTAGCCAACTACGTAGCGCGTCGGGATATCCGAAACGCGGAGCAGCGCAGTCAGAAGATTTGCGTGCTCGACACATACGCCACGCCTGTTTTGCAAAACCCAGTCGCTTCCTTTTCTTTCGCCAACCAGATTTATGTCATAATCAACAAGCTCGTTTACTGCTACAGTAAGCTCTGCGACCCGTTCCCATGTTTTTTCATACGGGAATGCCGTTTTTCTTATATCGTCATTAAAAATTATGGTATCTGTTTCTTTGGTATATTGCGGATCAGTTCCTATATCGCCCAAGGATAAAAAATGCTTTGATTTGCTGTTCACAGTTATCTTAACATCGTAATTTATTGTTCCACTAGGATTTTTCCACGTCAGCAAAAGCAATTTGTTGCTGAATTTATCGTTTACATAGTCCCAGCTGTCAGCGCCTGATACTGCAATACTTTCAATGCCTTCCTGCGGTATGTGTAATGAAAGATTTGCCTTTTCTATATATCCAGTTACGGAGAGCGTTCCTCCTTGATGTATAACAGCTGTCATCTCCTCGACGGACTTGGGATTTATCTGCGCGTGGGCTGTCGCAATTAGCAGAAAGATTATAATGAAATATCGCATAAGAATAATAATTCACGGTCTTATTAAGATTTACACATTAGTACTCAGCATGCCTGGAATCGAGGAAATCTGGACTGAAAAATACAGGCCCAGAAAGCTGAGCGATATCATAGGTCAAAATAAAATTATAGAGCGCCTTTCTGCATTTGTCAAGGGACGCTCATTGCCCCACTGCCTTTTTACAGGCCCTGCTGGATGTGGAAAGACCACGGCAGCGCTGTCCATAGCAAATGAATTATACGGCAATGACTGGAAAAGCAACTTTCTCGAGCTCAACGCCTCTGACGAAAGGGGCATAGATACAGTTCGTGTGAAAGTAAAGGACTTTGCCCGCACAATGCCAATGAAGGGATTGTTCAAGATCATATATCTTGACGAAGCTGACTCATTGACGCGCGACGCGCAGCATGCGTTGCGAAGGACGATGGAAAGATATTCTAATACTGCAAGGTTCATACTTGCGTGCAACTTTTCTTCGCGCATCATAGAGCCTATACAGTCAAGATGTGCAGTGCTAAGATTTTCAAAATTGAGCGAAGAAGAGATAGTAAGCTATTTGAAAAAAATAGCAAGAGAAGAAGCGTTGAAAGCAGACGAGGGGGCTTACAAAACGATTGTATATATTTCAGAAGGGGACATGCGCAAAGCAATAAACATGCTGCAGACAGCAGCAGTGCTCAACAGTAAAATAACAGAAGAAACAATTTATGAGATTACGTCTCGTGCTGACCCAGACATCGTCAAGAAAATGGTGGTATTCGCGCTTTCAGGCGATTTCAAAGCAGCAAGGCAGAAATTGACTTCTCTCATGTACGAGCACGGCGTTTCAGGCGAGGACATAATCAAGGAGATTTATTCCCAGGTATTTTCGCTCGACGTAACAGACAAGCAAAAGCTGGAACTGATCGAAAAGATCGGCGAATACGAGTTCCGCCTCACCGAGGGCAGCAATCCCAAAATACAGCTGGAAGCAATGCTCGCGCAATTCGCACTGGTGAAAAAATAATCAGGCCTTGTAATCATCTGGCCTGAACAGCGTTAGCTGAGGCTCCTGCGTCAGGTTGCTTGCTCTTACGCCAATTTTTCTTACGGCCAATGGCTCTATGTACATTAATTCGGTATAAAGCATTCTGACTGCCCTGTCATAAATTTCGTGCCAGTCGTCTGAACAGTAACCCATGCTTTTGCTTCTAGATCTTCTTTCACTTCTGCCAATATTGTCATAGCCGTCAATTTCAAGCTTAACGGTCCTGAAATAATATCCGTTTCCCCGAACTATTCTACCTACTTGTACGCTTAGATCTTTCAAAACGCTGCTCAGAAGATCAAAGTTTTCAGTGCCCTTTCTCCGGACTGTTCTGGCCCTTCCTATGGATTTCGGCACAAAGGCGTTTTCATAATATGGCACAACCCTTGACTCGTCGATTCCACGTGAAATAAGGTAAAGATAAGTCCCCTTGCTTGGCTTGAAAAGCTCAACCAAGTAATCGAGGCTTTGCTGCGCAAGCTCGCCAATGGTACGTATTGCAACTTTTTTCAGCTTTCTTTCTGTTGCAGCGCCTACCCCAAACAAGTCCCTGACACCACGTTCTCTGAAAAGTGCTGCAAACTCCTCACGGTCCCTGACAATCGTGAGCCCGTCAGGCTTCTGGTAATCAGAAGCCATTTTCGCAGGTATCTTTGCATAAGCTATGCCGACAGAAGCTGTCAGCCCCACGTTATTTCTTATATCGTCTTTCAATCTTCTTCCTTCAAATTCTGCGTCTTCCCACGACTCAAGCTTACCACTATAATCCATCCAGCCTTCTTCTGGCACGCCTGAAACAGAATAAGGCTCGAATTCATCGCAGTGGCTTATGCATATCTTCTGAAAACTTTCAGAGTCTGGCACGTATCTTTCCAGCGGTCTATCGACGATAGTGATATCTGGGCACAAATTCCATGCACGATAAATGCTCATTCCAGATCTTATGCCATGTGCCTTTGCCTCATAGCTCGCTGCTGCAATGGTCTCGCTGCCGCCGTGCCTTATAACTATCGGTCTGCCTCTGTATTCTTGATGGTCCCGCTGCTCAACAGAAGCGAAGAATGCGTCAATGTCTACGTGAAATATGATCTGCATAAATATAGGTAAAATAATAGTTCTTAAAAATTAGTTCACAATAAAAATGAACAAAGCCGGGGTAGCTCAGTTGACCTTTCTTTAGGAAAGAAAGCTCAACCAAAGAAAGACAGAGCAATGGTGCAACCTGCACGAAAGAGCGCCACGCTCATAAGTGTTATGAGCTCTGATCAAAGATGAGAGATGACGAAACGCTTGGACACGTGGAGGTCGTGGGTTCGATCCCCATCTCCGGCATGAGGACAATAAGCTTTATTTACTTTGGGGGCAGAATAGCATTATGCCAACAAAGCTCGAAGAGGAAGTAAGCAGGCTTCACAAGGATATAGAGGAGATAAAGGAGACGCTAAATGTATTCATGGAAAGCTACATAGAAATGTCCCACATGGCACTCAAAAAGGACAAGGATAAGTTTATTTCTCTGGAAAAGTATAAGAAAAAGCATGGGGTATGAAATTAGGCTTCACCCGAAAGTCGGGAAATTTCTTGATTCGCTCTCTGATAGCGAAAGAAAGAAGTGTGTTGAAACGCTAGACGGGCTAAAATCAAATCCTTTCAAGCTAAGGTCTGGTACAGATATTAAGAAGCTCAGTGGCAAGCTGCATGATTTGTACAGATTGCGTGTTGGAGACTACAGATTCGAATACTTTGTTGAAGAAAATATTGTGTGGATTGTGAAAGCTTTCAGAAGGGGTAAGGGATATCAATAGGTTCGATCCCCATCTCCGGCATAAACTACGCAAATGCTGAAAAAAGGTAGAAAGAAGCGATGACGGCGAAAACCATCCCGACAGCGTAATATAAACTGAGCATCTTGAGCACGTGGGTGCCTTTTGTCAGTTTCTTTTCCAGGTAGAGCGTGTAATAAACAATACACGCAAACAGAACATTGCTTATGGTGACTGCCAGTGAAAGAACAAACAAAGCAAACGCAAGATTTGCCATAAATCATATTTATTTTTATTGTATATATAGCTTCAGCTACCTTCTAGCTGCTCAAGCTCTTCCAGTGCTTTGTCCAAGTCTTCAGCTTCTTGCAATGGCGTGGTCGTGGTTGTAGTGCTCGTTGTCGTGACCTGACTTGCGCTGGTGCAGGCGCTAGTGAAAGCTAATGCGAATAAAAGCACAACGATCATTAGTTTACCGCGCTTAGAAATTCTCCCCATAGCTGACGCACCTCAATTATAACTGCTTTTCTCTCTTGAAAAGATCGAGCTAAATTAAATTCCTGCTTTTTCAACTCGATACCCGCAACAAAATCAGAAACAACGTCTATATCAACTGTGCCCAGCATTTCTTCTGCGTGCTCCTCCAGATTGTAAAACCTGAATTTTATCAGCGTATAGACCTTCTCGCTAAGAATTGCCAGGCACGAAGCATCTGTGCCACAAGATTCTTTTTCTTCAGCAACATCGCCGAGCTTTATCTCATCTTTTACGCAATCTATGCGGGCTTCGCCCTCAAATGCCCAGCACTTTTGCAGTGAATCGTATAATGCAATGCATTTGCTGCGCTGCGCGCCTTCTAGTGCCCTGCACTCTTCAGGAAGATAGACAACGCGCAGTTCATTCTCCCTTTCCTCTGGCGACAGGCTCAGCCTGCATTTGACGCGGTCGAATATCGAAGGCAGATCTGAGCAAAGGAATGCTCTTTGAGGAATTGTGGCAGTCGTGCTCGTAGTGCTTGCAGTGGTTGATGTGCTCGTCGTACTCGTTGTTGTCGTAGTTGTTGTTGGAGCACTTTCAGAACTTCCACCGCCCCCGCCGCTTCCAACAGCTAATGCTATATTCGCGAGCAGAAGGAACATCAGTAGCATTCTCATAATTATTAGAGAATTCTCAAATTCTTAAGCTTGCCAAATTTATTATTCAGATGATAAGACTTGACAGATACATATTTGTTATTGGCATTGTACTGCTTGCAGTACTTGCGCTCACGAACTTGCTCGTGATATCGCTGATAATGTCGATCGCATTTGTGCTCAGTTTTTTCATAAACAAATTCGGGCTGCGCGCAATAGGCATCGAGCTCGTTACTTTCGTAGCAGTTGTCACTGGCTATACGTATGGCGCATTTGCCGGCGTTGTTGTAGCGCTCGTTCTTATTGTATTCCACCTGCTCGTGTCCGGCTACTTTGGCATTTATTTTGCATGGGTCATACCTGAATACCCTGTAGCTGCTTATATTGCATCGACAATGGCCGGGCAAGGCATTGTTTTTGTCGGCATCCTGATTACAATCGGGCTTAACATATTCAATTTTACTATAACAGCGCTAGTAGCCAGAGAAAATATCGGCAAGTACCTGCCTTTCATGTTGACAAACATCGCGTTTAATGCAGCATTATTTTTGCTAGGCGGGCAGTTCATTGCAGGTGTTCTTAAATAGTTTCTTGAATGCAAAATTGCATGGAAATTCCAACTGTAGAAGAATATTTTAGAAGACTATATGATCTGCCTCATGGTATAGATATTAATGTACCTGATGAAGTAGCAGAAACTTATTATGATTTTTTTAGCCTAGCGCTTCAACTTTCAGAATCCGGATTTGAGATAGCAGGTGCGTATCCAGAATATCATGGATATGGTAATAATAAATATTTTGAAAGCTGCTTGTACGAAGGCGACAGGAGAATATACGTTCGGGCAGGTGTAAAAGATGGAAAGCCGTATCGCAACATTGGAGCTAGAAATTACAAATGGCCTGGGGCGTATACTACTATTCGTTCAAGCGAAGACGCTCAACGTATTATTCGGCAAGTTGAATATGGACCTGATGTTGTTAATAACATTCTAAATCTCTTGAATTCTCCAGATGGTAGAGCACTTCCAGTATAGAAGTATCACTGACCCAAAAACTTGTTAATGGTTAAGCAAAATAAGAAAAAAGTGAAGGGCAAGGTGGTTTAAAATGAACATCATTCGTCCACGACGTTCACCTTGCCCATCAATGATTGGTCTTATCGACCCTGACGCTCAACTTCGCTAGCAATCAGCATTACTGTCGCTTACGCACTTCCTTACCATGCAGTGGTCTTCCATGTAAAAAAAATCATCGCCACGCTTGACTGCAAGCGCGTATATTATAAGGTTTAAATGGCTGGTGGCAAGAAGCCACCAGTAAAATTTCACTTCTGGTTCCTCGACAATTTGCATATCAAAGGCCCTTCTTTATATCAGAATTTCTATGCCAAGGTCATTGAGCTTTGACTGTTCCTTTCTCTGTTCTTGCTTGCTTGTCTTGCCGACAATGTATGGTGACTTGACGCCAGTTACAATTGTTATTACCTGAACCTTTCCTGTATATTCTGGCAATATGCGTGCTCCCCACATGACAAGCGCGTCTGGATCCATGTTCTGCGAGACCATTTCACCTATTTCATTTATTTCTTCTAGCTTGAGGTCTTCGCCGCCTATAACTTGTATCAAAGCTCCTGTTGCCCCTGTGTAATCTACATCAAGCAATGGGTTTGCCAGTGCATTTTGCACAGCTTCCTTTGCCCTGAATTGGGAGTCGCTTACACCAATTCCAATTGTAGCTACACCACCTGATTTCATTATGGTGCGCACATCTGCATAATCTAGATTGACAAGCGATGGCATTGATATTGTCTCAGTGATGCCCTTTATCATAGATGCCATAAGGCTGTCTGCCATACCAAATGCCTCTTTGAGGGGCTTTTTTCCTGCAAGCTCTACAAGCTTTTGGTTTTCTATTACAATAACTGTGTCGCATACTTCGCGCAGTTTCTCAAGACCTTCTTCTGG
>CAYIKG010000004.1:0-6671 GCA_964363955.1 uncultured archaeon | reverse complement strand
TATCTTGAAAGGCAGCGTTACAACCCCGATGACTATAGATCCCATTTCCTTTGCCAGATAAGCTGCTACAGGAATAGAACCTGTGCCTGTGCCGCCGCCAAGGCCGCATGTCACAAAAAGCAAGTCGCAGTCTTTTAGTGCCCTTTTCAGGTCTTGTTTTGATTCCTCAGCTGCTTTTTTGCCAACCTCCGGGTAACCGCCTGCACCAAGTCCGCGTGTAAGCTC
Organism: uncultured archaeon; assembly: GCA_964363955.1. Classification (GTDB taxonomy): domain Archaea; phylum Aenigmatarchaeota; class Aenigmatarchaeia; order GW2011-AR5; family GW2011-AR5; genus CAZZNM01. Next base: position 6,446 of record CAYIKG010000004.1, on the reverse strand, counting down.
CCTTCCTATCAGTATTTTCTTGTTCGCTTTTACCATTCCAAGATGCTTTGCATCTGTATTTACAGCAATTGTCAGTGCCCCCTGTATTCCCATATTTGTCAATGTGTTGATAGTATTGCATCCGCCCCCGCCGCAGCCCATGACAACAATCCTGGGCTGTGCAACCTGAAAATTTTCTATCTCATCTGTTGCTGGCGGCTTTATTCTTGTTTCAGGCTTAATCAGTTCCTCGAGCGTGTTTGTCATTTCAACATTCTTCATTTCTGGCTCTACAGTTTCCACTTCTACAACCTCTTCCATAAAATCAATCCTCCAATATATGTTTTACTTTGTATATGGTGCCACATCAAAATGCTCTTTTAATAGGGCACCTCATAACACTATTCCCGAGAAAAAACAAGATGAGTTCGCTTTTGCCGAAGCGGACTCTCTTAACTTCTAACCATACACTATATATAGTTTTTCGTATTGGTGCATAGATTTTTTGTAATGTAATTTGTTTCTCACATTTTTCAGAATTTAAACCACAATTCTCTAGAAATCGCTTCCTGAACCCATACCAGGCATTTCTGGCGGTTTACTTTTTTTGCTTACGTGCTTTACGAACTCTTTGCCTATGATGATCTTTTGCTTTTCATCCATATGCTGGTGAAAACTGTCAACAACCTGGGTTATGGCTTTACTGACATCGCTTTTTTTCATATCCTCTTGTTCGAGCAGCTTGAGAACACTGAAAAGCAGCTCAAACTCACTTTCGTCCAAACTTACCACCCGCTGAAATCTTTGTGCGCAAAAAATTCTTCTATGAAATCCTTGTATTTTTCTTCTTCAAGGTGTTTGCGGGATTCATCAGACTCTCGGCGCTCTTTTCGTTTTTGCTCGTAGTGCACAAATTCACCGTATATTTTCTTTTTCTGATCTTCTGTCATCATTTTCTCTGAGTTATCTATAATTTTTATTATAACATTTTCTACAGAGCCTTTGACAATTTCCTCGTGCTCCATTGTTTTAAGGACATTGAATATTATCCTGAATTTGCCATCGTCCATACATGTACTAGAAGTTAAAAAAATTAAAGTGCCTTGTGGGACATCTGTGGTAATTTAATCGTAAATGAATCTTTTTATTGCGAAAAAATAATATTTTAGAATGAAATTCCGATATATTGCCATAATCGCATTCATATTCCTGGGCATCTTTGCTGGCATTGGGCTTTTCAGTGCGCAAAACTGCTCGCAGATAGGCGCTTGCAGAAACTGCTGGAGCAGCTCAGCAATTGAACTAACATCAGCAAGTGAATTATGCAGAAACCCGCCGTGCACAGCAGAATCTTATTTGCAGCAGCATAATGCCATAGTCGATACATTTCTCTGCGCGTGTGAAGCTAAAGACGATGCACTGGACAAACAAATTGAAGAAAAATACTTTGCGTGGCGCGAAGAACTGCTGAGCGCAGAAGAAATATGCAGCATATCACTTTCGAAAAGAAGCTATGATTAACAAAATCATTTCTGCAAATTTTTGAAACTCTTTGTAACTTTTACTTTCCTGCAACTGCTGCATATGTACGAATAGATAATATCATTGCTGCTTTTTTGGTACACTTGCCAGGAGTGAAGACCTATTTTGCATAAAGCCATAATAATCAGAGCACATCCGTCGGATCCCAGCACAGGCGGAGATTTTCGTTGAATACATCAAGTATTTCCATGTCTTCCCTGGAAATGCTGAAGTCAAAAACATCTGCATTTTCCTGAATCCGCTCCTGCGATTTTGACTTTGGTATCGCGATAATGCCGTGCTGCAGTGCCCAGCGGATAAGTATCTGGGCAGATGTCTTTGAATATTTTTTTGCAATAGACACAAGCTTTGGGTCACCGAGCTTTTTGCCTCTTGTCAGTGGGCTATAAGCTTCAAGCTGAATGCCTTGTGATCTGCAGAAATCAAGAAGCTCTTTCTGATAAAGATAGGAATTGAATTCAACCTGATTAACAGCAGGAACAATCTTTGCTTGCATTAGTAATTCGTTCAGATGCTTTATAGTAAAATTGCTGACGCCAATGGCCCTGCATTTTCCTTGTCTATACAAGTCTTCCATAATCTTCCACGTCTTGTTTCTCATTCTTTCGACAGGCCAATGCATCAGATAAAGGTCAATATAATCCAGCTGCAGTTTTTTCAAGCTCTGACTGCATGCCTTTGCCGGATCATCGTGATCATCGTTCCACAATTTTGTTGTTATGAACAATTCTTTTCTTTGCACGCTGCTTTTCCTGATGGCATTTCCGACAGCTGCTTCATTGCCATAGACTGCAGCAGTATCAATGTGCCTGTAGCCAGCTTGTAGCGCCCACAAGACAGCATTCTCCGCGTCCTTGGATCCAGTCTGCCAGGTGCCAAGGCCAAGAACAGGCATTTCTACGTCGTTGTTCAGCTTGACTTTTGCATTGATATTCATACAAATTAGTGTAAATTCTGCCAGAGGCCGATGACATTGCCTTCTGTATCCATGAAGTACGCTGACATGCCCATGTCCCCAACCTTGACAGGGTCCATTATGATCGTGCCGCCTTCTTTCCTTATCTTTTCTGCCGCTTTTTCGATATCGCCGACACCGATCGTTATCACAGGAGACTTTATCTGGTCGCGCTTCATCAAACCACCGTTTATTGCTCCAACTTCTTTGGGCATGTTGTTGCTGTCAACGTCTACTGTATTGACCAACGTATACATCATTTCTGGAACAGGGTTAAGCTTCCATCCAAAAACCTTGCTATAGAAACTCTGGGCCCGTTTCTCATCATCAAAAGGAATTTCAAAATGCACAACTTTGTCCATAGCATTCACCAACAGATAATTTTCTAGAAAACATTTAAAAGCAAACAGGTTTTAAATGCACTGCATCTAAACATCTAATATGAAAATCGGAATCCTCGGGTCAGGAAATGTTGCACAAAGTCTGGGAACTGGCCTTGTCCAGCAAGGTCACGAGGTGAAGCTCGGCACAAGAGATGCAGAAAAGCTGAATGAATGGCTGACAAAAACAGGCAGTAAAGCATCTGTTGGTTCTTTTGCAGATGCTGCGAAGTTCGGCGAAGCTGTTTTTATTTGCACCCTTGGAATTGGAACAGAAAACGCAATAACTATGGCAGGCAAGAATCACTTCAGCGGAAAAATAGTTGTCGACGTGACAAATCCCTTGGACTTTTCAGAAATGCCGCCAAAGATGTCTGTCCAATATCCTGATTCGATGAGCCAGCGAATCCAAAGAATAATACCTGACGCAAAAATAGTCAAAGCTTTCAACACTGTCTCTGCACCTGTAATGACAAACCCAAAGCAGCTCGGGGAAGCTGACCTTTTTGTCGCAGGCAATGATGAAGCAAAGCAATTTGTAAAAGAGATAGCTAAAAAGTGGGGCTGGCACGATGTTATCGATCTCGGCGACATGAAAGCAACTTATTGGATAGAAGCACTAGGAATGCTGGTAATAACTTATGGAATTAAATACAATGACTGGAATTTTGCATTAAGATTTCTGAGAAAATAAAGTTAATAACTTAGAGAAGCAATTGTATTTGATGAAAAAGCTAATACTTATTATAATATCCTTAGTTCTCACGGCTGCATGCGTTCAGCAAAACACTCAATACAAGTCAGTAAGCACTACAATTATCGAAGGCCTTGGCAGCCTTTGCTCAAATGAAGAAGATTGCAGCGCCTTTTGCTCGAATAACCGCGGTGCGTGTGAGGATTATTGCAAAGAAAATGAGAATGAATTATGTATAAAGATATTTCCTAATGAACAACCTCCTTTAGAAGTACAAACAGATGTTGAAGTGCAACAACCGAAATGTGAAGGAGCTAAGACAAAATTTGATTACGCGCCTGTTAATCTAGAAAAAACATTAGTTATGCTCCCCATTGGACTGATGACAGGGAACCACGTTACTCCAATTGATCACCATTATTTTCAAAATTTTGATAATGACAAAGTGGACATTGAAGTATATTCGCCAGGCGACGGTTTTGTAACAGAAATAGGTCATATGCCAGGCGCGAAGGAAGGAGAAGATTTTAGAGTTGTAATACAGCATACGTGCACAATTTCAAGTATTTACATACATATTTATTATCTATCAGACACGCTGGCTGAAATTGATCTTGGTGAGAGGGGTTATGCTTCTACACATTCACCTGTCAAGGCAGGAGAAATAATTGGCTACTTTGAAAAAAATGTTGATTATAACTTGGTTGACGAGGATGTTACTTTACAGGGCTTTATTGTTCCAGAGCATTATGAAGGAGAATCGTGGAAAATTCATGTGCCAAATACATATGATTACTTTAATGAGCCAATAAGAAGCAGACTTATCGAGAAAAGTTTACGCACTGCTGAGCCTATCAGCGGAAAAATAGACTACGATATTGATGGAAGGCTTGTTGGCAACTGGTTTCTAGAAGGAACAGAAGGTTATGGTGGTGGCGGTGCTCAAGAAAATTATTGGACCAGCCATTTGTCAATTGTTTATGATGCATACGACCCCCAGAGAATTGTGTTTTCAATTGGCAATTATGACGGTAAGGATTCAGAGCAATTTGCTGTGAAAGGAAATGCTCCCGATCCTGCCAATGTTAAAATTGAGGACGGTTTGGTGAAATACGAGCTTGTTCAGTATGATTGGTTTACTCCAGGTGGAAATCCTTGGGATAGAAAATCTCTGGCAAAAGGTCTGAAAACAGTATCGAATGAGAATACATTGGGCATTGTGCTTGCCCAGATGATTGAAGATAGGAAAATTAAATTTGAGTCATTCCCGGGAAAAACTGCTTCGCAGGTAAGTGGCTTCACCAGCACTGCGAGGATTTATGAGAGATAGATAATCAAGTGCGAGATGACTTCAAAACACGTTTGTATCTATAAGCTTGTATACAGATGCAGTTTGCTCAACGCTGTATTGCGCTGTGAGCATTATGCCCGTTTTCTCGTCAAATATGAAGTACTCGCTGATTGAATTTTCTGGAACAACCCTGATGCCAGATCTTTCAGCAAAATTCTCGTTGCCTGTTATCTTCAAAGGCGCATAATATGGACATTCTGCTATGCTTTCTCTGCTTGTCAACATAAAACACAAAGGCTCTTGAAGCGTGCCATTGGCAATGGTTCTTTCGCGAGTGATAACGCCTGTCTCAAGATTCAGATAGCTTGTATAGTTCTGCAGCCCAAAGCTTGCATTGACCTGCTCCATGACTGTTGCAGTGCTCGCAACAACTGACAGCACTTCCCACTTATACGTGCCGTTTGTGCCAGACGGTTGCACGTTGAAAGAGTATTCAGCAAAGCTCCCAGATTTCAGTGTGCTCTTTCCAGGTGGCTTCATATTCAATGCCATGAAATACAAAGCTGCCACAAGAGCTACGACCGCTATAATTATTAACAATGTAAATTTTGCGCGCATGGCTCCAGTTTATCAGATAAATATAAAACCTTTCAAAAATTATCATTAAGAAGACAGAAGTGAATATATATAAGAGGCGAAAAAAATGGTAGATAAAAAATACGAACATGACTGGGAACTTACCTGCACTAGTTGCAAAAAGAAATACTTCAAAATAAGAGGGATAAAAGGAAAGAGCATATTAGCAAAATGCAAAAGCTGCGGTAACGTCATGAACGTAAAGGGCATGAAGGTCAAAAAAATCAGAAAATAGACTAGTTCTCATTGAATACGTAGAAACGATTAGACGAAGGAATAAGCCACTGATAAATCATCCCTGTTTCGTAAGCGTAAAGGTGCCAGTTCCTGGATTCAGATCAAATTCTCCTGTCATCGTGCTATCAGAGATTGATGTTAGTTCTAATTGGATGCTTGAGATGCTTCCGCCAGAGCCTACGCTGATCCTGTCGCCTATGCCTCTCCATTGCCCTGGAAACAGAACGCCTTCTGTTCCAGATTTTGCTTGTAAATAAATGACGCCCTGATATTGGCGGGCAGCGACTTCGATTGGCACACCAGAAACAGAACCCTCTACTGCTTCATATTCTTTGCTTGGATTTCCATAGGATAAGCATTGCTGTGCAACTGATTCTGATCCTTCCCAGCTACCGCTTGTTTCCCACTGATCGATGTTTCCAAGTTCTTTTTCCAATGCATCTACCAGGCTTCGTGGCACAGTGAATGTTGCCATGAAATTACCTGTAAGCTCGCCGCTATAGCCTTCAGTCGAATCTCCGCACACAAATCTGTCTGTAGCAAACTGTCCTGCCCAAGTTTCTGATTTTTCTGCAGCAGTAGTTGTATCTGTTTCCTCGCAAGTCCACCAGACGCAAAGAATGTTGCAAACAATCTGATAATCCGAGCCGCCACCAGATTGATGGTCCATGGTCTCTGTCTCAACGTGCACTGGATACTCTTTGCCGCACGGTGACTTCCTTGGACAACCGC
>CAYIKG010000003.1:0-26087 GCA_964363955.1 uncultured archaeon | reverse complement strand
ATGTGCCGTTAGCCGGTGTTGGCGTGTTGAACGTTATTGTCGGGGCTGTTGTGTCGGCGGTCACCACATTCGCATGCCTTGTGGCTGAAGCAGCTTCATTCGGCGTTGTGTCATTTGAAAACACCCGATAAGTATAATTTGCATCGCTCAATGATGTCTTATTCACTGAGCAGAATCTGCTTGTGCCAGATACGGAACTGTTCAAAGTCATCGATTCATTGACTCCGTTCCACTCGAGTGTGCACGCTTCTATTACATTGTTTGTGTTGGAAGTGGTGGTAACATTCACAAAAACAAAATTCACAGAATACGTGTTATTTGCAGGTGTCGGATCGACAAAAGTTATTGTAGGAGGATCGGGATCGCCGACTGTGAATCTTCTTGTTTCGCTGTTGCTCAGAGCAGCTGCTGTGTCATTGGCAAATATCCTGTATATATAAGTGCCATTTTTCCGATTTGTCATGTTAGCTGACCAGCCATTGAAATGCTTGCTCAGTTCTGCTTCCATGGATGCATTTATTTCCAGCTCGCTTAGCGTGCGGTTCCAGATGCGGAATTCATCTATTACGCCGTTGAAAAGAGGCGTACCCCCGCCTGCACCTATAAGCAAACCGCCGACTGTATTCTGCATGGCGTTGAGAGTAGGTGTACCTTGAGCTCCGATGACACCATCAAGATATATAATCATTGAATTTGTATTAGTTGTCCCGTCCCATGTTACTGCAACATGATACCATCTATTGATACCTAATACTGTACTACCTGAAATGGATTTAATCGTAGTGCCATCACTTATTACCCACTGAACGGTCTCAGTATCTGTATAAACAAGGCGCCATTCTGTGCCAGCTGCTGTTGCTGCCGTGCCTTTTAAGGCAAACCTTCTGTTAGCAGTGCCGACAGAAAGCGGCTGTATCCACGCCATTATGGTAATTGTGTCAGTAATTGAAATGCTGGCCGAATCTTTCACATTTATATTGTCATCTGAGCCATCAAAGCTGCACCCGCCGCCAAATCTTCCAGCTACAGAAGCAGGAGCGCACACAGACGCATTGCCACCTACGAACGTGCCATTATTGCCGTACCTGCTCCTGTCTTTCAAATTATTATTATTAAGTCCGAGCGACAGGACAAGATTAGTGCTGTCTACTGTTACATTAGTCCCGTTCCACTCCAGATTTATGGTGTCATTCGCCGTGTTCGAGACTAATGTAAAGTTCACGTAAGTGAAGTTCCTGTTGTACGTGCCATTCTCATCACTTGGCGACACGAAGCTCAGTGTCGGCGGGTCTATGGCAAAATCAGCAGCCGGGCCATAGGCGAACTTGATTATTGCATAGCCAGCTTTTTTCATGTAATTTGTCAGGTAGCTCGTCTCCATGCATTCATAGCCTTCTATAATAAATTTCCTGGGTCTTATTGAATCTGATGTTGAATACAAATATTCTGCGCCATTTTCATCGATTATCTTTATCTTGTCTTTCTGCGATATACCGCCGCATCTTAGGTCAAGGAAGCGCATTTCATCGAATGTGTCTGCATCATCTGTCTGGATTTCTTCCCAGTTCGCATTCGTGCTTTCTATGACAAGGTCTTCTTTGCCAAATGTCAGGAAAGAGATTGCCCAAGTGTCCCTGTCTCTTAGGAATGTTACAGGATTCAGCACAATGATCTCTGCGTAGACGCCGTTTTCTACGTCGAGCACGTATTCTTCGCCTATCTTAAGCGTTCTTATGGTCTCCCACCCGCCGATGCATATCTTGCTCGAAAAGTCCCATTCTGTGCATTTTCTTAGCTCATTGCCTTCTGCAATCTTTTTGATTGTTGCACTCTCGAAACTTTCTGTTGTCCCGACAACAAATGCCTGCACAGCTGGCATTTCATCGACAACAGCATCTGTCTGCTCGACGTTGAAATTCAAATCACCTGCGTATTCAAGATTTTTTATTTCAATTTCTTCAATTCCTTCAGCAGGATTGACTATCCTAACATCGTACCTGCCTTCTGTTGGAGTTGTTATCTCGCCGTCCCTGTAAAATTCTATGCGCTGCTCCTGCGGAACATAGGGAACATAGACTTGCAGCAGCAAGATCACTATAGCGCCTAGAACAAACGCAATTATCGTTACATCCAGGGCATTTATTTTCATCATGTCACCGAATAGAGCTTTGCCTTGCCGACAGAGCGGTGTTTCACAAGATTTTTTGCCTCAAGAACTGCAAGGTATTTTGATAAAGTTATGCGACTTATATTTGTAGCTTTAGCAATATCTTTCAATGGTATATCACTTTCAGAAGTAAGAACGGCAAGAATCGCCCTTTCTTTATCAACATCGCGTTTTTCAATTACTGGTTTTTTTGCTAGAGAATTGGTTAGAGAATTATTCCTGATGCCTGTGTCAGATGCTTGTATCACGACTTTTGCGGATTTATTATATTTTATCAGACCTATTCCATTTTTCTTCAATATCAAAAGAGTTGCTTGAGCCAGAAGTTCAATCTCATCAGAAGGAAGTGCTATATAAACCTTGTTTGCCCCTTCCATATAGTACACGCATTGCCCTATAGCAAGGGGTATTTCAAGTTTATTTTTCTTTATTTCTACTGCAATTATTTGCTTCCCCTTGACGGCCAGAATATCCGGAAACTTTCCTTTTATTGGAATATTGTAAAAACAGCTGTATCCCTCAGAAAGAAGCCATCTTTCAACGCTTACAGCGTACCTTTCAGCTAACAAAGCGACACCATTTCAATTAAAATATGAGTATTTTGCACACCAATGATATATATAGTTTTGTTTATCAATGCTTTGATAAATAATGCTAAGTAAATTCTATATAATTATACAAAAAAGATGAACACAGAATAGCCGATTACCGTCAACGCCATTGAATGCTTGACGCCGGCGACTAGCGTGCCTTCAGCCATCTTGCCTATTGCAAGACCAGCAAATATGCCCTGTATGATGACAAGATTGCGGAAAAGCTCTGGCAAAACATCTTGCAGATTTCCCTGCGCCTCGCCGAACTGGAAGGCTGGTATAAGGAAAGACGATATACCGATCATTACGCCAAGAAAGATGAAAAAAATCATATATCCATTTATCATCTGAGAATATACGCTTGCCGACCTCTCTCTTTTTATTTTTTCCAGCTCTTGCGTGGTTTCAGCCACTGCTGTAAGCACAGTGTGTATCGTGCCACCGCTCTTGTGCGCCTCGTTTATTGTCTGCACAATGCGTCTCATGTTAGCGCTTCCTATCTTATTTGCAAAATCATCAAAAACCTTTGAAAGTGGTATGCCCCAGGTTATCTTTGCTGCCATTTCCTTTGCATACGGCGTGAATTCAGCATAATCATTTCTGGCAGCAGACCTTATGGCCTGCGTGACCGTCATTCCGGTATTGACGCCATTGGTTATGTCATTCAGAAAACGCGGGAACATTGACTCTATCCGCTTGAATTTTTTGAATGTCGTATACCTGTAACTCAAAGGAATGCCCAGTGCTATAATTGCGATAATAAGGTTCAGTGTTGTAAAAATCTGGGAATAGTCAATGAAGTATGTTATATTAATTGAAAGTATGACAAGCCCTACAGATACAGTAATCATCGTAAGATTGAGCATATTGAGCTTGAGCCCTTTCTTCTTTCGCTTTACATTCTTGCTATGGGACTTTCTGATTCTCATAAATTTCACCTACAAGCTTGGCTGCGTATAATGCACGAATGCTATAAACGCTATGTTCAGCAAAGGTATGAGCAGATAGGTGCCAAGGGTCATGGCCATAGGTATGCTCAAGCCAAATATCTGGCCGCCGATCAGTGCCATTACTGACAGTATGGATATGAAAAATAATGGTGCTGCAATAAGTACAGCTGTATAGAAATCAGCGTACGTGGAGAGAGTCTGCAGATATTTTTCTCTCTTCAGTCTGTATTCGAACATCGCATCCCTTGCAGAATTTTCAAGGTATTTTTTTAAGTCACCGCCTGTCTCTATTGAAGCTATGATACCGCTCAAAAATTGCTTGAACGCAGGCGACGGCGTCCTTTCAGCAACGTTTTTTACTGCTGATATTATGTCCATGCCAAATACCTCTATGTTTCTCTCTATCGCTTCTGCCTCATTTTTTATTTCACTATATTCAGGTACAGTTGCAATAATTTTGAATATTATAAAAGGGGGCACACCGCTTGCGGCTATGGCTGCCATGTGGTTTATTGCAAAAGGCATGTTTTCATCTATTTTGCTTTTCTTTGATGTAAGAAGATGGTACGGATAGGAATGGTAAACTGTAAGTAGGATGAAGAACATTGTAATGCCAAGTATTAACCCGCTTATAATGCCGAAGACAAGCGGGAATCCTATGAATGTAATATAGAAACTTGTTACAGCAAAGACGACGAGAAGACCAAAGAATGAAATAAGAAGCATCTTGCCTACGTAAAGCTCAAAGATAATATTAAGGTTCGATTTTATTATCGCCTCTTTAAGCGGGCTGACGTAGCCTTTGAGGTATTTTATTCCAATATTGCTGAACTTTCTTAATACGACTCTATAGATGCCCATATATTTCTATTGTCACGTGCCCTGCTATAAAGATTTTATAGCAGTTCTTGGGTCAATAACTATGCCTTTGCTTGTTATATTGTACGGGTGTATTTTCCTCGAATGTTTGCTGTTGCGAAGCTTCCACACGTTTATGCCCCTTTTGTATTCGCCGTCAGAAAATATGCTGTGCAATACTATAACACCGTCTGTAACAAATTCTTCTACGCCAAATCTGGAAAGCTTTTTCGGGCTTAATATTTCTGAAATGACAAGGGATGTGCAGTTATTTTTTCTCAACATGTTGCTTATCTGAAGTATCATCCTCCTCAGATCCCCAAGATCCTTTATGTAGATGCCCAAAGCAGATATCGAATCTACGACAACCCTGCGTGCATTCATCTCCATTATGTTATTTTCCATTACTTCGAATATGTCCTCGAGCTTGAAAGGATCGTATTTCAACAGGCGCACGCGGTCATCTTTCTCGGCTCTTTCGACGTCCCATCCAAAATTATTGGCGGTCAATCTTATCTGCGAAAGAGATTCTTCAAAGCTCACAAAAATGCCTTTGTCTTTTGAAGAAAGAAGAAACTGAAGGCCCATTATCGTCTTTCCTGTGCCACTAGGACCTGAAACCAAAATCAGATCTCCTTCAGGTATGCCTTTGTCTGTAATATCGTCAAGTCCAGGAATTCCTGTTGGCACTTTTTTTATCATACTAAGGCCCGACAATGTCCTTTAATTTTTCAGGATTGCGATAGTAAAGATTTATTTGATTAATAACTTCGGTTAAGTCAACAACATTGTTTTCAACCATCCAGTTTATGAGTTTCTTCCTTCTTGATATTTCCTTTACTATTTTATCCATCGGAATGCCCTTTTCCTTTGATATTTTGTGCAAAACCCATGAATCGCCTCTGTACTCAAAGTTATCTATCGCAGGCAGCCATGAAAATGACTTTGTGACGCGGGCCCTGTTGCTCTCTACTTCGATGCTTTGCAGTTCAACAACCTCCTTGACACGTCTCGCAGACTTTCCTTTTTCACGTGCGTGGACCATGACGATGACAACATCAAGCGACTCAAGCAATCCTGCAGAAAGGCTTATTGGCTTTGTCTGCAGTCTTTTGATGACGTCATCAATGCTCCCTGCGTGCATTGTGCACATGCTTGGATGGCCTGAGGCCATTGCCTGGAACATGACATAAGCTTCTTTGCCACGGATTTCCCCGACAATAAGATAGTCAGGATTCTGCCTAAAGCTTTCACGGAGAAGCTCGAACATTGAAACCTCACCAACCCCGCTTCCTGAAAAACCAACGCGCGATACGCCAGGAACCCAGTTTTCATGCGGCAAAGAAAGTTCCCTCGTATCTTCTATGCTCACGACTTTTGCCTCAGGCGGGATGAACAATGAAAGGCAGTTAAGGAAAGAAGTCTTTCCAGTCGAGACACCGCCTGTTATCAATATGTTCGCACCATTCTGGACAACAAACCATAGATACGCAAGCAACTCAGGGCTTGCTGTATTAAGCTTGACAATGTCGACTGGCGAGAAGGGCGTTTCTCTGAATTTTCTTATTGAAAAACTAGGTCCTCTTGTCGTAACATCAGCTGCCAGTGATGCGTGTACCCTTGTTCCGTCTGGCAGAGAACCATCAAGCAAAGGTTCTGCATAGCTTATATAGCGATCACAGCGCTCTGCAAGCTTTGTTACAAACTCCTTTAATTTTTCTTCATCGTTGTACACAATGTTTGTCTTGACCGAGCCGTATCTCTGGTGGACGACGTAAATAGGAATACCTACGCCATCAGCCCCTATATCTTCTATATAAGAATCGTGCAGAATAGGCTCTATCTCATTCAAGCCGATAAAATCTCGGAAAATATAATACATTATTTTCATGTACTGCTGTTCATTTAACTTGAAGTCGTATTCGTACAGGAATTTTCTCACACTTTCTTCAAGAAAATCCAGCATTTTGCCCCTGTTCTTTATGTCATCGAAGCTTACGTTTATGACTTGTATCAGGCCTTCTTTCAATATTTCCAATATTTTCTTGTCCTCTTCTGTGAGCTCTGGTTCGACTACGCTATAAATCATTGCATTTTCTGTATTGTCCCACTTTATGCTTGCAAATGCAAATGGCTTAATCAATGGATAGACTACGTGGTGCTCCTTTACCTCTTCACTAGAGACAATATTTGAAAACTTTTCCTTCTCAATGGAAAATTTGGGGTATGGATAAACATAATCCTTGCGCTTAAGTTTTCTGTATAACATACCGCGCAATTTTCTTTTTTCATGGGGCGTTTCCTGTGGTGATTTTACTTGTAATTGCGGCTTTAATTCTTGTTGCACCTTTTCTTCAGTCCGTGTTTTTGGTTTTTTTGAAAATTTTCTGAAAAATCCTGTCAATGGTCTCTTCTCAGGTTTTTGCAGTTCTGGTTTTTTCTGCACCGGTATTTCTGATTGATATTGCACTTCTTGTTTTTCTTGTACAACTTGCATTTCTGGTCTTTCTTGCTTGATTTGCACTTCTGGCTTTATTTCTGATTGATACTGAATCTTTGGCATAGGTAATTTTTCTGGCTGCATCAAATTTTCTGGTTGTGATAGCTTTTCTTTAGGTGATTCTTTTTGCAGGGCTTGTTCCAATGTTATGCCATGATCTTCTAATTTCCTTTTTAGCCATTCATCTGGATCGGAATGTTTTCTTTTTTTTAATTCTTTGCTAAACTCCTTTCCTTCTATGGGCGTATGCCCTGTTTTTTCTAGTGCCTCTGCTTCTGGCTCGTACTGCTTTTTTAGTATAGCAAGCATTGTAGCAGCTCTGCTAGTTTCAGGCATAAAGAAATAATAATCTATGCGCTATATATAGATTTTGAATAGAACTAACCTATCTTGCCTGACGACCGCCCCGACTCTTGCGGGAGCGGCCAACTTGAACAATGCCACGATAACGGGCGCACGATGGGCATGCATACATCTTTCTCTGAAACATGCTCATCTGCCTTGGGTCCATCTGTTTTCTTATAACCGGGTCATTTATCCTGAAACCCCGGTAAGTAACGAAGGTCTTCCATCTCGGCACACGTCTGCCGCAATATCCGCAGTCCACAGAACTTTCGTGGCCCTTGGATTTTGTATGATGATAACCCCTCCTATACGGTGCTGGCATTTCAGTAATATGCAATGGAAAGTTTATATTGGTGATTTTATTGTATTTAAAAAAATATCGAATAAGGATGTAGCTATGAAAAAAACTGTGCTTTTGACTGCCTTGATCGTTTTAGCGCTGGCCAGTTTTGCGCGTGCAGACTTCATATCCATAACAACAACGGCAGATGCTGTCGTCATGACTGGTAACCACGCTGATCTAAACGTGACTGTGAGAAATAGCGGTGATGAACCTGCGCACGATGTGAAAATATCGCTTCTGCTCCCAGACGAATTCTCCTCTGAAAGCGTGTTTGCAGGCAGGATCGACCAAAATGGCGAATACGCAACTGTATTCAGAATAGAATCTGAAGAACAGAAAAACGGTGAATACGGGTTTGCAATAATTGTAGAGTACAGGGATGCGAACGGCTACCCATTTTCAGCTGTATCGCCAAATAACATAATTTACAATGCGCCATCGCTATCGCGCGTTACAGCTTCGCTTCAAAAAGCAGCAATAAAAGACAGGGGTATCCTTGTTATGAATGTAAGGAATCTCGATGACAAGCCGCATGAAGTTTCTGCAAAGCTCTACCTGCCAAATGAGTTAAGTTCACTGGAAGCGCAAAAAAGCATATTTTTGAATGCAAGCGAGACCAGACAAGAAAGCTTTGTTGTAGATAATGTCGGTGCTTTAGATAACAGCAACTATGCGGTGTTTGCAGTATTGAGCTATGAGGACGAGCAGCATTATTCATACGCTGCAAACGGCGTTATCAGCATTGGAGAAGAAACGACAAGCAATGGCGACGATTCAAAGGTAGATACAAGCGGCGTTCTTATAATCGTAGTTATAGTGCTTGTTGGGATCCTAGTAGTCTACAATATAATGTCGATAATGGTGAAAAAATGGAGAAAAAAGGAAGAGATCAAAGAGGAACCGTCAGCACAATAAGAGCTCTTATAATAAGAAATAAAGAAACTATCATAAACATAATTATTCTTCTAACCGTGTTTGCTTATTTAATTTCTTATTTTACGCCTCAATTGATGCTCTCAGCAACCACTACTTCAGGCGGCGACACAGGCTCGATGATCTACCTTGAGAAATATATGGCCGAGTATCTTATTCCGAATGGAAAAATATCTGGTTGGTCCCAGGACAGGTGGCTTGGCTTTCCTATATTCCAATTCCAATTCCCACTAGCTTATGTCCTGATGGCATTTCTCAGCTATGCAATACCAATGGAAGTGGCATTCAAGCTCATAACCGTGTTGGGCATATTTACACTGCCGCTCTTTACATTTCTGGCTATGAGATTCATGAAATTCAGGTTTCCAATACCTATCATTGCTGCGATACTGGCTCTATTCTTCATTTTCAATGAAGCCAATACTGTATTTGGTGGCAACATTCCAAGCATGCTTGCTGGAGAGTTTTCTTACAGTATCAGCTTCTCATTCATGGTCTTGTTTATAGGATATGCCTACAAGAAAATAAATGAAAGGAAATTTTCTCTCTGGATTCCAATATTATTTGCAATAATCCTTCTCACTCATATTGTAACAGCTGTTATCGCTGCTTTGTCAGTTCTATTCTTTTTTCTTACAAAAGACAGGAAAGCTTCCTGGTTTAATTTTAAATACGTGTTCTTGGCATTCTTTCTCTCATTCCTTATTTTATCGTTCTGGCTGTTGCCGCTGCTATCCAACCTCTCTTATACAACAGGATACGGAAGAAACTGGAGCACCAATGATTTTCTGAAATGGTACCCGAAAGAAGCACTGGTTTTTCACTTACTTGCAGCAATAGCAGTATATATTGGAGTGAAAAAAAATGACAGAAGAATTCTCTACTTTTCATTTATTTTATTAGTGTCTTACTTTGCTTTCTTGAATGCAGAGTATCTATTTACTGCAAACATAAGATTCTGGCCAATGATGTATTTTTTTGTACTCGTGCTGTCTGCGTGTGCTATAGGTAAAATTCTTTTCAGAATTAAATTGAAAGGGCTTCTGACTATACCAATAATTACACTTATCATAACCATAGTATATTTGAACAGCTCTGTTTCATTCATAGACGACTGGATAAAATGGAACTACGAGGGATATGAATCAAAGGTACATTGGAATACGTATAAGGAAATTAATGACTTCATAAGAGCTTCTCCTTATAAAGCACGGACGTGGAATGATCTAGAAGATATAAACGACCGCTTGGGCACAGTCAGGGCATTTGAATCAATACCATATTTTGCTGAAAAACCGACGTTGGAAGGTGTCTACGCACAAGCGACGATTTCTTCACCATTTATATCATACGCCCAGTGTGAGATGTCAAAGCACTGCGCTGGTATTCCTACAGTTGCTGGAAGAGAAAGAACAACGTCGCACAACCTTGTGGCAGGAACAAAGCACGTAACCATAATGAATGTGAAATACTATGTAGCAGCTTTCAAAACAGTTCAAGAAGACCTGAAAAACAGCTCAGACTGGAAGCTTGTGAAAAAAGTTGGAGAATGGGAAATCTATGAATTGCTTACTCATAATGGCTCGTACGTCTACGTCCCAGAGTTCGAGCCAAATGCTATAAGTGCCGAAGGCACCGAATGGAAAAACGTGTCCCTTAACTGGTGGACGCAGCTGGACAAAGTTGATGTGCCCATTGCCTTTTCAGATGATAATAGATTTGCGAAAGCTGAAAACATAGATGATCTGAAAAGAATCAAAGTGGATAATAATTGCATTATTGGTGAAGAATTTTATAATGAAGAAATAAAATTCAGGACAAACTGCATAGGCAAGCCGCATATAGTAAAAGTCTCGTATTTCCCCAACTGGCACGTGGAAGGCGCAGAAAAGATTTATCTTGTCTCACCATCTTTTATGCTTGTTTATCCAGACCAGGAGGATGTCAGACTGTACTATTCTGATACGATGATTAATAGCATAGGAAAAATCCTTACAATTGTCGGATTAATAATTATATTTCTGATTGCAATACCAAAAAAGAACTTTGCAAAGAATTTTATTGAATCCAAAATATTTAGTTAATGCTTTTTAGCCACCACAACCAAATTCTCCCCAAGTCTGACTGGAATAAATGGCAGACAAAAAATAAACTGCACAGCAGTCATAAACCCGAATACTGGTTTTTGGATCATTACTGGTATGAACGGAGCATACGGCGCATCCCAGAAGCCATCAGAAAACGTTTTTACTAATCTGAATTTTCTTTTTTCTAAAATTTCTATCCATTCTTTTGGTTCAAGCATTGATACGTGTGTTTTATCGAGGTAGCCAAACCAATTTTTGCCTTTAATTTTTCTCATCGGTGACGAAATATTCGGTGTGGCGAAAATAAAAACGCCACCTTTTTTCAACACCCTGTTTACTTCATTTACAGCTTTATCTGGATTTTTTATGTGCTCCAAGACGTGCAAAGCTATTACAACATCGAAAGAATTATTTCCGAATCTTAAATTTTCTGCATCTCCTATAGATGTTTTTGATCCCTTGCAGACATTCTTGCTTAATTTTATCGCGTAAGGTGATTTGTCGATGCCGTGTGCATTGAATTTTTTTTCGAGCCTCTTCAAAAGATGGCCAAACGAGCAGCCTATTTCAAGCAGGTTGCCTGAGTTTTTATATCTTTTTACTAGATTTGCATAAAATCTAAAAGCAAACGCCCTGTCATCTGAATAATTTTTCATACGGGTTCACAGATCTTTCAATGCCAAAAATTTTTAGCAATTTTTTTCTTTCTACAACATATTTCTTTCGGTTACTCAATATCTTTATCGCAGCGTCTGCAATTGCTTTGCTGTTTTTTATCGGAACAATCAGACCGCCTTTGATTTTGGTTACCATAACTCGAACACCCGGGAGATTTGTCACAATTACAGGCGTTCCACAGAGCATTGCCTCGACTTGTGTATAATTGAACGACTCAAGGCTGCCAGTGCTTGGCACGACAAAAGCACTGCAAGCAGAATAGAACTTGTTTTTGTCTTTCTCATCTAGAAATCCAGTAAATATTATTCTATCTTCAATACCAAGTTTTTTTGAAATTTTCATTACATGAAATTTTAGCGATTCTTTTTTACCACCTGCAACTTTTTCGCCTTCGCCCGCGACAACAAGAATTGCATTTCTTTTCTCAAGTATTTCTGGCATTGCTAAGGCAAGATATTCAACTCCTTTTTCTCTTGTGATCCTTCCTAGAAATCCAATGATTTCAGATTTTTCTGGTATACTGTATTTCTTCTTGAAACCCCTTTCATATCTGAATTTATTTGCTTCTATTGGCGGAATAATTCCTACTGCCTTATTTGAAAATTCCTTCACCTTAGAATTCTTCATATAATCCATTGTATTCACTACAATACTGTCTGCATATTCCAGCGCCTTTTTAACAGATGAATAGTATAGTCTTTCTATAATCTTCGAGGCAACGCCTTTCATATCCAGATCGCAGTGATAAGTAACAACAACTTTCTTTCCTTTATTTTTTGCAATATCGGCCAGAGAGCCTGCTTCAAAGATAGGTGCATGTATGTTAACAACATCGAAATCATTGACAATTTTCGCGAATTGACTCACAAACGAAGGTGAAAATGCCCCTCTGTTGAATTTGAATGCTATTGGCACCCTGATTACATTAACTTTATTCACGATTTCGTTTGATTTTAGATATTTTTCATATCTTGTTGTGATAACAGAAACTTTATGGCCTTTCTTCGTGAGCCCTTCTGCCAAGTTTTTGGCGTATACAGTCATTCCACTAACATAGGGATGATAATAATGAGATACTATGAGAATTTTCATAGAATCACACAAATACGTATAGAATCATATACGCAAGAATAACCCAGACGCTTATACCAAAGAGCATTGGCTTGTCAGTAAAGACTTTTTCAGCGTTCCTTGATATCTTGCTTTGTGTGAATACAAAGCTCATGTACCTGAAGAGCAGGAATGTGGCAATCGGTATTGTTAATATCATGTACGTATTTGCCTTTGCTATTACCGAATATATGCTGTAAGAAATGAACAAAGCAGACAATGTTGCTATTATAAGATAATCTGTAGCCGGATTATTGTAAGATTCCAGAACTTTTCTATGTTTTTTTGCAGTCTTTCCAAGGAAAGCCAGCTCGCTTTTTCTTTTACCCAACGCCAGGAACAGGGCAAGCAGGAAAGTGCATATAACTAGCCAGGGAGAGAGAAAGACATCTATCACTAACACGCCAAGTACCGCTCTTAAGCTGAAATTAGCACCAATTGTAATGACATCAACGAGGTACAGATTTTTAAGGAAGAATGTATATGTTATTCCTACAAAGAAAAATAATAATGAAACTAGGCCGAATAAATAGCTCAGTGAAAAGGATGTGTACACAGCTATTGATAAAAGCAGGAGAGTAAATGCCGCAGCTTGCCCTTTACTGACTTTGCCGGATGGAATAGGCCTCTGACTTTTCTCAGGGTGGCGCTTATCTTTTTCTGCATCAACGATATCGTTTATAGTGTAATTGACTCCTGAGTAAATGCACAAAATAACAAAAGCGATGAAAGTTCTAAGTATAAAGTTTTGAAAAAATAGTTCTTGCGAGAAAATGAGTCCTAAGAATACAATCAGATTCTTATACCATTGTTCAGGTCTCAAAAGCCGCAATAGCGCTAGCATTAATAACCATTAAAGAATAGAAATAAAAATCCATTCCTTAGATGCATCTAAACAAATATCGGCCCTATTAGATTGAATATCAGAAGCAATAAAATGATTATTGACACAGTTTTCACTATCGTCTTTGTCTGCTTCGTGAACCTGCCCAACATCTCTTCGAAAAACAATCCGCCGTCCAGAGGCTTTATTGGCAATATATTAACAATTCCTATGCCAAGATTGAGCACGAAGATCCAGAACAAGAGCATGTAAAGCGAGAATCCAGAGTCATTCTGCTTTACGCCATCTACAGGCGGTATGACAACACCTAGGTATGCTTTGCCAGCTTCATCCGGATGTTCCTGAAATATTACAATATACGTTGTAACATTATTCTCATCAACCATGGCAGCAGGAGCGATAAAATCTGCAGCATTTATCTTTGGTATGAAACGGGCATTTTCAGCAACCACGATGTCTGCTGAATCACCTGGCTTATAATTTGATAATATTTCTCTGAACTCATTTGTATTAGATATTTCTTTTCCATCAATAGATAAAATAAATCCAGACAAGTTCTTTTCAAACACAGATGATTCATTCGCAATAAATGAAGTGCTCGTCGGCTCAAAGAGCGCATTGAACGAGAACAGCATTACTAAAAGCATAATTCCGGCAAGGAGCAGGTTTGCAAAGCTGCCGGCGGCGTAGACCTTGAGCTTCACGCTTCTTCTAGCTTTTTTCAGCTGCTTTTCATCTGGCTCGACAAATGCGCCAGGTATTATAAATAGCAGGACCCATCCAACTGATTTAATGCGAATGCGCTCTATCCTGCACATTATGCCATGGAACAGCTCGTGGGGCACGACAACAGAAAAAATGGCTATGAGCCAGACCCACCACGGCAAAAGCAAAAATCCTGGCTGCAGGTTGGCTTCGCCTGTAGGTGCTGGCAAAACAAGACGAACACCTTCTTGTTGCTCGCCTTTGGCAATGGCAATTGAGTTGCTTGCGAGCAGAACAGAACCAAAGACCATGGCAAGTATGCCAATGATTATGCCCAATACAGCGAGGGCGTTCCAGAATCCTGGTGAGATCCTAGCTATTCTGTCTATGAGATCCCTTCCTTTTAAGGTGCGCCTTATGAGCATGACGCCTTCGCGCTTTACTTTTCTCCGGTCAACATAGAGCAATACTGCGATGATAGCGACAAATGCTAAAAACAAAGCTAGATCATGATAAGACATGCATTATAAATTGGGCATTAAGCTAATAAGCTTTTGCAGCTCTGAACCTTTACGTATGCGATAATTATTGTTTGATGTTCCGAGGAATAAGCTAATAAACCTTTTGAGCTCCAAATATTTATTTTGCTCGCTACTAAGCCACATCAAATTCCCATTTTTATCAAGCTTTATTCACATTTTCTATAACATCCACTATATTCTTAGAATCGATAATTTGGAATGTTGCACCCGTGAGAAGAATAGTGAGCAACATGACATACTCAGGATTTTTGTATACCAATTTCTTTAGCGGCTTGTCAAAAACCAAGCCGATAATTATCCCTGCTAATGCGCCTGTTATAATGGCGAGCAATATTTTGAGAGTCGTGCTTGTTGTTAAATAATCCCTATTAACCTTAAGCGTACTGTTCCTAGCGCGCCTAATATATTTTTTGCATTGCCTATATGTTTTTGTTACTGCGTCTTTGAGACCGAAATTTCTAAAAAATAAAAACACAGTATTTCTGAAATACCAGTAAAGGAAGCTATCCAGACGCACAATATCTCTTGTTCCGCCGTGTCTTGCCGTGTTGTGGTACGTTACTGCAGATGGCTCGAATATGACCTTGCCTGACTTAGAAGCTCTGAGACACATATCGGTTTCTTCCCTGTAATAATTGCCCTTATATTGCGGATTGAAACCATTAAGACCCATCAACACATCTCTTTTGAATGACATGTTGCCACCCATAAGAAACCGTACATACGCAATCCTGAGTTTTCTAACATCTTTAATCCTTTTAATCCTGTAATTGTGCTTTATATCACCATGCGGCGTTATATATGATAACCGTTTAATTTCGTTTCTTGTTTCTATTTTTCTACCAATCTCAACAACAGGACCGCCGACGCCTACAGTATATTTGTTTTGGTAGTATTTTGATAAGTTCTTCAGCCAGTCTTTATGCGCATAGCCATCGTCATCTATAAACGCTATTACGTTACCTTTTGCAAGCGCTATGCCGAGGTTCCTGCTTTTCACAATACCTTGCCTATGCTTGTTTCTTACGTATTTTATTTTTATCTCGCCTATAGGCAATAAATTCGCTAGTTTCTCTGTAAAAGAAAAAGCTTTCCTTAATATTAATTCTATATCAAATCTTTCTTTGGATGCGTCATCTACAACAATTATTTCTTTTGGTCTCATTGATTGCCGAAGAATAGATGCAATACATTCTTGCAGATATTCAGGTCTATCTCTCGTGCATATAATTACAGAAATGCTCTGATTCATAGACTTATTATATTTTTCAATGAAATAAATGCTTGAAGTTGCACGTAAATAGTTAATAAACGTTTGGATTAATTGCGCTAATAACCATTTGATAAGAATCTTCTGTAAAGGGCATTAATTGCAGGTGCCATGTCCCCTCTTCTTACAATAAATCCAAGCGAAACCTTACCTGGGTCCATATTATATTTTATGTCAACACCACTGGTGCTCAGTGTACTGCCTGCTGCTGCTGTTATGCCAACTGAGCTTTCATTGCTGTTTTCATTGCCATTCTGATACATGCCGTTTCCTACAGCGCCGATCAATGAAAAGTCCGCATATCTCTGTATTTCTACATCACCTCTACTGCCATTGCCGTTTTCGAAAAGTTCTCCCATTATTCTGGCTGCATAATCTTTAGCGTCATCGGGTATAACAATACGTGCATAATCATTTGAAATAAATCCTGCGAATTCTATTCCACTCTCTTCAAGCTTGTTATGAAGGCCTCTAAGGTTTCCTTCCAATTCATACAGCACTATGTCCCTTCCTGCAACGAATTTTACTGGCATCTTCTCTTCGGTTTTGTAGACTATGCGTGTTTTTGGGCCATCCATATCCTGGCTGTGCGCGACGAATATCTCTGGTCTTGCGCCCTCTTTGAAGTATTTTTCAGCCCCTTCGAGTGCCCTCCTTCCAGGCAGTTTTGCTCCGAGCGTTGCGCCATCCTTTGCCTCGGCCAAATCGATGCTTTCTACTGTCCTGCTGCCATCAATATTTGCATTCTCCAATATTCCATCGACATCTGTTAACATCCACAGGCTGTTTCCCTGGAATGCATACAGATACCCGAATGCAGTAGTATCAGAGCCCCCTCGTCCAAGTGTCTTTGCTCTTCCTTCCTTATCTATGCCACCGTATCCAGGTAAAATAATACTTCTTCTATTAATTTCCTGCAGATAAGCCCTTTTTCTAGTTTCATCAAAATCTATACGTGCATTATGGTAATCTCCTTTTACAACAAGCGGAAACGTATGACTAAAAAAATCAATAAATTCGGAATTATTTCCATTTCCACTCATAATGGAAGCGAATAATGCAGCTGATAGCCTTTCACCGCATAAATGCAGATAAGCTGTTTGTGATGGGCTGTCTAATTCCTCTCTACCTTTAGCTAAAATTTTTCCAAATTCACCGAAGACCGAATCTCTGAGGCCCCTCAAATAATTGCCTTTTGGTAAGCCCGTGTACATTGCTTCGAATTCCGTGAAAACTTCTTCAGGTTCTATTCTTCTACCATTTCTGGCACTTTCTATTGCATGAGCTATTCTGTCAGTTGTCTTTCCTTGAGCAGAAACAGTAATGACTAAATCTTCATCTAAATCTCTTAATTGCTTCATTATTTGTAGTGTACTGTCCAATGTCGCTAAAGAGCTTCCACCAATTTTTACTACTGATGTCATTCTTCCCCCAAACACTATTTCATGTCGCAAAAGTATATAAGCTTTTCTATTCGTAAGAATATTACGAATTTCGTAAAAGAAAAACAGGTAATAAAATATGAAGGATGAAATCGATTACAAGATCGTGAAGATACTGGAAAAAGATGCTCAGACAAGTTTTGTCGAGATTTCAGAGCGCCTTGGCTTAAGCGAGGGCACCATAAGGTACCGAGTAAAGCGCATGCTTGGCAGCGGTCAGATAAGATTCACGCTCAAGCACAACGTAGTCGAAGGCCTTGTTCTGATAAAAGCGAAGAATATAAAAAATGTTATCAATCGGCTGAAAAGATTCTCTGGCAGCATTTATGAAATATCAGGTGAATATGATATCGTTGCTATAATCGATGCGCCGACAATAAATGAGCTTAATAAAAAGATAGACAAAATTAGAGCAATAAAAAACATCATCGACACCAATACAGCAATAAGCCTTGTCAAAAGATAAGATGTTTATGAAAAAAAATGAAAATAATGTTTTTAATACTAAAGATATATTCTGGGCAGACAAGATCGCGGCTCAGGCGATAGAAAGAGCGAAAGAAGAGAAAAACATCGTCACGTGCCGCGCAGCTGGCTCAACAAGCGGTGCAAAGCACATAGGCAATTTCTTTGATATAGTTAAAGCATATATCGTGCACAAGGCAGTGCTCAAAAAAGGCTTTTCCTCTCGTGTGGTATATACCCACGATGACCGCGATCCACTTAGGACAGTGCCACTGAGGTTGCCGGACCTTGACGGCAAATGGGTTCTGCTAGATGAAGAGTCGCAGAAAAAAATAAGCAAGTACTTGGGCTATCCATACGTCAGCATTCCAGATCCTTTTGACTGCTGTGATTCTTGGGCAAGGCATTTTGCACGTGTGCTCGAAGATGGCATATCAGCTATTGGCATAGATGACATAGAAATATATTCGACAAATGACTTGTACAACGAAGGCAGATTTGACAAGTACGTCATGCTTGCATTGGCAAAGATAGATCTTTCAAGAAAAATAATACAAAAATTTCAGAAAACAAGAAAGGGCGATTTCATACCATTTGATGCTATTTGCGAAAACTGCGGTCGCATTATAGGCAGATCCATCGGCTTTGATCTTGAAAAACACGCAATAAAATATGAATGCAAACTAAAGGCACTGGCTGGAAAATACAAGGTCGAGGGCTGCGGCCATTCAGGTGAAGCAGGCTTTCGTCACGGCAAATTGCCATGGACATTTGAATGGCCTGCGCAATGGGTCATGTTCTCCACGACCTTTGAACCATTTGGCAAAGAGCACGCAGAAGGCAGCTGGAAAATCGGGCAGGAGATAATGAGACAAATTTATGAAAGCGAGCCGCCGATACCGCATGTCTATGAATTTCTGCTGATAAATGGCGAAAAAATGTCTGCGCGCCGCGGCAATGCATTCATTGTGCAAGAGATGCTCGAGATCATCGAACCAGAGGTCTTCATGTACTTCTACACAAAGCGGAGCAAGAAGCAGAGAAATGTTGATATGAGTAATATCCATCTTCTGGTCGACGAGTTCGATCGGGCGGAAAAGCTATATTTTGGCGCTGAAGAAGAGAAGAATGAGACAGACAAAGTAAACATAATGCGCATGTACGAATCGAGCATGAAAGAATTGCCTGCGAAACTGCCTGTGCGCATACCGTACCAGCTTGCAGCAATGATTTCATCCATGTACGGACATGACCAAAATACGAAGAACATAGCAATAAGTTTTCTCAAGGAATTTTCAGAAAAAGACATCGATGGGATTGACTACAGGCTGTCTTTGGCCAATAACTGGATCGAGCGCGTTATGCCGGAGATGAGATTAAATATAAATAAAATGCCTGATCTGGCTCTTTTATCAGGCAAGCAGAAAGAAGCATTGAAAGAGCTTGACAAGAACCTGCATCAAAAAATGTCAGAAGATGAAATAAATTCACTGCTTTATGATGTCGCAAAGAAAAGCGATCTCGGAAAAGACTTTTTCCGCGGCTGCTATCTGGCACTGATCAGCCAGGATCACGGCCCAAGGCTGGCGACATTTATAATGGCTATTGGTATTGATCGTGTTAAACGGATATTGAGCTATGTATAAGCTTATATAATTTTTCATTAAGATGTTTCTGATTATATGCCAAAGATTTTAGTTGTAGATGACGATCCATACATGCGCAGAATGACTAGTGCTTTTCTTAGATCTGATGGATACGAAGTAGAAACAGCTCCAGATGGCCGAGAAGGACTCGATAGATTACCTGATGGTTATTTTGCTGTGCTTACTGATTTTCAAATGTCAAATATGAATGGAGTAGATCTTATAATAGAGGCCAGAAAGCATGGATACCATGGTGCAGCATTTCTAATGACAGGCGACCCAGATAGTTTAAACACTTATTTAGCTGAACGTGGTCTTACACGAGAAGAATTTTTCTCAGGAAAGTATTGCAATAGTCTGATAACAAAGCCATTCGATATTCATGAAGTTGTAAAAATGCTTCAGGCATATAAACCACAGTAATTCATCTTTTTCTCTTTCTACGTTTTTGTTTTGTTTTTTTCAGAACAAGTCCGATAGGCCCTGCGTAGTTGCACTTCCTACATACGTACATCTGCGGGAAGCCGCCTTCTGCAAAGAATGTCTGGTAAAGAAGTTTGTTGCACCTCGGGCAGTGCTTGTTTGTTAAAGCAGACATAGGCGTGTGCGCCTGCGCGCGCCACAGATCAAGCGAGAATTTTCTGTAGATTTTGATATTTTTAAGTATGAAATAGATTACAGCAAACAATGCAATTATGTACGTAACCAACAATATATTCAATACAAATTCATTAAGAAGAAATATAGAAGCACCTCCGATAAGAAAGATGAATATGCCTGATACCATGATAAAAACAAGAGCGTACCTTCTCTTAGTTCTAGATGAAATCATTTAATCTCCTTTTCCAGCTTCTTCCGCAATATTTCTTTAAGTTCAGGGGCGCCGCGGAAATATATATCCTTTATATTCAGCACCTTTATCTTTTTTCCAGCATTTTTGGCTATTGATAAAATAAAATCCTTATGAATGTTTTCCATGGCATAGATCATGTCAGCCCAGTCTATAAGCTCTTTGTCAACTCTTGGTATCGCAAGCATGTGGATGCCAGCATACTTCACATTCACAGAAATCTTCTTTTCCCTGGCAATATCAGAAAAAATCTCTGCGGCAGTAGGGCTCCGTTGCAGGGCTGCTGTGCAAACAAACAGGGCATTCATAGTGTTCTTTGGGTTCATCTCTTTAATATATATTCCAATATTTCTTTTTCCCCAAGGGATTTTTCTTTCTTAAAGAAAAAGGCCTTATGCGAGGGGCCGGATTTGAACCGACGAACGGACTAACCGACAAGGTTTCTCAATGCTGGTTGTCTGGCTTCTGAGCTTCGCACTCCTAAGCCTTGCGCCTTTGACCAGACTTGGCTACCCTCGCTCAACTTTTTTGGGAAAGAGTTTGGTCAAAAAACTTAATCCCCAAAACCATATTCCCAAAGAGAATTTAAATTAACAAAGCTGCGCCAGTTGCAGCAATGAAAAACTGCGATATTGGCAAAAATACAGCCAGGTTAAATACCACGTTTGTCATACCTCCGATAAAATCAGGCGGCTTGCCAAATGCCATTCTATCAACTATGATGTAAAGGACAACTTTCACAGCGAGCACTATTAACAGTGCTGGAAGCACAGACATTTTTACTATCGCTGCTGTTGCAGCGCCTACAGCGTCGATGAAATTGTACGGATAGGGCACAAACGGCGGCCACTCGCCTGGCATTGAAGGAAATGAAATGCGCTTAAACCCATGAGCAAGCACAATGACCACAAGGCTGAAAACAAACGCAAATAAGGCGCCGAACAAAAGGCCAAGGAAGACCGTGGTCACAGTAGTGAGTTCGATGCCAAAGCGGTGAAGAATTCCTGTGTAGCCGATAATTGCTTTATCAACCCAG
The DNA here is from genome assembly GCA_964363955.1 of uncultured archaeon. Lineage (GTDB taxonomy): Archaea > Aenigmatarchaeota > Aenigmatarchaeia > GW2011-AR5 > GW2011-AR5 > CAZZNM01. The sequence goes on along the minus strand of CAYIKG010000003.1, from coordinate 4,723 downwards.
ATAAGCAGAAATATCAGAGCCAGGGCAATACCTGAAAGAAAATAAGATAGCAAAAACCCAGCTCCCATTGCAATTATCATGTAAGCTATCATAATTTTTTCACAACAGCAACTATATTTTCACCAAAACCTAATTTTCTTTCACTTTCTATATATTCTATCTCAAAATATTTAGAAAGAAGCGATTTCAGGTCATCTTTTTCGAATAAATAATAATATCTCATGTATTTTTTATCATCGACATTCCAAGGCACGAATACGACTTTCCTGCTTTTAGCGAACCTTGGCTGATTCTTGTTCCAGACAGTGACGAGGGCATGACAACCTTTCTTCATGACACGTCTTGCTTCTTCGAGGCACCTTCTTTTTTTATCCCCGACAAGAACGTGAAGCGCAGCAACGAGCAGAACATTCTCAAAGATATTGCTCTTTAATGGCAATTCAGATAGATCCGCGCGAATAAGATGCGCTTTTGCCTTTTTCTTCTTTGCATTCTGTTTTGCGAGCAAAAGCATTTCTTTTGAAAAATCAATGCTAACGTAGTTCTTGCCCTGCAGAAAGTTCCTGCCAGAGCCGCATCCGAGATCTAGAAAATGTTTCTTGTTTTTCGAGAAATCAGCAACCTCTTTCCAGGGTTCCTGCCTGCGGCGGTTCCATGATTGCGCTATCGATTCCCACACCCTGCGCTGCATTTTAAATAATTCGTACCATTACTTTAAAATCACAAAGCTCCCTTAGTCTAGCCCGGCAAGGATATCGGCTTCTCAAGCCGAGGACACGGGTTCAAATCCCGTAGGGAGCATCATGTCCATGGGTTATAGATAAATCTCGGTTTTTGAACGCTTAAGTCGATGCATTTTTAAAATGTAATTCTGTGGGTCAGTGTTTAAGAAAGAATACACAGAGAGGTCAAATCAAAATGGAATTTATGAAACATTGCACAGTATGGTTTTTGATAAACTTAGGCTTTTTCCATATTGTATCGTAAGTATTACTTCGTAATTACCTTTATTGTTAAATGTAATGTTGTACCCAATAAAATTCGGAACGTTTTCTTGGTTATGGTAAAGAATGCCTTTATTTGGTATAATTCTATCATTTATACTATATGTTTCTGGATAAATGTCTACTGACGATGTAAACGACACATCATATCCAAGATTATTGGATATTGGAAACTCAATAAGTTCTGCAGTTTTTGGGTCTGGTGTGCATGATACAGGAAGGCTTATGACAATTTCTTCCTTGTTTAAGGCTGGTAGTATTTGTAATGTCATAGCCAGATATAGGGAAAGCGCAAAACCTAATACCGCCACAATATTTGCTAATTTTTGGTAGTTGGTAGGCTTTTTCTTTTTAGTTTCTGAATCTTCTTTTTTCTTTCTAACCATCTTTGAACCACTCAGCCCACTCTGTTAGCAATTTTTACTTCAACTGTTGCGGTTTCAAGTGCATTCGAATCAGTCGGAGCGCCTACTAGTAATATATCTATTTTAGTAGTTTGACCTGCTTGTGGTTTATCTAGAATTTGTGTTCTAAACTCCAAGAAATAGCTATTTTCATCTTGCGGTAAGACGCTCTGAACTTCTTTAGGTCTGTCAAATCCAAAAGAGTTCAAAACAAGTAAGTTACTATCGTACTTTGCCATTATATATGGCTGTACTATTGTTTTTGTCGGATTTCTCAAAGTAAAAAACACTTTGAATGTCTCCCCATTTGGTTGGACAAATTCAGAGCTTACTTGAGAATCTTTTATGTATATTTGGTTTTTACCTATATCACTTGCTACACAGCCCGATACAGTTATGACTAGCACAAGCAAGCCTAATATGAAAAATCTATTCATGCAAAATATGTAGTTTAGTTCTCTTTTTAAATTCAACTACAGTTTCTCTATCTGCTTCTTTATTCTCAACCCTTTCTCAGTAATCTTGTAATACCTCTCCTTCTTAGACTGTGGATTCAGGCATACAACAAGCCCTTTCTTCTCCAAATCTATTAGAGACCTACTAATAACAGACCTATGTAGATTCAGCTCTTTAGCCAAGACAGTAGGAGTCGTAGGCTTTGCGAGTTTGAAAAGAATAAGCTTCCTATTCTTAGACCTATTGATGAAGCTAATCGTTTTCCATACCATATATTTACTTGCGTAGCGTTAATTTTGGATAGGGAAGATGACTTTGAACTGAGACAGAATATATATAAGCTTAACACAATCTAAGGCAAAGAAGTTAGGCATTATCAAGAGTGAGCTTCATTATCTTAGAAAAAAAGCTATGAGTGATAAGCCTTTCAAGGTTTATGGGAAGGTTATGGAGAGATTAACTCGGTAGTTCAATACGAGCTTCAAACGGCGGATATGCAACGTCTAAGCAATCCAGTAATTTATTTACAATTTCAACTGAGTCTAATGTAACGCTTGCCATCAAAGGCATGTCAAATGCAGGTATCCTATGTAAGCGATGTAATTCGTTGAAACATACCTGATAAATAGATTCTCTTACAGCTCCTCGATTACCGTGTACGAAACCAGATGTGTAGTCATAGAACTTATCGTATATGTCTTTAACACCTGCAGCATCACTCATTTTTCTCATATCAGTAGAATCCCAATGACCGAGATTAATTGGAACAAATTCAGTCCACGCGTCTTCGTTAGCTATAAACCTTAGGTCATCCATATTTACAGAATTCATCCTCACATTATTTTCTTTTAATTTCATATAAATTAACTTAATTTTACCATTTCCGTATAGATGGAAGTCATCCCATATTTTTGTCTCAGTCTTTTCTTTTTCGAGTAGATACTTGAAATTTATGTAGTTTTCAACTAATGACCGAAGTGCTATTCTACCGCTTATTGATTTTGATGACCTATAAAATATGATTTCAGTGAAAAGTGTTAGACCGTATAATGCCAAGCCGAATGAGACCTCTCTACGTGCATTAATCATAGTGCCATGCTGCGCAAAAAAATGATCTGTAAGTGCACACCGAACTTTAGTTGTTTGTTCTTTAAAATGATCACGGTTTTTATCCTCGCTTAGCCATTCTTCCTTTCGGGCTTTAACCTTTCTTTCTGAAACATCATCAGGAACACAATCAGTAGAAAGATAACTGTAATCCCAAAAATGCTTAGACCATTCAGTTGGATCACTTATCTGTAGAGCAATCTCAGTTGCCCGAATAGTAGGGCGAACGACTTGTTGATCCCCTTGATTTGGATAACGTAGTATCGCTTCAACTGCTTCCTTTGATTCTAACTGTAATTTACCACCTACAACGTAGCACATTACTTTTATCCATCTGCAGTCTGTAGACTCCTGTGACTGATGATCTAATGTTTTTCTTACAGCTACTCGGACTTTTTCCCAGTCTTCTTCAGGGACTGGTTCTTTTAATAATTCTTTCCACACGTCTAAATTTGGTAGTTCAGGGTAGAGACATAAAGGGCGTAAGATTTCTGCAATCTCAGGTGACCATGATAGCATATGAGTTATAAACGAATTTGCCTGCTCCTTTGGAAGCTTTCCTATAGATGTTGATGTAACATCGTATGCATCTTTATTTTGATTAACATATTTTGCTACATGTCTGAAGAATTCTAGTGCCTTATCACGTGGAAGATTTCCTACTGCAAGGACTGCCCATAGCATTTCTGGCATTCTATCATGTAACCAAGGTGATGAGGTAAAAGGAATTTGGGCTAGAGGGGGCGTAAGTTTTTTTCCCTGTTGTTTGTGATCTGATATTTTACTTAAAAACCCATCATTTTTCTCTAAGTCAACCATATCTAAAGATTAGATACAACATTCAAAAGCGTTCAATTTCTGGACGATAACTTTGGAAAATTGCCAAAAATGGGCTAAAAAGCGTTCAAAAAGTACGTTATATCTATAACCCCAGCATCATGTCCATCTACCGCGCGATGAATAGACTGGTTTTTCCTGTGCGCCTTGCACGGAAGCTATTAAAAAGTTCGGGGCATCGTAATGCTATGCGTCTCAAAGCAGGCGATAAAGCACCGGATTTCGAATTGCTTGGTGTTGATGATAGGACATATTCACTGGAGTCTTTCAAAAATAAAAAAGTACTTGTCATCATGTTCTACTGCAATCATTGCCCGTATGCAAAGGGCAGCGAGCAGCGAATAATCGCTCTGCAGAATGAATATGGCACTAAAGGCGTGCAGATAATAGCGATCAACTCAAACGACGACGCGGATTATCCAGAGGACAGCTATGAAAACATGATAATCCGCTCAAAAGAGCGGAATTACAACTTTCCTTATCTCTGGGACGAGACACAAGGAGTAGCACGTGCGTATGGAGGTGAAGTGACTCCAGACTGCTTTGTTCTTGATGAACATCGCATAGTCAGATATACTGGTCGCATTGATGACAACCCAAAAGACGCTAATGCTGTAACTTCACACGACCTGAAAATGGTTCTTGATGCATTGCTTGGTGGAAAAGAACTGTCATTCATAGAAAAACGAGCAATAGGCTGCTCAATCAAATGGAGATCTTAAGCAAAAATCATTGTAACAGTCCACATAACAGTTATGCCTAAAATTATGGCTACTAGCTGCATCAAAGAAATACTCAACTTTACTTCTTCTCTAAGTTCTGGCAGCAGGTCTGTGCCAGCGATGTAAATAAATTGCCCAGCTGTAAATGCGAGCAGAAACGGCAAGAAATTGCCGAAACTGTTGAGAAAGTAAA
>CAYIKG010000002.1:13023-33883 GCA_964363955.1 uncultured archaeon | reverse complement strand
GCTTGGCCAAAAGCTCCTGTACAGCAGCTTTGCTTGGAGTGCTTTCTCCTTCATGGTTAATTTCAAGTACCATCTCTTTTCTCTTCATGAACGGATTCAGCTTCTCGTTGAATATATCGATTTTCATAGGTTAATCATTAATGACAAAAGTTTTAAATTAAGATGGATTTGAAAACTAGACCTTAAGCGCATAAGTGCCCGGAGCAGTTATGCCGAGTCTCTTAGCCAACTCTGACTCGACGTCAAATATAACAACAGTGCCCTTAAACGTGGTTGTTGTATCACCTTTGCATACAGGGCAGACATTGCTCTTGACTATTCTCTTCCATTGCTTACAAGCACGACGTACCATTATTAAACACCTGAATAATAATTATCTTGCAACACCTAATATTTTTTTGCAGTGGGGGCAAACATAACAGATGCTTCCTGCTGCACCAATCCTCCTTTCCACAAGTCTGTCAACTTCTTTTAAACAAAATGGGCATATAGGAACCATTGGCTTTGCTTCGTCTTCATGACCCTCTATCTTGAACATGTTATTTTTCCTTCTTTGTTTTTTTCTTCTTTTCTTTTTCTATCCAGTCCAGTGATCCAAGGCCAGGCTGCCGCATGGTGAGGGATATTTTGCTTCGGCCTTTGCCAAGAGATACGCCAACCACACGCGCCCTTACGAGGTCGCCTTCCTTGAGCTTGAATCCTGTTTTCCTGCCTGTATAAGTTGCATTCTTTGCATCATAACTGAGCTTGTCATCTATGATCTGGCTTACGTGTATTAAGCCATCTAGCGGGCCTATTCTTGTAAATACGCCAAATTCAGTGATATCGACAATCTCGCCTATGACTACCTCATTGAGCTCTGGGCGATATATAAGAACCTTGAATTCAGCTGGGTAGTATATTGCACCATCTTCTGGCAAAATACTGCCTTCACCGACACTGATGATATCTGTAACTGCGAGAAATACGCCTATATCAGGATTGATCTTGCCTTCCAGCGTCTCCTGAAGGCTCTGCTTCACAGCATCATCAAGCTCGAGTTCAAATTTTGTCGGCAGTACCCTGACATTATCTTTTATTGTAAGGATCTTGAACATTTTTTTCTCTCCAAATTATTTATTTAAAAAATCAATTTAAATCAATTGCTTTTATAGCAATCTTCTTGCTTCACTATAAAACTTTATTAAACTGCGAGTATAAGCGGCGCTATAACTATTGATAGAGTATTCATAACCTTAATTAATGAATTTATTGCCGGTGCTGCAGTGTCTTTACAAGGATCCCCTACTGTATCGCCCACAACAGCTGCTTTGTGCGCGTCACTTCCCTTGCCACCAAGATTGCCAACTTCAATGTATTTTTTCGCATTGTCCCAAGCAGCACCGCCTGTTGCAAGTGTTAATGCGAGTAACAGGCCTGATGCAATGCTGCCAATAAGCAACCCTGCAAGTGCTTCAGCTCCAAGCAAAAAGCCTACTGCAATGGGAGCGAGCACTGCAAGCAATGCAGGTTTCATAAGCTCGTGTAGCGCAGCCCTGGTCGATATATCCACGCATTTTGCATAATCAGGTTTTGATTTGCCGCGCATCAAACCAAGCTCTTTGAACTGTCTTCTTACTTCTTTGACTATGAGATGAGCAGCACGTCCTACAGCGCGCATGAGGTGTGCAGAAAATAGGAATGGAATAGCGGCACCAATGAGCAGGCCCACGAGCACAGAAGGCTGCATAACATTAACGCTTGTAAGCTGCACTTCCCCGGCAAATGCAGCGAGTAATGCCAGCGCAGACAGAGCTGCTGAAGCTATTGCCACGCCTTTTGTCGTAGCTTTAGTCGTGTTGCCGACAGCATCCAATGCATCGGTTGTTTCTCTTGATTTCTTTGAAAGCTTCGCCATTTCAGCGATGCCACCTGCATTGTCTGTTATCGGGCCGTAGCTGTCTATTGACATTATCATGCCTGTGATAGACAACAGCCCTAGTGCAGCCATAGCAATGCCAAGAACGCCGGCAAAGTAGAATGATATTAATATTGCAGCGCTTATAGCCAGTGTTGGTATTATCGTGCTCTGCATGCCAGTTGCTATTCCTGTTATAATATTTGTTGCAGCACCTGTTTCAGAAGATTTCGCTATTTCCATGACTGGTTTCTTGTTCAAGCTTGTGTAATATTCAGTCACGTAAGATATTACAAGCGTTGTTGCCAGCCCTGTAATGACTGGAATAAACAGATTCATGTTGTTGAAATAATATGAGACTATCAAAAAGCCGATTGCAGAAAGAATTGCAGAAACGTACAGACCGCGGTTCAAAGCAGACCATATCATTTTCTTTTTCGTTGCCTTGACAAAGAATGTGCCAATCAAAGATGCGACAATACCGACAGAAGCGATAGCAAGAATATAAGTTACGCCATTGTTTCCTAATGCCACAAATCCAAGAAGCATGGCAGCTAATATTGTCACCACGTAGCTTTCAAAAAGGTCTGCGCCCATGCCAGCACAGTCGCCGACATTGTCGCCGACGTTGTCTGCGATGACAGCTGGATTTCGCGGGTCATCTTCTGGGATTCCTTTCTCTATTTTGCCGACAAGGTCTGCGCCGACATCAGCAGCCTTTGTGAAAATACCACCACCGACACGGGCGAACAAGCTTACAAGCGAGGCGCCAAATCCAAAGCTTACTATCATCGATGGATCTGGATAGAAGTAATATAGCGCACCAAGACCGATAATGCCCAATGCGACAATAGATATGCCATTAACTGCTCCTGCCCGGAATGCAATGCTCAATGCATTCTCTAATTTGTTAGATGCATTTGCAACGCGCACATTGGCATTGATCGATATCATCATGCCAATGTAACCGGCCAGTGCAGAGAGAAAAGCGCCTGCAATAAAGGATATGGCAGCAACTGTCTCAAATGCAATATAGATTATTCCGGCAACTACAATCGTGAACAAAGCTATGTTTCTGTACTGCCTGTTCAGGAACGCCATCGAGCCTTCCTTGATGGCAGCATTCACTTCCAGCATCTTGCCGCTGCCCTTGTCCTTTCTTAATACATCTACTGCAAGATATAGTGCGAACAAAAGAGCAATAACGCCAACTGCAATGAAATGTACCATGCTCATTCCTCAACAATGTATTTTTTCTGCCTGATTCTTATGACCTTTATGCCGTTAGCTTTTAATTCTTTAATCAGCTTTCTGTCATTTGTCGCAACAGCGCAGTTATTTGCGATTGCATAATTCAATATTGCCTTGTCTGTACTGCCTCGCGTAAGCACAGCTGACATATTGTTTTTTTCTATAAAATACAAGGCAGCGCGTGCTTCTGCGCCCCTGGCACTTCTGTTTTGTGCAATTTTTTCAATCTCCTTCATAACAGAACTTGGGATGATCAATGTTCCGCGAGGCATTTTAACCCTGAATTTTAGTGCTGATAAAATAAAATTGGTATCAAGCATTATTTTCTGCATTAAATTAATTCAAAAAGAAGAATTAAATAGGATAAACTTCTATGGATGACACTTTATCACCAAATATGTTTTCAAGATCTTGTATATCTGATGTTATTGTTATTGATCCTCCCTCAAAATTGCCATCCTCATAAAGTATTGCTTCATAGCCAGGTGCAATTTTGATAGAAGAGACTTTGTCGTGCTGGATGCAATTGTCTCCTAGACTTTCATCTCTTTTATTGAAATATTCTGAGTTTCCACCATAATTGTCGTGCTCATAAAGTATCACACCCTCAAATTTTTCCCATACTCTGATTGAGGATGCTTTGTCATTAAAATCTATATCTTTCAGATCAGCAACATCAAATAAAAGTGTTCTGCATCCTCCACCATAATTCTCGTGCTGATAAAGCGTTGTTAAATGGTCATCTTTCACTTTGACTGATGAAGCCCTGTCATGAAAATCATCATTTCCAAGGTCTGAATTATAACTCGAATAGACTCTTACTTCTCCTTCATAGTCTTTGTCCTCGTAAAGTACGACTATGTCATCAGGCTTTGGCTCTATCTTGCACTTGCCTTCAACGCATTTGCCATTTGCTGCACAATCTTTGTCAAAACAACAATACTTCTTGTCGTAAAAATCCTTTATTCTAATGCAATTTTCATTTATATCGAATATTCCTGCACCGCCATCAAAGGTGCAAGGCCTGCTGCATTTTTCAGGCTGTACTATGCCTTCGCCTGGTACGCTGATAGCTTGGCCTGTCGGCGGCAGCTGATAGAAAACGACAATTGTAGCAGACAAGATTATGACAACAAACTCGAACATGTTTTTTCCAATACGCATAAGATTTTTTAATGCTCAATCAATATATAGTCATGCTTGTTATTGCATTAGGCGGTAATGCCTTGCTGCGCAGAGGTGAAAGGCTTTCAGTGGATGCGCAGAAAAGAAATGCTCGCAATGCAGCGAAAAGTGTTGCAAAACTGGCGAAAAAGCATCAGTTGGTGATCACTCATGGCAATGGCCCGCAAGTCGGCAACATCATGATTCAAGTGGAAGCAGCACTGGGCAAGGCGTACCCAGTGCCTCTGCACGTCGCTGTTGCAGATAGCGAAGGAGAAATAGGTTATTTGCTCGAGCAGGCGCTGTACAATGAGCTGAAAAGGCCTGCTGTGAGCATTTTGACACAGGTAATCGTTGACAAAAAAGATCCGGCATTCAGAAATCCAACAAAACCAATCGGCCCTTATTATAGCAAAAAAGAATCTGTAGTGCTTAAACGAAAAGGATATGCAATGAAAAAAATTAATGGTGGTTATCGGCGCGTTGTGGCTTCGCCAAAGCCGCTGCGTGTAGTCGAAGCACCGATAATCAGAAAACTTGCGTCGATGGGAGTTGTTACGATCGCTGCAGGCGGTGGCGGCATTCCGGTTTTTAAGAAAAACGGCCTTCATGGCATTGACGCGGTTGTTGACAAGGACATGGCTTCAGCTTGCCTTGCCAAAAGCATCGGCGCAAAAATGCTTCTGATACTGACAGACGTGCCCTGTGCATATATGAATTACGGGAAAAAGAATCAGAAGGCATTAAATAAAATTTCAGTCAAAGATGTAAAGAAATTGTTAAACGAAGGCCACTTTCCAGAAGGCAGCATGGGACCGAAGATCGAAGCTGCTGTCGAGTTTGCCGAAGCAGGCGGCGAAGCGATAATCACAAATTTCTCGTCTTTGCGCGAAGCGCTGCGTGGCAAAGCTGGAACAACAGTGATGCGATGATATGATCAATAATGCACAAGATTTCGGGCTTCTGGTGAAAGCGGAACCTGATAGACAGCACCTGCCATGTAACAACCATCTGATCTGCACTCGCTCAATGGTTTGTCATGTCGAAGGCAATAACCTGTACTATCGGCATGGTCTATATATGCTGCAAGATTATTTACTGCACCCATCCAAATGGTTCGCACCTCTTCTGTTGTCAATGTCCTTGGTATTCTGCCTTGAAAGTTCATGTTTATTATATTTCATTAAAGTATTTAAATTTCTTATATCGACCATTACAATTAGATGAATATGAAGAAAATAAATGTCATAATCATGGGGGCAGCTGGCCGTGACTTCCACAACTTCAACACATATTTTCGCAATAATCCGCACTATAACGTCGTTGCATTCACAGCTACGCAGATACCGAATATAGCTGAGCGCATTTATCCGAAGCAGTTAGCTGGCCGGTTGTACCCAAAAGGGATTCCTATTTATCCTGAAAGCAATCTTGTTAATTTAATAAAAAAATACAAAGTTGACAAGGTTGTTTTCTCTTATTCTGATATATCGCATGAGGAAGTTATGCATAAGGCATCTATCGTGCTTTCGTGCGGTGCTGATTTTGAACTGCTTGGCCCGAAACATACCATGCTAGAATCAAGGAAACCGGTAATATCAGTGTGCGCTGTGCGCACAGGCGCAGGAAAAAGCCCGACAACAAGATACGTAGCACTGCATTACAAGAAAAAAGGTTATCGTGTTGTTGTCATACGCCACCCAATGCCTTATGGTGACTTGAAAAAACAGATAGTGCAAAGATTTGCGACATATGAAGACTTGGATAAAAACAAGTGCACGATTGAGGAGCGCGAGGAATACGAACCGCACATAAACAATGGTATTATTGTCTATGCCGGCATTGACTACGAAAAAATACTGCGCAGTGCAGAGAAAGAAGCTGATATAATTCTATTCGATGGCGGCAACAATGATTTTCCGTTCATAAAGCCAGATCTGCACGTAGTGCTTGCTGATGCACGGCGCCCAGGCCATGAAATGCTTTACCATCCAGGTGAGACAAACTTTCGCATGGCAGATGTTCTTATTATAAGCAAAGCTGATACAGAAAGAAAGAATGTGGATATTGTAATATCGAACATAAATAAGTACAATTCAAAAGCAAAAATTATCAAAGCAAAATTGCGGCTCGTTGTTGATAAACCTCAGATGATAAAAGGCAAGAAGGTCATTGTGATCGAAGACGGACCAACACTAACGCACGGCGGCATGCCATTTGGCGCTGGCACAATAGCTGCAAAACTGTATGGTGCAAAGATTATTGATGCAGAAAAGCACGCTGTAGGTTCTATAAGAGACGTATACAAAAAATACACTCATCTGGAAAAAATTCTGCCAGCCATGGGTTATAGCAAAACGCAGATAGCTGAGCTTGAGAAAACAATAAACCAAGCAAGAGCTGACTTAGTGATCGAGGCAACACCGATAAAATTATCACGGCTGATAAGAATCAGCAAGCCCGTAATTGAAATAAATTACGAATTTGAAGACATGTCGAATAGATTTGACAAGATTCTTGCCAAATTTGAGAAGAAGTTTTTGAAATGATCATTATGAGGCATTTTCTTTCAATAAAGGATCTGAGCAAAGGCGAACTGCTTTACCTTGTGAAAAAGGCAATGGATATAAAGAAGGATCCGCGAAAATATGAAGATGCCATGGACGACAAGACGCTGCTTATGATATTCGAGGCGCCTTCACTGCGCACCCGGCTATCCTTTGAAGCAGCTATGCTTCAGATGGACGGGCATGCTATTTTCTATACAACAAGTGAAAGCACGCTGGGCAAAAAAGAAAGCATGAAAGACTTCTCGCGAGTTGCTTCGCGCTATGTTGATGTTATAATGGCACGGCTCTTTTCTCACAGTGATTTGGAAGAGCTTGCAAAATATTCTTCTGTACCTGTAATAAACGGTATGACAAGTGCAGAGCACCCGTGTCAGATAATCGGCGATTTTCTTACAATGCTTGAACGGCGAAAGATAAACAAGATAGCGTACGTAGGTGACTGTAATAATAATGTGACAAATTCCTTACTATACGCAGCAGCTATGTTAGGCATAGACATTGCTATTGCATGTCCAAAAGGCAGGGAATTTGAGCCAGATAGATCAGTGATCAATGAGTGCAGACGCATTACAAAGAAATCAGGCTCGCATATTGAAGTGTTCCACAAAGCAAGACAAGCTGTAAAAGATGCGGACTTTGTCCATACAGACAGCTGGATGAGCTATAGAATACCAAAAGAAATGGAGCCGCTCAGAATAAAGAAGCTCAGGCCATTTCAAGTCAATGCACAATTGATGAATTACTCGAATAATGCATTGTTCATGCACTGCCTGCCGGCAAAGCGCGGCCACGAGGTTACAGATGAAGTTATTGACAGCAGAAACAGCGTTGTTATTGATCAGGCAGAGAATAGATTGCACGCACAAAAGGCGATACTTATCTGGCTATTGAATGCATGAGGAGCTTGAGTTTCTTTTTTAAAGTTTGCTGTTAATTTGAATTTGTGATATTCTATGGTAAGTTTAATGCAAACTGATGTTTTCGGAATGGTAATATGGTTTTTCATGTTCTTCATATTCTTGTTCCTGTATCCAAGGCTCATGCTGTCGCAATTGATATACAAAATAGAGCAATCGGCACGCAAGATGGAAAACATGAGTGAGTCAGCGAACAGGATGACTTCTAAAAAAATAGGCGGTAACACGAAAGATATAAAGAAAAAGGTTGATGAGTTTACAGAATTTTTTGTTGTCGAACCTTCTAACATAGATCCTTATGGCCTTGTGAAAAAAATTGACCAGACAATAAGAAGCATGGAGGATCGCTTCGATGATTTTGTTGATGAAATAGCCCCCGACAAGCCGGTGCAGGAAAAACAAGAGATAAATTATGCGTTGCGTGCAGCTATCGGACTCAAACAGATATCCAAATTAGTCCGCCATTTCGTAGAGATGGCAAAGAAATTCAAGAACCTGCAAATAGCCATGATTCTGCAAATGCAGCTGCCACTAATTGAAAAAATTGCAGAGGGGGAGCACAACGGTACAGAGGCATTTATCAAGGGGTGGCCAATAGGGGATTCAATAGGTCCTCTGATTGCTGCAACTTACATTGACAAGGAAGGTAAAATATCCGAGGATGTTGTCATGGGAAAAACAGATATAGCAGGAAGAAAATGTTTTGTTCTAAAGGCAACAGGACCAAGTCCGCACCTAGGCCGCATAGACGAGGCAATAAATGCAATAATGAGAAAACACAGGATAGTAAGGGTTGTGACAATTGATGCAGCACAAAAATTGGAAGGAGAGAAATCCGGTGCAGTAGCTGAAGGCGTTGGCTTTGCAATGGGCGGTATTGGGCAGCGGGAGATGATAGAAAATGTTCTGCTACCTAAGAAAATACCATTAGACAGTGTGGTTGTGAAGGTCGGTATGACAGAAGCCATAATGCCAATGAAAAAGGATATATATAATTCAGTGCAAAATGCAAAGGCATTGGTTGAAAAGTCCGTGAAACGTGCAAAGAAAGGTGAGAACGTAATTGTAATTGGTATCGGCAACTCCTCAGGCATTGGGGACAACAAAAGAGAGATTGAGAAAGTAAAAAATGTCGTAGAAGAACTAGACAGAAAGTACAAGTTGGGGAAGGAGAGAAGAAAAAGTAAATGGATATAGAGTATTTCAAATGTACTCCATTCCAATCTAATTACAAAAAATTCACAAACGCAAGGCAAATTCTTATTAAATTATTCACTACCAAAAGGGGCATACGTTTATAAAGGTTTTTCCCTAGAAGTAATTAAATTTATTGTTAAATTTGTCGTGGGATCTGGATATTATGGTAGCAAGCGCTAAAGCATTGGATGCTCTAAAAACTATTGGTCTTAACAAATATGAAAGAAATATCTGGGTTGCATTGCTTTCTCGTGGTGCTTCGACAGCAGGGGAGCTGTCTGATATCTCAAGCGTGCCTCGTTCTCGATGTTATGATGTATTAGAATCTCTTTCTAACCGCGGTTTTGTTTTTATCCAACCTGGAAAGCCAATGAAATATGTTGCCATTGAACCAAAGGAAGCACTTGGACGTGCAAAAAAAAGGATTACTGAGGAAGCGAATGAAACTACAGAAAAAATAGACAGGCTGGTAAAAAGCGATACAATCAAAGAGCTGGAGAGGCTTCACAAAACGAATATAAAGACTGTAAGGCCAGAAGATCTTCTCGGTGCATTGAAAGGCAGGTATGCAATGCACCAGCAGATGGAAAGCATGTTCAAGAAAGCAAAGAAGTCTGTAAAGCTTGTAACAACGTCTAATGGATTGACAGAACTTGCAGAAAAACATTCCCAGTTGCTCAAGAAAGCTTTTGAGAGCGGCGTAAAGATACAGATTGCTGCACCAATAAACAAGCAGACAGAAGATATTGTCAAGGAATTATCAAAATATGCCCAAATAAGAAATGCCGATAACATAGAGCATATAAATAGCATGGCTGGAAGGTTATGTCTTATTGACGGATCTGAATTTATCATGGGACTCACAGATGATAGCAAGATTCATCCTACCCAAGATGTTGCGTTATGGTCACAAAGCGGTCACACAGTTGAAAATGTTATCGAGCCGATGTTTGACCTTCTCTGGAAAAATTCAAAGCCTACGAAGTAATTTTTCCCAAAGAACCATTTTAATTGCTTTCTAAATAATAAGATTTATGTCGATGCGGTCAGCTTGCGAAGAGCTTTTGGAAAAGATAAATGCTGGTATTAGTTCTGAACAATTGGAAAAAGAGAAAGTAAATGTAGCAAGAAAATTTGGTATTAATCAAATAATAAAGAATGCAGATTTGCTCATGATCGCAAAAGAGAAGAATCTTGACGAAAGTGTAATAAAACTTCTTCGCACAAAGCCTATGCGGACGCTTTCTGGAGTTGCAAATATTGCCGTGATGTGGCTTGATAAAGAGCATACAATAAATGGTAAGCCTTTTTCCTGCCCCTTCGAATGCATTTACTGTGCCCAGGGAGACAATGCGCCAAAAAGCTATATTGGCGTTGAGCCAACTACATTACGGGCGATGCGTAATAATTATGATCCATACGAGCAAGTAAAGAACAGGATTAAGCAACTGGAACTTATTGGCCACGAGCCGCAGAAATGTGAGCTTATTGTAATGGGCGGTACATTTCTTTCATGGCAGAAAGAAAACCAAGAAAACTTTATTCAGCGCTGCCTTGATGCGATGAACAGAAAAAATAGCAATAGCCTGGCAGAAGCACAAGTGATGAATGAGAATGCGCAATATCGCTGCATTGGCCTGACAATTGAAACGCGTTCTGATTATTGTGCGCAGAAAGATATTGACTGGATGCTGCACCTGGGCACCACGCGTGTTGAAATAGGCATTCAGAGCACAGACGAGGATTTGCTTGAAAAAACAAAGCGCGGGCATGGAACAAAAAAGAATGTAGAGGCAATAAAGCTAGTCAAGAATAATGGCCTTAAAGCCTGTGCACACTGGATGCCGGGTCTGACAGGTATAGAAAAATTGGATCTAAAAAAAGAACTGGAGATGTTTGAGCTGTTATTTAGCAATCCAGAGTACAGACCTGATGAGCTGAAGATATATCCGACACTAGTAATACCAGGCACTGAATTGCACGAATTGTGGCAAAAAGGCACGTACGAGCCATTGGGTGTCAGTGATGCTATTGACCTACTGATAAAAATGAAAAGTATTGTACCAAAATACGTAAGAATAAAGCGCATATCACGTGATATATCTGAAAAAAAGATAAGCGCGGGTGCAAAGACCACGAACCTAAGGCAATTGACACACATGAAAATGAAAGAACTTGGAATAAAATGTCATTGCATCCGTTGCCGTGAGGTAAGAAACAAAAAAATAGAAAATATTAATTTAGAAAAATTGGAATATGAAGCATCTGACGGCAGAGAGATATTCCTGAGTTTTGAAGATAAAAGGAATGGCACTATTGTCGCATTCTTGCGGCTTAGATTAGCAGAGAATGCCTTTGTCCGTGAGTTGCACGTCTATGGCGAACAAATGCCTGTAGGAAAAAAGGGCGCTTACCAACATCGATCATTCGGCAAACTTCTTCTCGGAGAGGCAGAGAGAATAGCAGCAGAAAATAGCCATAAAAAACTGCACGTGATAAGTGGTGTTGGTGTACGTGGATACTATAAAGCACTGGGCTACTTTCTGGAAAAGCCGTATATGGTAAAAGAATTATGAGAATAAAAAGGAAATGCATAATATGCGGCAGTAATGATCATTGGCTCATAGGCTGCAAAGTGTCAAGCTCCTCGAAAAAGTAAACTTAAAACCCTTGCGACTCAATCATTATTAGTTATCACATCTTCTTTGTACACCGTGAGAAGATGGGATCCAGATGAACATTGTTTTTCAATGTTCATCTTAGATAATCATAATGACCATTGAAGAAGAGATGCGTAATGAAATGAGAAAGCTTGAAAGGGAAATTGATTATATAGATGACGAACTACAGAAATTTCATAATAAAATCATCCACTTGATCTCTGAGCGCAAGAAAAAGGAGCACGATCTGCGTATCTTAAGAGAAACTTTTGAATTAGGAGAGGAAAAGGATATACAAACAACACTAGAAAGATTGCTGAGAGAGCGCTAATCAAATTCAGTTTCATTCTCAAATCTGCAATCCACGCATAAACCAGTTTTTGGGTCTGCGTCTCTTTTCATGCATTCTATACATTTCATTTCAAGTACCTCCGTATATCTGCTGATTTGTGTATAAACGAAAGATATAAAAAGGTTTTTTGGAACAGTTTCACGCCACATTAATTTTCTTTCGGATATTTTTCACAAGGAAAAATGCAATTGCAAATATTATAAGAAGTAAAATTATATTTTCTACAAAGCTCAGGCTTTCGGCGACAACAATAAAAGTATTGCCAAAATACCAGCCAAGCATGGCAAGTATTATTGTTCTTGGTATAGAACCTAGAAATGTGGCAATGACAAATTTCGTTTTTGATAACTGCAAGAAGCCCGCAACAAAAGAGACAAAAGACATTGGAATAATTACAAGCATCCTCGAAAGAACGATGTAGAAAAAGGCATTATTCTCCATCTTTTTCTCTAGGTATCTTATGTGGTATTTTTTTATGCCAACATAATTCTGCCAGCGCGTACCTTTTTTTCTTGCATAATGCCCAATATAGTAAGGGAAAAAAGAGCCTATTGTACCTGCAAGAACAGCTGGTATCAAAATTATTGAAAATGTCTGAAACAGTGCGCCGAACAGTGTAGAGGAAGGGTCGACAAGAATAAAGCCCGACGCCATCAATATGAGCGGTGACGGTATGGGTATTATTATTTCTTCGATGAGCACGCCAAGAAAAACTGCCAAAGATCCATGCTGCTGTATTATTGCAATTATCCATGAAATAATATCAGACAGTACCATGATTATACCATTTCCTCTATTTCCTTATTTATGTTTTTTAGAAAATCCTCTAGCTTCACGCCAAACTCAGGCTTGCTGCCTCGCTTTCTGACAGCCACCGTATTGTTCTTTTCTTCTTTGTCGCCGATCACAATAATGTAAGGTATTTTTTGTACTTCTGCTTCGCGGACCTTGTACTGGACAGTCGATGACCGTAAATCTGAATCAGCACGTAGATCATTTTTGATTAATTCTTTCAGTATACCTTTAGCTGCTTTTTCGTTTCGATCTGTAAAGGAAATGATCCGGACCTGCGTAGGGGCGAGCCATACTGGAAATGCCCCGTTGTAATGCTCGGTTAGAATGCCCATAAAGCGCTCGATTGCACCATAGATCACACGATGTATTATCACAGGTCTGTGTGGCTTGTTGTCCTCGCCTATATAGTTCACGTCAAAGCGCTCTGGCATCATGAAGTCAACTTGAATAGTTGCACATTGCCACGTTCTGTCTAGCGAATCTTTTATATGAAAATCTATTTTCGGTCCATAAAATGCACCATCACCTGGATTGATCTTATATTTTATGTTTTTTTCTTTCAGGGCTTTCTCCAGAGCATTCTCTGCTTTGTCCCAGATTTCATCAGGGCCCATCCGCTTTTCAGGCCTCGTTGAAAGCTCTACATGATAGCCAAGGCCGAATCTCTTGTAAAAATAATCAGCGATATCAACAACATTTTCTATTTCATTTTCTAGCTGCTCAGGCATAACAAATATGTGCGCGTCATCCTGCGTGAAATAGCGAAGCCGAAAAAAGCCAGATAAAACGCCGCTTAGCTCATTTCTATGCACTTGGCCAAGCTCTGCAAGCCGCAGCGGCAGGTCGCGATAGCTGCGTGTAGCTGAGTTAAAAACCATTATAGCGCCTGGACAATTCATGGGCTTTATTGCAAACTCATCTTTGTCTATTGTTGTGAAGAACATATTGTCTTTGTAGTGATCCCAGTGGCCGCTAATTTCCCATATAGCTCTGTTAAGTATCAGGGGTGTGTTTATCTCCTTGTAACCGCGCCTATAATGCTCTTTTCGCCAGAAGTCAATGAGCATGTTGCGCACGATCATGCCATTTGGATGCAAGAAAGTCATTCCAGGTGCAACTTCTTGGAAGCTGTACAAATCTAGATCGTGCCCAATAATCCTGTGATCGCTTTTTTTTAATTTCTCCCTTTCAATATGCGGCCTTTTTGTTATATCCCTCAAGCTGAGTTTTTTTCTTTCTGGCTTGCTAAATGTTTCTGCTGTAATTTCCCTGCTTAGCTCTGCCAGCGGATGACCCTTTGCTTTAAGCGTGAATGACTTGTACCAGCCGAAAGGTGCGCGCAAGACTTCATATTCCCTTTTGAGCAATTGCTCTGCGTTTTTCAGTACATCTAATGCGAAGCCTGGCGAAGCTAAATCTCTGCTTAGATGCGCGTATGGATAAAGTACTATTCGCTTTGTGTTAACTTTTTCTGCAACTTCGTTTATCTCTGTGACAAGTTTATCTGCGACATCTGGAATATTTTCATCTCTTTTTTCAACTGCGGTAAAAACAACTAAACATTCTTCCATGCGGCCGCTACTGGCTTCTTCAGCCTGTTTAATTGCTCTTTCCTTGGCAATAAACTCGATAAAATCGCTATGTATAAGAAGAATCTTCATTCGCTCACATCCGCTACAATCGGATTGTTAAATTTTATAATGTCCTTTACCTTTAAATGTGCAATTACATGTCATTTCTTTTTCATAAGGACATGATAAAACATAAATGGTGGAGGATGCTCTGATTCTGGCTTTTCAATTATTTCTAACATATCGAAATCTTTTCCGAAAATATCCCTTATTTCTTTTTCTGAAAAGAAATGGAAGTAGGCATCCCCAGAATAATACCATTTCTGCTTTCTATTTTTTATAAAATCTGTGTTAACACTAAATACAGAGAGTATGTAAAATCCCTTTGGCTTAAGCACATTTAACAAGTTCTTTAAGTACAGTGCCCAGTACTGCTTTTCTATGTGGTCAAAAACACTGTAATCAACCACTATATCGAAAAAATTCTCTTTGTATTGTAAGTCTAATACGTTGCCTACGTTGAAATGTGTATTTTCAGAAACATCTGCTTCTACGGCAAATTTCTTTGCCCTTTCCACAGCAGTTTTGACGTAATCAATGCCATAACTTTCAAATCCATTGGTGGTAAAAAATATGGAAATCCTGCCCTCCCCGCAGCCGATATCAAGGACCCTGCCAGAAGTGACATATTTTTTTATAATAGAGAGAAATTTGTCCATGTGTTTTCCAACACCTTTTATTGGCCACCCCAGACCTGCGTCAACCCTTTTGTTTCCTAGTTTATACGCTGCTTCGAAGAATTCCTTTCCTGAATCTTTTCCTTTCATTCGCTCACATCTGCTACAATTGCATCTGAATATTTTATTATATCTTTGACCTTTAGGTGCACAAGCTTGTTGACCGCACCGCCGCCTGCCCATACATCGTTCATTTCAGCGATTTTTTCATCAAGTATGCATTTCATCTTGCTTTTGTGCCCAATTGGCGGCACAGCGCCAATTTCATAGCCAGTAGTGCGCAATACATCCTCAGCAGATGCCAATTTTATATTTTCTTTGTCAATTATCGGGCGCAGTTTCTTTCTGCTAACTTTCTTGTTTCCAGAAAGAATTACAAAAAAGAAATCATTTGCAAGAAAAACAATGCTCTTTGCTATTTGCTCAATAGGCACGTAGCTACCTGCTTTTCTTGCAGTCGACGTATCCTGCTTCTCAAGGAACTCGTGCCATATATTGTTCTTCTTGAGAAACTCTTCGAATTCTTTGAACATGCTTTTAAATCTTAGAGAATAATCTTAAAAATCACATAGCCCCATGGTGTAGTACATCTTTCTTAAAAGAAAGCTGTACAAAAGAAAATGTGCACATTGGTCAAGCATAGAGGCCTTTGGAGCCTCGGACGCAGGTTCGAATCCTGCTGGGGCTATAAAGATCCTTCTATCTTTTTTGTAGCCAGGTGTGACGCAAAATTGGCAGCTTCTTCTGGTTTGTAGCTGTCAAGTCTTTTTGATATATATCCAGCTGTGTACGTATCGCCAGCGCCTGTGACATCAACAATAGTCTTTGGTTTATACGGTTTTATTTTCCTCAAAATGCCTGTGTAAATGTACGATCCCCTGGAAGCATCAGTTATTAGCACTTCGCTTGGTCCAAGTTCGAATATATGCCCAGCTGCATCTTCAATTGATTGCATGCCTGAAAGGACTAAAGCTTCTTGGACATCACATTTGACAATGTCAAAATGCTTCAGAAATTTCTCCTTTTCTTTCCATTCAGAAAGAACGATTTTTTTATCTTTGATCTTGCGCAACCAGCCCTGCAAATCTGCGCTAATCAAAGGACTTTTCCCTATCTGTTTTACAAAAGCCAGTGGCATGTCTGTATTATTGAGAGGCCCTAAATGAATACAGTCAAAATCTTCTATGTTTTCTATATGTGCTGCAAGAAACGGTTCTATAACACTTTCAACCTCTTGCTTCCTATCCCAATTGCCATCATATATGTTCTTGAATACAGATGTTGTTCTTGACCACAAAGGAATCATTTTGAAACCAATGTTTTTAAGAAACGTAGAGTCTGATTTTGATAATCTTGCAAAAGCTGTTACATCAATGCCTATTTTTTGCAGTGCTTTTGATGCATAATAAACAGTGCCACCTACTTTTTCTTTGGACACGTTGTTCTTGATTATTATATCTTTTGTTAAAGGCCCTAAAACAGCTATTTTCATCGATATAGTTCAAATTGAATTTTTATATCTTTGCCCCATATTAAGGGGGGTAATTTATGCATTTTGTACCTAGATTTTCAAGGGAAAACAAAATAAGAGCTTCTATGGCTTCAGTTGCTTTAGCTGGAGCTTTGGCAATAAATTCTATCAGTGATTATAAAGTGCCAGAAAATTATTTCCAAGAACCTGTTACAGATTACGGTAATCACCTGGTGATAGACTTTGAGTTAAGAAATACGATGCCAATGTCATGGCACGTTAAAATAGAGGACGAGCAAAACGCAGGTACAAATAATGTTTATACAGAACCTAGATCTGAACAACCAAGTTCATCGTTTTCTTCTCATTTGCCTCCTGATTATTCTAAGCATATAGTAACATCAATAGTAGTGCCTTCACATGTAACTGCTTATTATTGTTTATTCAACGGTGGCTATCTTGGTGATGGTGGCGGGTACTGCAACAATTTTGCAAATGGTCAGCAGCCAGGCGCAGAGCTTTCTGGCAAAGTTGCTGCATGCGGACATGCCCTTGAATTTGGCACAAAGATACTGATACCATATTTTGGCTGGGTTACGTGCGTAGACAGAGGATTGCTAGGCCCTTTTGATGTTGACGTTTTCTATTGGAGTAGCTTAGCAGCAGAGGTCAGTGGCATATACGGAGTAGAGCCTACAAACATTCTGTTAATAAAATAAAGCTTTGCCTGTATCTATTAGATATGATCATTGTACTGCGCTTGAGTCATCGTATCAAGCGCGATGAACGCATAAGCACGCATTGCGGCTTGGTTGCACGTGCATTTGGCGCAAATAAAATAATTTATAGCGGTGAAAAGGACGACAATATAATTTCAACGATAAATGATGTTGCCAACAGGTGGGGCGGCAGATTTGCTGCTAGCTATGAAAAGAACTGGAGAAAGATAATAATCCAATACAAAAAGAAAAAATACTGCGTTGTTCATCTGTCAATGTACGGCGTGCCAATAGAAAAAAATATAAGAAAAATAAAAAAACAGAAAAACATTCTAATAATCGTAGGCGGCGAAAAAGTGCCTGGTGAAGTTTACAATGTTGCAGATTATAATGTCGCTGTAACAAACCAGCCACACAGCGAGGTCGCAGCACTTGCTGTTTTCCTGAATTTATTAAGCAGGAAAATGGCATTCGGTAATGCAAAATTACGGATAGTGCCGCAATCACACGGCAAGGAAGTAGTGGAAAAGTAATTATTCCCTTGTAAGCAGAACAACGCGCGAATCTTGTTTCTCGTTTATAATTTTGTAAGAACTGTTTTTTTCTATCGTTGCGGCAAACTCTTGAATTTCACTATGGAGTGGCATGTCGCTATATTGCAATACACGACGGGATCCGCCAACAGCCATAAATGCTTTAACTTCGATGAACTTCGCTCCGCTGTCCTCGATGATCCTTGAATATCCTTCTGGGTCTGCGAAATTCAATCCCTTTGTAAGCGTTAAACGCACAACTGTATTGCAATCAAATTTTCCAAGCGTATTGAGCGATTCCAAGACTCTTGGCCAGAAGTCTTTTATCATCGGCACGGCGGTGCGCTTGTACATCTCAGGCGTCGTGCCATAAAATGAAATGTAGAGATTTGTCGGCTGGTGATTAAGCAGTTTATCAATCATGCCTGGGTTTGTTCCATTGCTGACAAGAAATGCAGTCATATTTCTGCTCATTATCTCATCTATAAATTCTGGGAGAAATGGATAAAGCGTTGGCTCGCCGGATAAGGATATGGCCACGTGCTTTGGCTCCATCGCATCTCTGAGCTTATTTTTATTAGCAGAGTCGCTGCCCCAAAAACCTTGAAGAATTTCTGTTTGCGCTTCGACGCATCCATCTAATATTGATTTTGGCTCATCCCAGTCGTTGCGTTTGCCAGGCAGCATGTAATCAAAATTCCTCCAGCAATGCAGGCAATTGAAATTGCAGAAGAACATGACAGGTGTCATCTGTACGCATTGATTGCTCTCGATGCCATAGAATTTATTTTTGTAGCAGACGTTATTGTCACGTATGCTTTCTTTTGTCCAGTTGCAGACCTTGATGGCTGAGTGCCGACCGACAAAGCGGTAGCCCATGCCAGTCGTCTTCTTTCTCATGAATTCCAGCTTCCTTTCTACGTCATTGCTTATACTTTCTGGCACTTCGACAAAGCCATCAGGAATGGCATTGCACCCTTCCTTATTGTTGAGAACTTTTAGCATCATTTATGCTTAAATTTCAATATACTTAAACTTTCTATCATTTTATCTCTCAATGAAATTCAGGCACGTGCTTGCCGCAAAGACAGGCATTAAAGAAGATAACCTCCCAGCAAGCTACCAGATAATAGGTGATGTACTTCTCATAAAATTGCTGAAAATAAGG
This sequence comes from uncultured archaeon, assembly GCA_964363955.1. Lineage (GTDB taxonomy): Archaea > Aenigmatarchaeota > Aenigmatarchaeia > GW2011-AR5 > GW2011-AR5 > CAZZNM01. The sequence continues at coordinate 14,881 of CAYIKG010000002.1, read as the reverse complement.
TCATTAGAACAAAAGAAGAAAGTAGCAAAAGCGATTATGAAAATGTTTCCGCGCATAAAGACAATTGGTGAGATAAAAGGCATTGAAAAAGAATTTAGAACCCCAAGAATAAAAAAACTACTCGGCAATGGCTTTGTTACAGTCCACAAAGAACATGGAATAAAATACAAATTGGACGCACAGAAAATAATGTTTTCAAAGGGCAATCTGTACGAGAGACAAAGACTGCTGAAACAAATAAAGAAAAATGAAATTGTTGCGGACATGTTTGCTGGCATTGGATATTTTTCTCTTGGTGTTGCAAGAACGTCTAGCAAAGTTTATGCAATAGAGAAAAACCCCTTGGCCTTTGGATATCTCAAGGAGAACATAAGACTGAACAAAATAAAAAATATCGTTGCAATAAATGATGACTGCAGAAAAGTAAAATTAAAAGCCGATCGTGTTATCATGGGATATTTTCCTGAAACGCAGAAGTTCTTGCCATACGCATTAAAATTCGTTGAAAATGGCGTAATACATTTTCACAATTCAGCTAAAGATAAGAACGAGATAAAAATGCAGATAGAAAATATCTGCAATAGTAGGTATGGAATAAAACAGATTAGAAAAGTAAAGAGCATTGCGCCACGGACTTATCATTTCGTTGCAGATATTAGTATAAAAAAGTAATTACTTAATTTGAAAATCTGTTCGGTACTTGAAAACTCCAGGCGCATAAGGCAGGACACGCTGCAGACTAAGAAATTTTACATTTTTTCTTGTTTTTGACAGTATTTTCTTTTTTATTTCATTAATTTCATTTTCTTCGGCAAAAAAATACGTGTGTATCGTACCTCCTGGCTTTAGGCATTTCATTGCTTCGCTTAGATAATCTATTGATTTTTCTGGCAAAGGCATTATTATCCTGTCAAAACTTTTCGGAAATTTTTCCGCCGCATTCTTTACATCAGCTTTTATGGCAATGACATTCTTTAATTTATTCATCTGTATATTTTTCTTGAAATATCTGACAGCTACTGGATTCTTTTCAATACCCACTATTTCACGTGCCTCTGATTTTCTTGAAAGCACTACAGCAAAAGGACCCACGCCAGCGAAAAATACAGCAACAAGATCTCCTTCATTTATCTTTCCGGCGATGCGTAGACGTTCTGTGCCTTCTCGGGAAGAGAAATAGACTTTTTTTGGATCTAGAAGAAATCTGCAGCCACTTTCAGTATGAATGACTTCAGTATTTCGCAAGCCAGCAACAAATTGAAGCTTTCTCAGTCTATAAACACCCCTACGGGCAGAAGCTTTCATCAGAACGCTCTTGACGTTCTTGTGCATCTGCATTATTTCATGGGCAACAGCCTTTTTGTTATTGGTTGGTTCAATAATAGCTATTGCTTTTTCTCTATTTCCTATAATATCAAATGATGGCATTCTCTCACTTCCTTGAATACATATGCTTCATGAAAACAAGTGCTAAATTCAAAAGAAAAACGCCTGCGTTCACTCAGGCCATCTTAATCTTTTAAACGTTGTATTTAAAAATGGTTTTCATGAAGGTTATCGGCCTCATAGGGTACATTGGCTCTGGGAAAGATACAGTCGCAGAATATCTCGTGAAAAAATACAAACTCAGCCACGTATCTTACGGTGACATTGTCCGTGAGCTATCTGTGGCAAAGAGTCGGACAAAGAATAGAAGTGACCTCATAAGAACACAGAAAGAATATGTAAAGAAATACGGCCATTCTTATTTTGGCAAGATTGCTGTCAAAAAGATAAAAGAAAATGGCGGAAATAATGTTCTTAGCGGTATTCGAAGGTTTGAAGATATTAAAGAACCGATGGATGCCTTTGGCAAGGA
>CAYIKG010000002.1:0-13013 GCA_964363955.1 uncultured archaeon | reverse complement strand
TTTTTATCGATTCTGGTCCTCGAAAAAGATTTGAACGTATGAAACGACGCAAGCGCGAAGGCGATCCGAAAACATTTGAAGAATTCCTTCGCCAAGAGAAAGAAGAGAACAAGGCATTTGACATTGACAAAATTATGAAATATGTAAGATTTACAATAAGCAATGATGGAACACTACAAGAACTGCATAAAAATATAGACAACTTTCTTGCCAAAACCAAAATAAAATCATAGATAGTTTTTTGGGCTCTGATTATAATTACTAGCTTAGTTGGATCATGTCAGATGGCAGCAACAAATCGTTGTAAGAAAGCTCTATAAGATCTTCATCTCGAATATCGAAAAGTCTGCGATAGTGGTTACATTGCACTAAAAGTCTTTCCATACCTACGATGCCTGCCGTATCGATACACTCTATTTCCACGAAAGTCCCTAGATCCTTTACTTCATCCAGATGAAACTTCACATTATCTATGAAGTAAATCTCACGATGCTTATCGACAATAACTAGCACACCAAACGCCTTTGCCAAAACATCTTTTATCGGTTGCATCGAATCATACTTGACCAGAGTAACTTTCGATTGCTTCGGACCTTTTTCGTTCTTTCTCTCATAATAAACAAGAAAATTCTCTAGTTGTCCTTCCCTCAATTTCAATCTGCCATTATTTGTTTTGAAATATGTATCTATCTGGTGATCAATTCCTCTGAAATCTGCATTTCTTGATTTCAACAAATTCCTGATCCTATCATTATCATGGGATCTTGCTTTTATCTCAATAACTACGTGACCCATAAGGGCTTAATAATTAGAAGCTTTTAATTTGTTTTATTTCAGGTGATAGTAAGGGTCCGTAGTCTAGCTTGGTTAGGATTCGAGCTTTGGGTGGAAACCGCTTAAAGGGTGAAAATCGCTATTGCGGTTTTCCGGACGAGCTTGTGGCCCCGGTTCAAATCCGGGCGGACCCATTAAGGCCTTCTTTTTAGTAAAAAGAATCCCGAAGGCAGCAAGCTACCCAAGGTAGCTTATTTCACTGGGGAAGAAAAACTATGGGAAATATTATTAAAATAAGGACTGCGATCAAAAAAGATGCGAAAGCAATAGCTGAAATCATAAAGAAGCACTTTGAAACAGATTACATGGGATTTGCGAATTTTGATGATAAATATATTAAGGAGAAGATGAAAAAAGATGCATTCTTTGTTGCTGAAAATGATGGAAAAATAATTGGGTGCACACGTCTGGCCTTTGTCGATATTGATTTGGCTGAAATAAGGACATTGTGCGTGGATAAAGAATTTCGCAGGCAAGGTATTGCACAATCATTAATTGATGGAGCAGTAAAATTCCTGAAAGAAAAGAAGATGAGAAAAGTTATTGCCCGCGCCAAATCTGACAATAAAGAAGCCGTACGGATATTGGAAAAGAATGGCTTCAAGCAGGAAGGATATTTCAAAGAGCATTATAGAAAGGGCATCGATGTCGTGCAGTTTTACAAATTTCTTTAAGCAAGAGATATAGGTATATTTAAACAATATATTCAATAAATATGATTCCAATGAAAAATGCAAATACTGAAGAAAGACATATTCTTGGCATTACTGTTAGCAAGCAGAAGGATTTCAGCGAATGGTATAACGAGGTTGTGCTAAAAGCGCAACTTGCAGACTTCGCCTCAGTCAAGGGATTCATGGTTATTAGGCCGCATGGCTATGCCATATGGGAAAAAATACAGCAGTGTTTTGACAATGAGATAAAAAAGCTTGGCCACAAGAATGCATATTTTCCAGCTGTCATCCCTGATAAGTTCTTTGAAAAAGAAAAAGAGCACGTGGAGGGCTTTTCGCCAGAGGTATTTTGGATCGAGCGCTCTGGTGACACGAAGCTCAATGAGAAATTGGCGCTGAGACCGACTTCTGAAACTATAATTTACGATTCATATTCAAGATGGATTCGGTCATGGCGCGATTTGCCTGTTCTCATCAACTGCTGGAACTCGGTTTTCCGCTCAGAGACAAAGATGACAAAATTATTTTTGCGCACGCGTGAATTTCTCTGGCAGGAAGGTCACACAGCGCACGCTACACATGAAGAAACAGATCAAGAAGTAATGACAATACTGAGTATATACAAAAAACTTATGGAAGAGTTATTGGCCATACCAGTGATAACTGGCACAAAAAGCGAGTCTGAGAAATTCGCCGGCGCGCTTTATACAACAACATTAGAAGCTCTAATGCCAGATGGCCGGGCATTGCAAATGGGAACATCGCATAATCTTGGTCAGCATTTTTCAAAGGCGTTCAACATCCAGTTTACTGACAAGGATAAGAAGAAGAAATATGTATGGCAAGCATCTTGGGGGATATCCACGCGCCTGATTGGCGCAGTTGTCATGGTGCACGGCGATGACAAAGGTCTTGTTCTTCCACCGAATGTGGCGCCAGTACAAGTAGTAATCGTGCCAATAATATTTGAAAAAAGCAAGAAAGAAGTTATGGCCGAAGCGAAAAATATAAAGGAAAAACTGTCCAAGCAGAATATTTTAGCAGAGCTTGATGATCGCGAGGAATATTCAGCTGGTTATAAATTCAATGAATGGGAGCTCAAAGGAGTGCCTTTGCGAATAGAAATAGGGCCAAAGGATATTGAGAATAAGCAAATTGTCTTCGTCCGTCGCGATACTGGAAAAAAGGATGTTGTTAACTTTGGAAATATAGCAAAAGCTGCAAAAGCAACATTAGACGACATTCAAAAGTCGCTTTTCTCAAAGGCAAAAAACTTCCTAAAGGAAAATACGCATGAAGTAAAGGACTTCAAGGAATTCAAAGCCATTATTGAAAGTAAGCGCGGCATGGTCATTGCAAATTGGTGTGGTTCAGCAAAATGCGAAGCAGAAATAAAGGAAAAGACTACGGCCACTATCAGGTGCCAGCCATTTGAGAATATTGCCAAGTCTGGCAAATGCATTCTGTGTGGTAAAGATACAGGCAATCGCGTGTATTTTGCCAGGGCTTATTGAGCGAAAGTTTTTCATTAAAAAATTAAACTACGAAATTGGGCAAAGATACTTTTAAATAGTTTGTCAGAAATTTAATTTTAGTCTTCTACAAAATTGACAAATTCTAAATGATTGTTATGCAAAAACAAATACAAGCAAAAAAGACAGGAACAACGACTTTGGGCATTGTTTGCAAGGATTGTGTCGTGCTTGCCAGCGAAAGTAAGAGCACGCTTGGCTATCTGATAGCCAGCAAAACAACTCAGAAAATATACCAAGTGGATGACAAGATGGCCATTACAACAGCCGGAGGCTCAGGTGATGCTCAGGCATTGGTTCGGCTTTTGAAGGCTGAGATAAATATTTACAAGTTGTCAAGAAACAGTAAAATAACAGTGAACGCAACAGCAACTTTGCTTTCAAACATACTTCAATCAGCAAGATGGTATCCTTATTGGGCAATGCTTGTGCTTGGGGGCGTTGACAAGGATGGTTATCATGTTTACAGCATAGATCCTTTAGGCGGTTCTGAACCAGACAATTTTACAGCCACAGGATCTGGATCTCCTATGGCTTATGGTGTCCTCGAAGATGGTTTCAAGATAGACCTTCCAAGAGAAGAGGGCATAAGGCTTGCCGTAAGAGCAGTACGCTCAGCCCGGGAAAGGGATATTTTTTCAGGTGGCACTGATATTGTAGTAGCTGTAATCGACAAGAATGGCTTTCAGCTTGTTGACAAGGATAAGATAAAAGATCTTGCAAAGTAGACTAAAGCTAATCAAAAAAGTAGAAGGTAGTTTCTTATTATTCGTAGAATGTAAAAATTGCATTTATGTTTAATACTATTTAGAATTCCTCAGAAATTTTGTTTGGTGTTACTATGACAATGATAGATGAGATAAAAAAAGAGCTGCCAAAGGAAGCTGAAATATCAGATTCATCCTACGAGGGTAGTGAAATAATTTTTTATACACGAAACAAAGAATTTTTCAGAACTTCCTCTGACATGATAAGGAAGATTGTAAGAAATATAAAAAAACGCGTCGAGGTAAGGGCTGATCCGTCGATAGTGATGGAGGAAGAAAAAACAACTGAATTTATAAAAGACACAGTTCCAAAGGATGCGGGCATCAAAGACATATATTTTGAGCCAGAGTTTTCAAAGGTAGTTATACATGCCGAAAAACCAGGTCTTGTAATTGGCAAAAATGGCGAGACATTAATAAAAATAAAAGAGAAAACTTTCTGGACGCCTGAAATAAGGCGGGCCCCTGTTATTGATTCAGAAATCATAAAATCAATAAGAAAAATGTTGCACAGGGAATCAAAATACCGCAAGAAATTCCTTGATGACTTAGGAAAGAAGATATACTCGCCAAGCAAGGATGTAGAATGGATCAGGTTCACTGCTCTAGGCGGCTTCAGAGAAGTAGGAAGATCTTGCATATTATTGCAGACGCCGCAAAGCACAGTCATGCTCGATTGCGGCATAAATGTAGGAGCAGTATCACAAAAGCCATTTCCATATTTGGATGCGCCTGAATTCCATATACAAGATTTAGATGCAGTCGTTGTTTCGCACGCGCATCTCGATCATTGTGGGCTTTTGCCATATCTATATGAATACGGCTACCGAGGCCCGCTGTACGGCACCCGTCCAAACCGCGATTTGATGACTCTGCTTCAATTGGACTATGTGCAAATATGCCAGCGTGAGAACAAAAAACCACCTTACACATCAAAGGGCATAGAAGAAATGCTTAAGCATTGCGTAACTTTAGAATACGGCGAGGTTTCAGACATAACGCCTGATATGCGTTTGACTCTGCAGAATGCTGGGCACATTATGGGATCTGCAACAACACATATACACATAGGCGATGGTCTTTACAATGTGCTTTATTCAGGTGATATAAAATACGAGAATACGAAGCTGTTTGAAAGAACATCTACAGATTACAACCGAGTCGAATCCCTGATACTTGAATCCACATACGGCAATAAAGAAGATATACTGCCATCCCATGCTGAGGGCGAAAAAAGTCTTGTAGAGGCTGCAAAAAAAACCCTTGCAAGAGGCGGTCGTGCGGTTATACCCAGTTTTGCAGTCGGCCGTGCCCAGGATGCAATCACAATGCTCGTTGACAGCGATATAGATGCACCAATATACTTAGATGGCATGCTCTGGGATGCCACGGCAATACATACTGCTTATCCTGAGTTTATGGCAAAGCCTATTCAGACAAGAATATTGCACAAAGGAAAAAATCCATTTGTAGATCCAAGATTAAAGGGCATTGGATCGCAAAAAGAGAGGCGTGAGGTGCTGGACAGCACTCATCCGTGCGTCGTGCTTGCAACATCTGGCATGCTATCAGGCGGTCCTGTGATGGAATATCTGCAGCATTTTGCAGACAATCCGAAAAACATGCTCATTTTTGTTGGTTACCAGGCAGAAGGCACCCTTGGAAGGCGTATACAAAAAGGGTGGAAGCAAGTGCAACTAGAAAATGGCAAGAGCATTGAGCTTGCGCTGGAAATAGAGACAATACAAGGTCTGTCCGGGCATAGCGATCACAATCAGCTTCTTCAATTTGTCGGCAGACTGCCAAGGCCAAAACGCATATTTACAAATCATGGCGAAAGTGTAAAGTGCGTTGAACTTGCAAGAACAATACACAAGATCTATAAAGTCGAGACAAATGCGCCAAAGGTGCTCGAGACGATAAGACTGAAGTAACAATTTATCAACTTAAATATTTTCCCACAGTTTATAATTTGAATTCTGGTGATTTTATGCCAACTTATGGTAAGAAAATACGTGAAGCTGTAAACATTGCCAAACAGAAAAGTAGAAAAAGGTACACGTGTCCATCTTGTTCACGTTTAGCTGTAAGACGCATATCATCTGCCATATGGCAATGCAAAAAATGTGGCTCGCGGTTTGCCTCTGGTACATATGAATTTAAAAAGTAGATGATGATTAGAATGATAATACGAGATTGATATTATGGACTATATTTGTGTAAAATGCAGGAAGACGTTCGATATTGAAGACAGGATAAGATGCCCTTACTGTGGATTTAGAATTATATCAAAATTGAGGCCGACTTTTAGGAAACGCGTTATAGCGCGATAATAAAAACCCAGCGCAGCAAGCTACCGAAGGTAGCTTATTGGAATGGTGTTTATAATGGGAGAACTTGAAGATGTCATAGGTCAGATAGAAGTTCAAAACCAGCAATTGCAATCTATAATGCTTCAGAAACAGAGTCTTATGATACAGAACAGGGAAATAGAGAAAGCTATAGAAGAACTGCAAAAAGTTGAAAATCAAGAAACATTCAAATCAGTTGGTCCAATACTTGTAAAGACTGATAAAGAAGTCATCAACAAAGAACTTGATGATATGCGTGAAGAAATAGAATTAAAAATAAGAACATTGGACAAGCAAGAAAAACGCGTTAAAGACAAGTTAAAAGAAAACCAAGAAAAATTCCAAAGCCTTGTACCTAGAGGAGAGGGCGGCTAGATTGAACAAAACACTTTCAGTTGAAAAGAATAAAACGCAGATTGTGGGGCATATGAATGTAGAAACAATAAACAGACTTCTGGATGAAATAAATGAAGACAGAAGCGTACCGAAGAATATACGCAATTCTATAACAGAGGCAAAACAGCACTTAAACAGCAACGCAGACGTGGCTGTAAAGGTAAACAGCGCTGTTTCTATTTTGGATGAAATATCGAATGACCCTAATATACCAACGTACACAAGAACGCAGATATGGAACATTGTCTCTATGCTTGAAATAATCGATAAGTAATTGTATCAAGGAAAAATATAAATATGGGAAGCTATAATATTCTTGATTCCTATGATAAAAAGACTGATTAACAAACCTGATGAAGATGAATACGTAGAACTAGATTCGAAAGACGAAAAAAAAGATGGCGACAAAATAGTTATTCAGGTGGACAGATTGGAAGGTTTTGCCGATTCTGAGAGGATATTGAATAAGTTACGCGAAAGCAATATCGTCCTTGTAAAAATAAAGCACCTGAGAGACAAAGACAATGAAGAGTTTAAACGCAGCATGGAAAAAATAAAGAAGGCTTGCACCAATATGAACGGTGAAATTGGCGCCTTGGGCAATGACTGGATTCTTCTTACGCCAAGATTTACGAAGGTACAAAGATCAGTATAAACTCATATTGCTAAAGTATTTTTCCCTGAGGAAAGATGAAAATTTTTTGTCTCTTTTGACAATTTTCCAGAATTTGCCATTTTCATAAACATTTGCAGTTTTTAATTTTATTGCTATATTTTCTGGAATGCCATTTTCTTTTAGATATTTTATATCTTTTTTGAGGAAGCTTCTCAGAAGATCGATCACGACTGGGAATTCTCTCTTCTTCTCAGCTATCCACGTATTATCTTCGACGTACGTACTCTTGTATTTTGAAAGAAATTCCTTTGTATGCTTTTTTGAAAATATCTTTGGGCCTACCATCTTTTTTACATTGGATAAATCCCATTTCTCTATTTCAAAGAATAGAATGGAATCGCCATCTGAAAATTCATAGCTTCTTACAACATTAAAATCATGGCTTTCGATAATGTCTTTCAGCCTGTTCAGAGACCTTCTTAATTGAGGATAAAGAACATCTTCGATTACATCGGGGTTTTGGAATGCAATAGCGGCAAATTTTGTCTTCCTTTCTGCCAACAATTTTATTTCGTTTGGTGATAGATGTTTAATTTTCGCGAAAAAGTAATTTTTATCAGGTTTTTCAAGAAATTTTCTGGAGTCAGTAATGAATTTTACAAGATTCTCAGCGTTAATATTAGCTGCTACGTTGCGTTTGCTGTCAGTGGAGTCTGTAATAACTAACGGCTGATTTGGAAAATGCTTTTTTGAGTCTATAATCTCATTACCAAAGCCTATAGCTTTTGGAGGGATCCAGTTTCTTGCACTCTTCAACACGCCATGAAAATCTTTGTAATGCACTATTAGCAGCTCGCATATATAGCCAGAAAATCCACGATGACGTGCATCGCTACCATAAACACCAATGCCCTTGCAGAACTGTTTAAGCAGTCTGGCTTCATCCCTCTGCTTGGCAGAAAGATTTTCTAAAATATATTGCAAATGCAGCGGCGAGCGATCAACAGCACTTTTTATTGCCTGTCCCTTCATAATGCGATAGCACGGCACAATATCAACGTTGTAATTGCCGACCTTGCCGTGCACGTACGGATGCTCTGCATATTTTATAATGTATTTGCCACCAAGCTCTGTGATGATCTTCTTTCCAAATTCAAGACCTTTTTGCTCTAATTCCTTCCTTGGAACATCAGGAAACATGATGAATAAATCTATGTCGTGGTCTCCGCGATGCCAAGTAAGCTTGCCAATCGAGCCGCATACAACGCATTCATAGCCGCTTATTGTTTCAGAGACCTGCAGCAATCTTCTTAGAAAAATTTTCACGCTCTTTTCGTCTTCATCTTCTGGTTTTATTTTTTTCAGGATATCTTCAAGCATAAAAGATAGTTCTTTTTAGAGCTTAATAAGTTTGACATATTTATAGTCATGCAAAAAATTAGAATAAAATAAAAAATAAAAACAATTTATACTATACTATAAAAATTAAAACTTTCTTCTTTTAGCATAGCAATCTTTGCAATAAATTGGCCTGCCTTCTTGGGGTTTGAACGGAACTTCACATTCCTGTCCGCATTCAGAACAAGTTGCTTTATGCATTTCTCGCGGTCCAAAATCTCTTCTGAAACCGCCTCTGTCAAACTTTTTCATATCTTTTCCTCCTTATTGACATAAAAGAAAATGTCTAGATTTTCATTTATGCACATATGAAGATATTCTTCACCTATTTAAAGGTTTTTTTGTATGGCCACGGATGACACGCGAGGGTTGATTTTTAGTGCAAATCCATATTTTAATGTGTTTTAAGCGTCTAATAATTATGGACTCTTTGTGATCTTATGCAGTACGTTTCCCACCCATGGATAAATGACAATGTAATAGAGAAGCGAGATTATCAAGAGCGTATAGTGAACACAGCATTGAGCGGTAACACGCTTGTTGTGCTTCCCACGGGCTTGGGAAAAACAAGCATTGCTGCCCTCGTTGCTGCAGAGGTGCTCCGGAAAAATCCAGACAGGAAGATACTGTTCATGGCACCTACTCGGCCATTGGTCAGCCAGCACAAGAAAAATTTTGAGCGGTTCTTCAAGCTGGGTATAGAATTTGCTGCGATCACGGGGCACGATAAGCCAGAAGACAGAGAAGTCTTGTATAAAGCAAATGTAATATTTTCAACTCCCCAGACAATAAGAAATGATCTGAAATCTGGAAAAATAGGTCTGTCTGAATTCTCATTGTGTATATTTGACGAGGCTCATAGAGCAGTAGGCAATTATGCGTACCCGTACATAGCAAAAGTATATTCCTATCATCGTGGCCTAATACTGGCGCTGACAGCGTCTCCAGGAAGTCATAGGCAGAAAATAGATGAGATAAGAAAGCGTCTTTATATTGACAAAATAGAGATACGCGATCGCGAGGACGGGGACGTTCTGCCTTATGTTCAGGAGATGAAGCAGCAGTGGATTGAGGTCGAATTGACAAAGCCGTTTATGAGCATAAAGGAATATATGGAAAAATGCAAGGATACGAGAATAAGCAAGCTCATGAGCTGGAGAATAGTCAATTATCCGAAAATAAGCAAGAGCCATATACTGAAACTGCAAGAAGAATTGGCGAAAAAAAAGACCGGTATGGGTTTTGCTGCCATGTCAATGCTAGCTCAGGTGCTAAAAATAGACCACGCTCTTATGCTTTTGGAAACGCAGTGTCTTTATTCACTGAAAAAATATTTTGACGGCCTGGTAGAGCAAAGGGAAAAGAAATCTGTCGCGAGCTTATTGAAAGATGAGGATTTCAAGAGTGCAATGCGCCTCACTTCAGAATTACTGAACGAAAGCCAGGAACATCCAAAGGTAGAGAAATTAAAAGAAATCATTCACGAAGAATTGGAAAAAGATAAATTTTCAAGTATTATTGTTTTTGCGCAGTACAGGGACACGATATCAAAAATAAATGAGGAATTAAAATCAATAAAGAATGCTGCGCCCATAGAATTTATCGGCCAGGCAAAAAAAAGGGGTAAAGGCCTAAGCCAGAAAGAGCAGATACAGATACTCAACGAGTTCAAGATGGGCTTCTATAACATACTTCTTGCAACACAGATAGGCGAAGAAGGACTTGATATAACAGAAACAGGTACTGTAATTTTTTATGAGCCCGTGCCCTCAGCAGTGCGCCGTGTGCAGCGGATGGGCAGGACTGCGCGCACAAAAGCAGGGAAGATAATCATGCTGATAACCAAAGACACCCGCGATGAAGCTTACCACTGGAGCGGATTCCAGAAGGAAATGAGGATGAAGAGCTTGCTCCATAAAATGCAAAGCCAGAGGGATTTTCGTGCATGAAAAATCCTGCGGTGCCGTTGTTTTCTACGGGCCTGTAAAGCACAGTGAATACTTGCTGCTTCATTACGGGTCTGGTCACTGGGATTTTATAAAAGGTCACGTAGAGAAGGGCGAAGACGAAGAAGCTACAGCAAAACGCGAAGCAGATGAAGAAGCTGGCATTGACATAAAAATATTGTCTGGATTTAGAGAAACGTTGAAGTACTTCTACAAAAAAGATAATGAATTAATCAGCAAGGAAGTTGTATTCTTTGTTGCAGAATCTAAAACAAAAAACGTTAAGCTTTCATTTGAGCACGTTGGTTATGAATGGCTCACATTCGGCGAAGCCTTGGAAAAGCTCACGTACAAGAGTGCAAAAGAAATGCTCAAGAAAGCTGATAAATTCTTGACAGGAAGGCTAGTATGATGCAAAAAGTCTTAAAGAATGAAAAAGATGTCGTGATTTACGCTGATGTCGGCGAAATGACAACAAAGGTCGCTGCAATCCTGCAGGGCCGCTGCAAGCTGCGCTCCAAAAGGCTTCATGAAGGCGATTATGTTCTGAGCAAGCGCGTTGTTGTTGAGCGTAAGGCATCTGACGATTTCCTGCAGAGCATCGTAGATGGTCGACTTTTCAGACAGGTGAGTGGAATGAAAAAATATGAAAAGCCGCTGATAATAATAGAAGGTAACCATATAATGGATAATGAAAGAAATATACATCCAAACGCCATTCGTGGTGCAGTGGCAAGTATTTCCATGGATTTTGCTGTACCGGTAATATGGACACGAAGTCAACTGGAAACAGCTGAGATGCTTCTGACGCTTGCTAAGAGGGAACAGCTGGGAAAGAAATCATCTATAGCTATACGCACAAAGAAGCGCACGCGTTCTGCAAATGAACAGCAAGAATTCCTTATTAGTGGTCTGCCAAAAATAAGTACAAAGACTGCAAAGAAGCTGCTGAAGCACTTCGGTTCGCCTGAAAAAATATTTTTAGCTAATGAAAATGAACTTATGAAAATAGATGGTATCGGAAAGATTATGGCCAGAAGGATAAGGCATCTATTAATTAAAAAATACGAAAAATCGATATTGGATTAATATGGCTGAAGCAAAAGACATTAGAAGCTGGATAGTAACTCTGATTATTTTATTAATTGGATTGTGGATCCTTCTAACTGTTGGAAAGAGTTTTATTGCAGGTGCGTCTTCATCGTTGACGGATAATAAATTATTACCTGCTATTGATTCGATGTCATTGTCGCTGTCCATAGGCATTGGCATCGTGATAATCTTGCTTGTGCCACTATACTTGTCAAAACGTTCGAGCGGAAATAAAAAGCCTTTGGAAAATGTATAGGCATGTTTTATATCATTGGTCTGGGACTTGATGAGAAAGATATATCGCTGAAAGCGGTAGATGCACTCAACAAATGCTCTGCTATTTATTGCGAATCGTATACTAGCAAATGGGATGGCAACATAAAGGACATAGAGAAAATAATCAAAAAGAAAATAAAATTGCTCGGACGTGAAGAAGTTGAAAGTGATTTCCTTGTAAATGAAGCGAAGACAAAAAATGTTGCCTTACTTGTGCCAGGCGATCCGTTGACTGCAACAACACATTTTCAGCTTCTTATCGATGCGAAGAATGCTGGCATTCCATGCAGGATTATACATGCACCATCAATATACACAGCCATAGCTGAAAGCGGCTTGCAGCTGTATAAATTTGGCAGAACAACGACGTTGGTTAAAGATTTTTCCGCCTCATCGCCATTTAACGTTGTTCACGAGAATAAAAAATCTGGTTTGCATTCATTAGTACTTCTAGATGTTGAAATGACGGTTGATGAGGGCATAAAACTGCTGATTAAAAACAAAGTAATAGAGGAAAATGAAAAAATATTTGTCTGTTCAAATCTTGGTACGAGGAAGGCCAAAATAAAATATGGCTATGCAAAGGATCTGCAGACTGGAGGGGTGCCGTCTGTGATAATCGTGCCAGGTAAGCTCAATTTCAAGGAAGAAGAGGCAATTGATTTATGGAAATGAATTTTTGGGACGAAGCTTATAAGCGTGGGGAAACACCTTGGGATGCAGGCAAGCCATCGATGCACCTTGTAAATAATATGAAGCTGTTCGATCCAAAGAAAATGCTGGATATGTGCAGTGGCCCCGGTAATGATGCAGTCTTTCTCGCAAGGTACGGGTCAGTAACAGGCATTGATATATCAATAACTGCTATAAGGAATGAAAAAAAGAGGGTTAAAGGCAATGTAAAAATAGATTTTGTTCTTGGTAGCATATTAGAACTGCCTTTCAAGTCTGATGTATTCACATTTGTCAATGATCGCGGGTGCTTCCACAGCATAAATCCAGAAAGTAGGAAAGAATTCACTGGTGAATTGTTGCGTGCTATGAAGAAAAAGGCACGATATCTTATGCAAGGCTTCTGCAAGAAGGAAAAATGTGTTGTAGGACCTCAGAAGCTCTCGGAAAATGAAATCA
>CAYIKG010000001.1:0-39002 GCA_964363955.1 uncultured archaeon | reverse complement strand
GGCATCGTGGAGCCGTCTAGGATAGCAAGCTACGCGAGGAAAAGAAAATAGCCAGTAACAAGGCCAAGAATAATACCTGCAACTACATCCGACGTGTAATGCCTTTTTAGCATGATTCGCGAAATGCTAACGCTGGCTATGATGAAAGCAGAAAAGATTATTGCAATTTCATTCTGATAACGCGACATAAAAGCAATTGCGAGAAGTGACGCCCTTGCAGCATGAATGCTTGGAAATGAGGATTCATTAAGCCTCATGAAAATGTCTTTGTATTTAACTTTTTTCGGATTATCAGGTCTTGGTTTAAAATATAACAGCTTTATCACGTATATTGCTGCGCTAACTGAGAATGCAGCTACAAAGAGCTGCAGTGCAAAACCATATTCTCCTGATATGAGAAATGCAACAACGACAAGTGCGTATATATAAAAACTGCCTGGAGAAGACAGATCTGAAGCAAGCTCGTCTTTTAGTATCCTGAATAATTGCAACATCCAATCACTCGTGGCTGAATACCGCTACTATGTTATTTTTGGCGATTTTCTCAAGCCGAACAAAACCAAAGCGTTCGAATTGGATTTCATTGCCTGGATTCTCTTTAGCTATGTTCGTTTCCCCATATCCTTTTATCTCTTTTCCTGGCATCAATACACGGACCGGTATATTTTTTGCAGGCACCCACTGTATCTTTGGCAATGGCTTTAATTTTGTATCTGTAAAAACAGAATTTTTACCAAGCTTTATATTGCATAAATCCTTTAGTCTTACCTCCAGACCATCATAAGTTTCAAAATCCTTTGCATCAATGAAGAATGTATTGCTAAGGGAGAATGTTCTAAAGCCCTTTTTCATTTCTGGGTGCAGTGCTATCTTAACTTTCTTTAATTTCATGCCCTTTACAATTATCTTTTTCGGGTCTGGTATGAAGAAATACCTGTTTGCTGTTTTGTCAATAATCTTTCTGTTGTACGCTGATAAATTTTCCAAAGATATCGTTACATCATTCGGCTTTGGCCCTATATCTACTATAATCTGTCTTATTGACTGGGGGGTAAATCCCCTTCTCTTCAATGCTCTTATTGTGCCCAGTCTTGTGTCGTTCCACCCTGCAAACTTGCCAAGCCTTATACCTTCCCTGATTTCACTTTTGCTAAGAACCATGTCAGAAACAGAGAACCTGCCAAGTACGATGACATATGGATAATTCCACTTGAAATATTGGTATACGTATCTCTGTTTAGTTTCATTTGTCGAATGCTCTTGTCCGCGGAAAATATGCGTAATGCCAAGAAGATGATCATCTATTGCTGAGGCAAAGTTGTAAAGTGGCCATAGTTTTTTTTTGACAGAATGCTCTGGTTTGTCCACGATGCGAAATGCAGGCCAATCGCGCACAGCAGGGTTTTTTGCGTCAAGATCGGTCTTTACGCGCATTACTGCCTCGCCTTCTTTGTAGCCAGAAAACATCTTTTTCCACCTGCGTGTTTGGTTTGCCGCGTCAAGCTGTCTGCAAGGGCACGGCTTTGAGCGTGTTATGAGATTCTTCCACGACTCTTTGTTACAGGTGCACACATAAGCTCTATTTTCTTTCACAAGCTTTTCTGCATACTTGTAATAAATACTAAGACGCTTTGATGCTGTGACAATTTTGTCAACCCTTATCTTTAACCAGAAAAGGTCTTCCTTTATCCATTTGTAGTACTGCTTTTCCGGTACTTTTATCTTAGGGTCTGTATCATCATATCGCAGAATAAATATTCCCTTATATTTCTTTGCATATTCATCACAGAGTATAGCTGGTCTCGCATTGCCAAGGTGCAGTGCGCCATCTGGATTTGGTGCAAAGCGCACAACAAATTTCTCCCTTCTTTCCAGGTCTGGCAGCTCTTTTTTCTCAACTTTCTTTTCTGGCGTAGGCACCTCGCCTAGCTCTGCCTTCTGCTTTGCCAGACTCATTCTATTAACCTGCTCCACAATGTCATCGACTTTTGTCCGTATTTCTGATATATTATCGCGCAGTTCTGGCTGCTCTGCAAGTAATTTTCCAAGAACGCTTTTTGCCTGCGCCTTGCCTTCATGCTCTACAGCATTTTTCAATGCATATTTTTTTATTAAATCATACAATACAGAATCCATGATAATAGAATATTTCAGCGAATTTAAGAAACTATTTAGATGTTCCAGATAATAATTGAAAAATGCAATTCTTTCACAAGGATATCGTTGTTGAAGTACCAAATTCTGTCTATTTTCCCAGAGAAGATTCTCTGACACTTGCAGAAATCATAGAAAAAATCAGCACGAATGGCAAAAATGTCCTTGACATGGGATGTGGCTCTGGATTCTTAGCCATACTCATGGCAAGAAATAAAGCAATTGTTACTGCAGCTGACATAAATCCAGAAGCAATTGCTATAGCAGAAAAGAACGCGGCAATAAACGGAATTAACATAACTGTAATTCATTCTAATCTGTTTGAAAATATAAGAGATAAATTTGACCTGATTGTTTTCAACCCGCCTTATTTGCCATTCGGGCCATACGATCTGCAATGGTCTGGAGGAATTGATATTATAGAGCGATTTCTGAAAGATGCAAAGAGCCACCTGAAAGAGCATGGGAAAATAATCTTTCTCGCTTCAACCCTGACAGCGCAGGAGAAAGAAATTACTGCTCTTATCGAAAAAAATGGCTACAAATATGCAGTGCTTACAAGAAAGAAAGTTCCTTGGGAAGAGCTTGTTGTATTTGAAGCAAAGCTTTAGACGGTAACCCATAAAACTTGAATGCTAAGCTTTATTCTTGTCAAATTTCTATGAAACTATATAAAAATTTGGACATAAATCAGCATTCAGGTTTTAGAGATAACCAATAAGAATTGCATACAAAACTTAAAATATATAAATAGTGCAGTAGAAGCAACATAATAATTATAGTTAACAGAATAGTTGCCCGATAGAAAAGTATTTAAGCTTGAGAAGCTACTTGTTAGTAGTGAAATTTAGATGGTACATATGACAAACGGCACGAATGGAACAACTGGAAATGGTCCTTTAGGAGTATTGTTTGCAACTGACTTTTATACCACATATGAACCACCGCCAGATATGGTTTCGTTATCAGATGAAGAATTCTCCTTTCATTATAGAAAATTACCTTCTTTCAAAGAATCACTTAGAAATGTTCGACAAATATTGACGACAAACCCCGCATCTACCGGTTATTCTGGACATGCCGCTTCTGTTGCAGCTCGCTTAATCCATGATGTGCAAGGATCTGATTTAGCAGATGCGGCACGTAAACCCAGTCCAGGTGCTTTTGTGTTACATGGGGGTGTATACTTTCTCTATGTTACCCCTTACGCTTCTGGATATGTTAATGTAGCGAGATTGGTCATGGATCCGCTTGGAAACCAAAGTCGCGATTCGCATAATGTTCAGGGTATAGAGCTAGAACCATATGTAAACGTTCGTGCTAGCTTAAATTCTCTTTCAACAGGTAGACATATAGATGATTTTTTTCCAATTTCAGATAGGCCGATAAGAAGCAAAGATGCTGTAAGTGCTGTAAGGGCATATCTTGATGCTTTGGACGAAAGTGTAGGAGATCGCATAGTTACTTTACAAGACGGTAATCCAAATCTCGGAGAATATTTTCATCTTGGTCCAGAAATTGGTTTAAGCTATGTGGGCTCTGCCGATGCTTCGGTAAAAGCTGCCCAAACTATGCCATCAGATGGGGGAGATTATTTGCGATTGGCACTCAGGGGGTATAATTCTTCCGGACTTGAAGATACTCCATATGTCGTAAATAGACGCCGACAGATCGGAGATTTGCCGCCAACGCCCATAATTAGCATTGGGCGCACTTAATCGGAAGTGATAAAAATGGCAGATAACCTAAGAAGACTGTTTGAATCAGAAGGCGTAATCACATTCGACGCGTATAGAGCAGCCGTTGAAGAATTTAGACGCATGGAATCATATCCACCGAGCAGGCAAACCGCTGAAGAATATGAAAGCGGGTTGCGTGACCAATTTAAAAATAATTTTAATCGTTACAGAAGAGACCTTGAGAATATTCTGTCAGGTCTAAATGAAGAGGCTGGGGCAGCGCATTCACTTTCAGGAGCTCTTAGATCACGTTGGCTAGGTATCAGTTTAAAAGAATCGGCAGAAAACCATGTTGCTGAAATGCCTTACGTAATTAGCCAAGAAGATGTAGCATATGCCTATGCTTCTGGCCATCAAAATGCCGCAACCCTGTACCTAGGCCCGGCCAGACCAGCTCGTGAACGTGGTGACACGATCAATATGGGAACTACAAATTGGAAGATTTCAGATGATCCTATAAGAGCTCAAAGAAGGATGCTGGTTTCAGGAAAACTTGTACCAGACCCTGTAAGCGCCTTGGAGTTATATCTACAGAAACTGGAAGAACGTATAGTTGCGGACATAGTTGCGCTTAAAGGGGATGCTGTGGTTCCTGAATGGTTTTTTCAAGGTGCTCCATGTGCTGGACTAAGTCTTGTTGGTTTTGGTGATGCACTGCAGAAGATTGCACAAGATGACACAAGCAGGGGAGGAGAATACGTAAAACTGGCAAGAAATGCATACGAAACATCAGGACTTGGAAATACTGGTTATGTTGAAGAGAGGCTTTTGCAGACTGGCATATTGCCGCCAAACACTCATGTTTTAGTTCCAGTAGAAAAACTTCCGCCAGATTTGCTAAGGGAATTAGGATATAATTAACAAGGAAGCTTATAGACACGAACGTGTTTGGAAGTCTTGCCAGGATTAAGCATTATCCTTTGCTCTTTTGAATGTTTCAATCATCTTTTCAATAAGCGTATTATATGTTTGATATGTTTGTTCTGGATACTCCTTAATCTCCTTTAATTTTTTTACAATTCTTTTATCAAGTTGTATGATTCTATTAACTTAAAGGATGATTTATAAGGAAGGGCCTTGGCAAACATGTAATTGGTGATTACTATGTTGTGCCAGAACTGTGGCCCTACCACAGTAAGAAATGGTCGCAAACCTACAAAAATGAAATTTTGGAGATGTTTATCATCCGCTTAGTTAAGGTAATCTCACCAGTAATTATATATACCGTTCAAATGAAATTAAGAATATGGCCAAATCAGCTAAAATTATACTAGCATCCATCATTTTATCATCTCTCGCATTCGCTGCTCCAATTGACTTTGCAAGTGAATTAACCAAGTTCTTCTACGGGAGCTATGGCATATCGCCGATTACCGGATTTCAAATAGGGCTTCCACAGAGTAGTAATCCATGCAGTGGGCCTTCAGTATGCAACGGACCCGCCTATTGTAGGGTCAATAACTTTTGCTTTTATAGCTATTATGATAACTCCCGACCAGTATGCGGGTATAAAGATTACTGCCCTGTTTCCGGAACTGTTAGTAGTGGCACATGTTATTATGGTTCGTCTGCATGCAATTCAGCTGGCACGTGTAGCTTGAGCAAGTGCACATTAAGGACTGGGCAGTCGTGCAGTGCTACTAGCGGATGTATAGGCGGAACCACAACCACCACAACAACTCCAACCCAACAATGTGCTTCTACTTATACATGCACAGCTGGTGCTGCTTGCCCAAGTGGCCAAATTACAGAATTCAACAAAAGATGTCCTCTTATCGGCCCTCAAGGTACAGCTAATGGTGTTTGTTGTAAACCAACTAGCACACCAACGACATGTTCAGGCAATATCTTATTAACACTTGATTCAGTTTCTGTTGCACCAAGTGCCACAGTCACATTTTTTGCCACAAATCTAATGAATTGCAATGGAAAAAGGATCGATATAAGACAAGGCTCCTGTTCAGGGAATCAAGTAATAGCCTGCATATCAGAGGGGCAAGCTTGTTCTGCTAGATTCCAAGCACCTTCATCCACAGGAACTTATACTTACTACGCATGTTTTGATAGGAACGGCGATGGCGACACTGCAGATTCCGGAGAATCTGGATCACGAAGCCTGACTGTATCTGCTACAACTCCAACACAACCTGGCTGTTCATCATCAAACTGTGGATCATGCTCGCAATCAGCTTGTACTAGTGTAACAGGTTGTGAATGGGCTCAGACAGGATCTTCTGGCGGTCTCCCTGTTTATGGCTGTAAAGCAAAAAGCACAACAGCACAGTCTTGCACTTCTGGTTATACATGCAAATCTTCTTGCTTAAGCACTGAAACCAAATCTGGAACATGCCAGCTATTCTCTGGCGGAACATCTACTAGCTCTGGTGTTTGCTGCAAACCAACTAGCACACCAACGACAACCACCACAACAACACCAACCGCCCCTCCTGCACAGGAAGCTACAAGATGCCACACAGCGTGCGGAGGTCAGGCATTAGTCGCCAAATCAATGACTGGCGAGAATCTTTGGAAAGCCATGTGCTGGCCATTGTCTTATGGTGAAATCAGAGGGGTCAATATACAAGGAGGGGACATAAAAAGATGGCAGCACAATTCTGCAGGCGATACAGGCACTAACAGCTGTTCAAGTGTATATCCTAATACACAATGCTATTGCGTTATTGATTCGACAACAACTACTCCAACAACTGTAACGACAGTCACAACAATATTCAAACCTGACTTGACTATAGAGCCGCGTGCAACAGAGCCGCTAAATCCCGTAGCAGGCAGTAAAATGACTTTCTCTGGCATTGTAAAAAATGCTGGTGCTGCTGCTGGCTCGTCAACAACGCGCTTCAGGCTTGACATAGGTTCTGATGGGTCATGGAATATCCAGCAAGTAACTTCAACAGGCTCTTTGGCAGTCAATGGATATGAATTTGAGACTTGGTCCAATATATGGACTGCGGCTGTAGGAGTACATGAATTCGAAATTTGTGCAGATATCAACAATGCAGTTGCTGAATCAGATGAAAATAACAACTGTGTTAAAAATAAGCTTACAGTTGTAGCTGGCAGTGCAACGACAAGCAGCACCACAACAAGCAGCAGCACTACAACAACCCAGCCAGCTGCTTGCTCGAATGAATGTTCATCATGGGGGCAACTCCAATGCAGTGGCAATGGTTTCATGGTTTGCGGCAATCTTGATGGCGATAATTGCCTTGAGTGGAGTCCTGTTGTGAACTGCCCCTCTGGAACGTGCTCTGGCGGGATTTGCCAAGCAAGTGGGACACCTTCAACACAGCCAGGCGGTTGTTCCTGCACTCCATGGACAGACGCAGTATGCGGAGACTATTGCCTGCCTAATCAGCTGCTAAGAACAAGGATATGCAACAGCGGATGCGATATCCAGGTCCAATGCGTTGAAAGCCCAAGCTGCACTGGATCGACGACAAGTTCGAGTACGACAACGTCGTCAACTACTACAAGCAGCTCAACGAGTTCAACATCGTCAAGTTCAAGTACTTCAAGCTCAACATCAAGCAGCTCGAGTACGTCAACTTCGAGTAGCTCCACATCATCATCAACTACAAGCACGACAACGTCTGGTGGTTGCTCAGACGAATGCCCATCTTTTCTGCAAGCTGGCTGCAGTGGAGATGATTTCAGAATATGCGGCTACTTTGATAATGACGATTGCCTTGAGTGGAGCCCGTTATCACACTGCCCTCTTGGAAGGACGTGCACAAATGGCGAATGCACGACTACAACGACAACTACAACACCTATTGCCTGCGGCGGCATTGATGGTGTACAATGCCCAGACGGATCTATATGCGATATTCCAGAAGGCTGCACTGACTGCGTCGGAACTTGCGTGACGACTACGACAACTAGCACGACGACAAGTTCAACTACTGCAACGACACTGCCGATAACGTGCAATCTTCCAGATTCAATAATCTGCAATAAGAGATGCTACAGGCCTTGTGCATCAGGACAGACTCTTGTATGCAGAAGCTACGGCGCCTACTGCGTAGAAGAAGCAGAAAGAGGCGGCAAAGATACCCCTATAACATGCAAATCTTCAGATTCAATAATATGCGGCAAAAAATGCTACAGACCGTGTGACGCAGGGCAAACTCTTGTGTGCAGGAGCTACGGCGCATTCTGCATCAGTCAAGCATAACCATTGCAAATAACTTTATTTCCTTTCTCATGCTTTATTTATCATGCCAGTCAACGCCCCAGTCGAATATTTCAAGGCAGAAGAGCGATTCAAGAGTGCCAAGACGCATGAAGAGAAAGTGCTCGCTTTAGAAGATATGATCCGCTTATTGCCAAGGCATCATGGCAGCGAGAAGATGTACGCACAGCTCAAATCGAGGCTTGCAAAACTAAGGAAAGAAACATCGAAAAAAGGCGGCGCACACAAAGAAGGCATCAAAAAAGAAGGCGAGGCACAAATATGCATTATTGGCCTGACAAATTCTGGAAAATCGTGGCTCTTGTCAAAGCTTACAAGGGCAGAGCCAAAAATTTCAGAGAATGCTTACACAACGACAAGGCCAGCAATAGGCACAATGGATTATAATGGCATCAAACTACAGCTCATCGAGATACCATCTACATTTTTGCCAGAATACATCAGCATCGCGAGAAATAGTGATGCAGTTGTTTTGGCTTATAGGAATGACAGTGATAAGCAGCACCTGAAAGAACTTTTAGAAGCGCATTACATAAAGCAGAATTATCTTTTTGCAAATCCGTGGAAAAACGATCTGCAGCAGATAAGGAAAGACATATGGGGCATGCTTGGCTTGATAATCGTTTATGCTAAAAAAACTGGTACTCCTATGGCATTGGAAAAAAACTCTATTGTCCGTGACTTTGCAGAGCGTGTGCACAAAGACTTTGTCAAGAACTTCCGTTTTGCGCGCATAATGCGCGGCAACAAGTTTGTGCAGGCAGGATTAAATTATAAGCTTGAAGACGGCGACGTAATCGAGATTTATGTTTGATGTTTATGGCTGAGCTCGTATCTGTAATTGGTTTATTTGGCTCCATTACAGCCGCAAGCCTTTTCTTTCCGCAGGTTTATACCTCTTGGAAGACAAAAAAAACAAAAGATTTAGCGTGGTTCACTATACTGATAGGAATAGCAAATGATCTTTTCTGGATTGCCTACGGTTTAATCAAAGCAGATCCCTTCATATACATCACCAATTCGCTTCTTGCAATCGCAGTATTCATACTAGCCGTTCTCAAGAAGAGATATGGATAGCAGAAAACCTTTATAAAATTGGATGTCAATTATAGATTGTTATGTTAGCAGAATTGCACTGTCACTCGATATATTCGAAGCGCATAAAAGTGCCGCACGAAGGCATGGATTCGCCAAAGGATATACTGATTCATGCAAAACGCCTTGGTATAGACATTATAGCTATTTCTGATCATGATGAGTTTCGCGGTTCTCAGGAGGCTGTAAAGCTAGGAAAGAAGCTTGGTTTAATAGTCGTACCAGCAGAGGAAATCACTACAGCAAGCGGTCACATGATAGCACTGGGTATACAAGAGAAAGTAAAGCCAGGGATGAGCGTGCACGAGACCATCGATGCTATACATGACCAAGGTGGTATAGCTACTGCACCACATGCTTTTGACATAAACAATGATGGCATAAAAGACCTTGCAAAAGAATGCGACGCCATGGAAGTGTTCAATTCAATAAATGTCGACAGGATATCAAATTTCAAGAGCCTGAGATTTGCAATGAAAAATAAAGTGCCTATGATAGCAGGAAGCGACGCACATTCCATTGACATGATGGGACTTGGACTCACTGAGCTGCCTGATGCGAATAGCATGGATCACGTACTAAATGCCATAAAAAAAGGTCGGGCGAGCGTGGCCACAAAGAAATACATACCGATAAAGATCATAATGGACTGGAGCTTACACAGACTTAAAATTTCTTATGATTTTGTTTCAAACTATATAGACGAGAATTATGGACAGCCAAAAAAGCTTATTAGCAAGAGAATGCTCTCGCTTGTAAACTGTTACCCTGGTCGGACAGACTTTCTTTTCAAATCCATAGCATATTTCTCCCTTGGAAGCGTGATAACTTACAGCGCTGCGAAAGAAATAGGAAACAAGATTTATGGCATTTGATCTTTTTGGCGGAACAGAGTCTGTTCTGATTATTATTATTTTTATACTTTTTATCCTTGCATTCAAAAAGGCACTGCAGATAATAAAAAACTCTATTTTCATTGCGGTGGCATCTGCACTATTTCCTATAGTGACAAACTGGTTTGGTCTTCCAGTGGCAGCAGACATCGCATCAGTAATATTTTTCATTACACTCGGTCTTGGCCTTTACGTCTTTTATATTATAACAAAATCTGTATACACCATACTCGGCGCTGCTGAAAAGGGTGTGAAAAAAATCTCCAAGCCGCGAAATGGCAAGAAGAAGGAATAAGAAAAAGAAGATGGGGAAGAGGAATAGAATTAGATTAGCTTGAACTTAATAATCTTCACTTTTGTTTTTGGTGTAACTTTAATTTTGTAATATTTTGAATAAGTCTGGTACATTTCTTTGTCTGACAAGAATTCTTCATGGCCTTCCTTATCTTCTTTTGTCAATTTTCCGAAGGTAGTTAGTCTTATTTTAATCGTCCTTACTCTTGCAAATTCTTTACCATTATTATAGCAAAGAGACAAGATATCGTCTGCTTTAATGCCCCTTTTGTCGTGTATTCTCCACGTTGTATGCTTCTTGCCCTGAAGAATCAGCTTAGGCAATGGTTCAGAAAATTTCAGTTGTTTCATATCTACCCAATACTAATACCAGCACTAGGTATTGATATCTTCTTTGCTTTGCCGATCATATTTAATTTATCGCCGAATGTAAAATTGCCAATAGCTGAGTCAATGTTTATTGTTCCATTGAATCTGCTTTCAGATGAGCCGATGACAAGTGTTCCTGTAGTGTTAATTGATAATTTCTTTGGTCCGAAATTCTCTAACTGCAGGTTATTGAATTCTGTTAAAACACCTATATTTCCGCCTGAAAAGCTTGCTATACCTGGTATGAGCAAGCCTTCAAAACTGCCTTCGAGATCGACGTTGCTGCCATTTATTTCTATCTTACCTTTGTAGTTGGTTACAGAAACGTCCTTCTCTGTCACGTTTACAAAAGCTTCGCCTATAGTGGTTTCAAACTGTTTTGCACTCATTGATATGTTCACAGGTCTTGAAGAAATGTATGATATTTTTTCATAACTGTCCAATAGTAATGTGAACTTAATATTCCTTTTTTCTTCTTCTTGTTCGAAAGAAAATTTGCCGAAAATATTGGAGAAGAATTCTGATACCTGCGGATTTGATGAAAGTATGACAGCAATTATAGCAAGAGCTATAATTATAGCTACAAATATTCTCCATACCATAAGACTCATATATTGACTGTCTTATAAAAGTTTTATGCTGTAGTTCTATGAAATAAAAATCTTTAATTGGCAAAGTACATATTCTATTATGCGATATGGCTTATTCATCGGTGGAAAATGGCTGCCTTCTTCTGGCGAGACATTTTCAAGCTTAAATCCAGCAACAGAAAAAGCTGTTGGCCATTTTCAGCAGGGCAATGAGGAAGATATAGAAGCAGCTGTCGAGGCAGCAGAATCAGCAAAAGAAAAATGGGCAGCAATGCCTGCACCAAAGCGCGGATTGATACTGCTAAAGGCTGCGCAATTGTTGCGCACTGAAAAAGAAAAGCTTGCGCGTCTAGAGACAATTGAGATGGGAAAAGTACTTGCTGAAGCGCGTGGCGATGTGCAGGAAGCTATAGACACATTTGAATATATGGCAGGCGAAGGCCGACGGCTCTTTGGCCGCACAACAACATCTGAATTGCGCAATAAATTCTGCATGACAGTGCGCCACCCTATTGGCATTGCTGGCCTTATAACACCGTGGAACTTTCCAATAGCAATACCTTCATGGAAAATTGCACCTGCACTGGCTTGCGGCAATACAGTGATCTTTAAACCGTCATCTGATACGCCTCTGTGCGCGATAGAATTTGTGAAAATACTTGTGAAAGCTGGTGTTCCTAGCGGAGTGATAAATATAGTTACAGGTCCTGGCAGTACAGCAGGAATGGCTCTCGTGCGGCACAAAAAAGTGCGTGGCATTTCATTTACTGGAAATAGAGAAACAGGCGAAATAATAGCCAAAGAAGCTGGCATAAAAAAAGTTGGATTAGAGCTTGGCGGCAAAAATGGCATCATAGTCATGGACGACGCGGATTTGGCTCTAGCCCTTGACGGCGTCATATGGGGCGCTTTCAGCACCACAGGGCAGCGGTGCACAGCGTGTTCGCGGGTTATTGTGCACGAAAAAATAAAAGAGAAATTGCAGAAAATGATTGTTGAAAGAGCAAAAAAATTACGTATAGGTAATGGATTGCTGTCAAAAACCGAGATGGGACCACTTGTCAACAAAGCAGCACTTGAAAAAACACAGAGATATACAGAAATTGGCAAAGACGAAGGCGCAAAGCTTGTTTGTGGCGGCAATAAGATTTCTGGCAAAGGATATTTCTTCCAGCCAACTGTCTTTGCTAATGTCGATAATGATATGCGCATAGCCCAGGAAGAGATATTCGGTCCTATACTCAGCATAATATCAGTAAAAAATCTGGATGAAGCCATAGATGTAATGAACAGCATTGAATATGGATTATCGTCTAGCATATACACAAACAATATAAAAAATGCATTTGCAGCAATCGAACGCATAGAAGCTGGCATTACTTACATAAATTCATCCACAATTGGCGCAGAAGTTCACTTGCCTTTTGGTGGTGTAAAGCACAGCGGTAATACACGCGAAGCTGGCTGGACAGGAATCGAAGAATTCTCAGAAGAAAAATCTGTCTACATTGATTACAGCGGCAAGTTGCAAAAAGCCCAGATCGACCTGGAATAATGATTTTTATGGAGCTAGAAAAATTTGCAGACGAGTTCGGACCAGAAAAAGTCATAGAAGTATACGATTCAAGTGTTGGTTTGAAAGGAGTTCTCGTCATCGATAATACTGCGCGCGGGCCTGGTAAAGGTGGCATAAGAATGACACCTACAGTTGATGTTGAGGAAGTATTTCGTTTGGCACGAACGATGACATGGAAGTGCGCATTAGCTGATTTGCCATTTGGCGGGGCAAAATCTGGCATTATTGCTAATCCAAAAAAACTCAGCAAAGATCAGAAAAAAGCAATTGTCCAATCATTTGCACGTGCACTGAAGCCCCTTTCACCCCGACACTACATAGCAGCGCCAGATGTTAATACAGCTGAGGAAGAAATGAAATGGTATGCTGAAGCAAATGGCTCGTGGAAAAGCTGCACAGGCAAACCAGCAAATGTCTGCATGAAAATATTCGGCAAGGAAGGCGAGAAATGCGGCATCCCGCACGAATTTGGTTCAACTGGCTTTGGCGTTGCTCATGCGACTGCCATTGCTGTCCAGCACAGGGATATGGATATAAACAGCGCTTCTGTCGCAATAGAAGGTTTTGGCAATGTTGGTAGTTTTGCAGCAGAATATTTGAAAAAATTTAGTGCAAATATCGTTGCAGTCAGCGACAGCAAAGGCACTATATACAATGAAAATGGTCTGGATATAAAAAATCTTGAGGATGTAAAAAAGTCAACTGGTAGCGTGATCAATTACAAGCCAGGAAAAGTTCTGAAGAATGAAGAGCTGTTCTCATTGACTGTTGATATACTGATCCCATCAGCGCTGCCAGATTCGATAAACAAAGGAAACGTCAATTCAATAAAAGCAAAAATAGTTGTCGAAGGTGCAAATATACCAATGACAGCTGAAATAGAAAGCGAACTGCACAAGCGTGGTACTCTTGTCGTCCCTGACTTTGTTGCTAATGCAGGAGGTGTCATATCGAGCTACGCCGAATACCGTGGCTACAACCCAAAGGATATGTTTGCACTTGTAGAGCGCAAAATAAAAAAGAACGTGAAGCTTATACTTGAAAAGTCAAAAAAAGAAAGAACGAAGCCTCGCGATGCTGCTATGGAAATAGCTGTCCAGCGTGTTCGCAAAGCCATGGAAAGAAAGGCAAGGTAATATGGAAAAAATAAAATTTATCTGTCGCAAGCCAGGAAGAAGATCTGTGAAAATAGTACAAAGGGATCATAAAGCTATATCACCTTCTGTGACGCGGGAGTATTCTTTTGTCTTTCGCAGGGCAAAAGACTGCTATGTTTGGGATGTCGATGGCCGGCGCTATCTGGATTTTTCAGCTGCTGTGGCTGTTGCAAACATAGGCCACACAAACCCAGCTGTAACAAAGTCTGTACAAAGGCAAATGAAATATGGTATTCACTCAGCTTTTTCTGATTTCTATGCTGAATTGCCCGTGCGCTTTGCAGAAAAACTTCTTGCGTTTCTCCCTGGATTTGACAAAGTATTTTTATCAAATTCAGGCACAGAAGCTGTAGAGTGCGCGTACAAGCTTGCCAGGTGGCACTCAAAAAAAAAATGGACAATAGCTTTTGAAAATGCATTCCATGGCCGTACGATGGGATCACTTTCACTGACAAACTCAAAGCCCGTGCAAAGAAAAAGATTTGATCCTTTTTTGCCAGTAAAGCATGTGAAATACCCTTATCCATATAGGATGGGCGACAATTGTGCAGAGCATTGCTTAAATGAACTGGAAAAAGAGATAAAACAGACAAGAGATGTTGCTTCAATTTTTCTTGAGCCAATACAAGGCGAAGGCGGATATGTGGTGCCACCAAAATCATTTATTCGCGGTGTGCGTAAATTGTGCAATGAATACAATATTCTTATGTGCGACGACGAAGTTCAATCTGGCTGCTTCAGAACAGGCAAGTTCCTGGCAATAGAAAATTTTGGTGCAAAGCCTGACATAGTTTCAATGAGCAAAGCCGTAGGCGGAGGCATTCCTCTTGGTGCGACAATAGCAAGAAAAGAAATAATGGATTGGTCAAGCGGGTCTCATGCAAATACATTTGGCGGCAACTTGCTTGCGTGCGCAGCTGGCATTGCTTCCTTGGATTTTATGAGGCAGAAGAAATTAGGAGAAAATGCAAAAAAGATTGGAAAGATAATGCTTAAGCGACTTGAAGAAATCAAAGACAAGCATGAAATTGTTGGAGATGTGCGTGGCATTGGCCTTATGATTGGCGTAGAAATAGTCAAAGACAAAAGAAGCAAGAAATACGGAGATAAAGAAAGAGGAGCAATATTGTGCAAAGCCAGCGAAAAGGGATTGCTTCTGCTTCCCGCAGGCAGAAGTACCATAAGAATATGTCCGCCTCTCATAATAACAAAAAATCAAGCTTTACGCGGATTGGATATTTTTGAAGATTCTATAAGAGAGATATTATGATGAAAATCGCAATAGTCGGCAGAGACAGTTATGTCGTACGGTATTACAAAAGAGTCCTGAAGAAATCTGGTTTTATTTATTCCCATAAGCCTGATATTGTAATATCTCTTGGTGGCGATGGAACTTTGCTTTTAGCTGAGCGCTGGTACCCAGGAGTGCCAAAGCTTCCTATACGCGATAAGTCTATATGTTATAACTGCGACTGGGACTCGCTGCACGGGCTAATCAATAAAATAAAATCAAAGAAATACCGGATAGAAAAGAAGACAAAGCTCCAGGCAACCGCAAAGCAGCGAAAGATGTATTGCATGAATGAATTCACTTTAAGAAATGCTTCTCAGATACACGCCACAAGGTTCGTAATCAGCGTAAACAAAAAGCAGATCGACGATGTTCTTATTGGTGACGGGCTTATTGCTTCAACACCGTTTGGCTCTACTGGCTATTTTTATTCTATAACAAGAAAAAAATTTAGCAAGGGTATAGGCATCGCATTCAACAATCTCGTAAAAAAGATGCCACACATGGTCTTAAAAGAAAATTCTACAATCAAGATAAAAATGGTTCGTGGCGTTGCATTATTATCCTATGACAATGATCCGAATATGCTGCGCCTGCACGATGGCGATGTCGTCGAGATAAGGAAGTCGAAAGAAGTTGCAAAGATAATAAAGATAGTTAATTAGACAACTCTGAAATAAATACGCCTGTTGTTTTTGCCTTTGTTCTCTATTTTCACAAGCTCTATGTGCCCGACTTCATTGATATTTGCAACATGAGTCCCGCCGTCTGCCTGCTTGTCTATATTGCCTATCTCGACGATGCGCACCTTCTCATGGCCAGCTATACCCATCGCCAGCTTTGTTATATTTTCATCAGCTTCATCCCATGAAATGAAATAAGTTTTTATGGGCACATTCTGTTTGAGAAGCTCGTTTGTCTTTTCAATATATTCGCTCACTTTTTATTTATTAAAATCTTCAAGCGAGAAATCAATGCGCGTCTTATCAACGCCAAGCTGGTTCCCTGTTATCATTGCGCCTGTCTCCCTGTGAACAACTTCGCTTAATATATGCGCAGCAGTATGGTTGCGCATTAGTGCATATCGCCTTTGCCAGTCTAGTTTGCAGTTGACTTCATCACCGTTTTTCAGGCCTTCCTTATCTACAACGTGAATAATTTTGCCATCTTCTTTTCTCACATGAATTATGTTATATATAACACCGTCACTTTCAACCATTCCAAGATCACATGGCTGCCCGCCGCCTTCTGGATAAAAAGCAGTCTTGTCCAATTCTGCCTCATTGCCGTTTGCGTTTGCCACGGTTGCTGAAAATTCCTTCGTGTAGCTGTCTTCCATGAAAAGATATTGGGTCATTATTTGAAAACCTCTCCTGCCTCCATACTCCAGAAAAGCAGATCCAGTTCCGGTAGCGATATTCCTATGCGCTCAGAGAATTGCTTCATTTTCTCTTCTATTTCCAGATATTTCTTTGGCGTAAGTGTTTTCGGCACATCATCGATAACGCTATATTTTTTGAGATTTTTCATTATGTGCCTGTCCAGTATAGCAAAATCAAAGCCAATGCCTATATTGCGCAAAAAGTGCGACGCTTCTTTATAGCCAAGGCCTTTCACATTCTTTACCAGCCATTCTCTGATCTCTTTGTTATCGCCATTTAATTTGTCCTTCAATTTAACATTATTCCCATTAACAAAAGTTTTGCGGGCTGCAACAACGTGTTTTGCTTTTTCATTGGGGAACCTGACGCCTGCTATCCAAGCCTTCACGTCTTTTACGTCGCCATTGAAGAGCAGACCTTTTTCTTTCAGCTTTTTCACAGCTTTGTCGCATGTGCGCGCTTTTGATTGAGGCGTGAGCAGACAGAAAACAAGCTCCTCGAATATTTCTTCATCGCTTTTCTGCATCATTTTTGAAAATTCGTTGAGGCGGCCTTTGATTTCGTCCTTTCTTTTTTCATAATGTTCTTGAAGTTCCATAAATTAGATAAGCAGAAAAATGATTTAAACCGATATTACGCTTATTCTGACATCGACTACCTTTGCTGTTTTTTCGTTGGCTATGAGGGGGTTTATGTCCAGTTCGCTTATCTTTTTCAGTGCTTTTAGCTTTGAAACTTTAACGAGTATTGATTTTATCGCCTTTACGTTAACCGGTTTCTCGCCGCGAAATCCGTAGAGAAGGCTCTTGTATTTTAATTCGTTTATCATCGAATTCGCGTCATGGCTGCTTATTGGGCATATTCGGAAAGAAACGTCGTGTAGGGCTTCTACCAACGTGCCGCCGATACCAAACATAATCGCATGGCCAAAAACAGGATCCTTCTTTATGCCTACGACGAACTCTCTGCCCCTTACAAATTCCTGGGCAAGTAATTTGCCGTTCATTTTTTTTGCTCTCATGCCAAGGTCGATGTAATGTTTCCTGAGTTCGGCTGAATCTTGCACTATGCGCACAGCATTTACTTCGGTTTTATGAACTGCTTTTCCTGAGATTATTTTTAGAACAATTGGAAATCCGGACTTCTTTGAAATCCTTATGAGGTGTTCCGAATTCTTTACGTATTCGCTCCGGGCAGTCGGCAAGCGAAGGATTTTTTCTGCTTCTTTGCCTAGAACTATCATATTCATCATTTTCTTGTTGGTTCCTCAAGTTTTTATTCTTCTTTTAATAAATATCTTCATGAATCTTGACAATTTTTTCTGCGCAAAAAATATTGCCATAATCGGCGTGTCCAGAGACCCGAAAAAGGTTGGCCACGTCATACTC
This sequence comes from uncultured archaeon, assembly GCA_964363955.1. Classification (GTDB taxonomy): domain Archaea; phylum Aenigmatarchaeota; class Aenigmatarchaeia; order GW2011-AR5; family GW2011-AR5; genus CAZZNM01. Next base: position 20,861 of record CAYIKG010000001.1, on the reverse strand, counting down.
AGAAACTTTTTGGACGGCGGCTTCCAGGGCAAGATATTTATTGTAAACCCGAACGCAGACAAAATAATCGGCTACAAAGCATACAAAAGTGTTCTTGATATAGAAGAAAAAATAGACCTTGCAGTAATTTCAGTGCCAGCACCTGCTGTGCCAGAAGTTGTAAGGGAATGCGGCAAGAAAGGTATCAGAGATGTTATCATAGTTTCATCTGGCTTTAAGGAAGAGGGCAATTACAGTCTGGATAAGCGGTTAGAATCATTGCTCAAGAAGTACAAGATAAGATGCATAGGTCCTAACTGTCTTGGCTGTTTTGATGCGCATACAAAGCTGGATACATTATTCCTTCCAAGGTACCGTCTTTCACGCCCTAAAGAAGGCGGCATAAGCTTTGTCTGCCAATCAGGTGCCATTGGATCTGCGATACTCGATTTGGCAACAGAACAGGGCTATGGCTTTTCTAAATTTATCAGCTACGGCAATGCTATGAGCATTGACGAGTCAGACCTCATCGAGTATCTTGGCAAGGATGAAAAAACAAAGGTAATCTGCCTGTATGTTGAAGGCATAAAGGACGGAAAAAAATTCATGCGCATCGCAAGCAAAGTTTCGAGTAAGAAGCCTATTATTGCCATTAAGGGCGGCACAACAGATCAAGGTTCAAAGGCAATAATGTCTCATACCGGATCTTTAGCAGGTAGCGCGGACATTTATCATGGTGCGTTCAAGCAAAGCAACATGGTAATAGCAGATACGCTCGGCAAGATGTTTCACTTTGCAAAAATATTTGAAAAATGCATAAAGCCAAAAGGAAAAAGGATACAGGTCATCACAAATGGCGGTGGCTACGGCATATTGAGCTCTGACGCAATTGTAAAAAATGGCTTGAACATGGCAAAGCTGAATAGGGAATCAGTAAAAGCGATAAAAAAGCTTGGCCTTAAAACAGAAAATCCACTCGACCTGCTTGGCGACGCAACGACTGAAAGATATAAAACAGCTATTAATATAGCAATGAGCGATCCAAATGTTGATATTATATTGCTTGTAGTCCTTTATCAGACGCCACTTGTGACTACGGACATAGTTGATGTTATAATCGAGGCAAATGACCTGAAGAAAAAGCCGATAATCGTTGTTTCTACTGGCGGCGAATTCACAGAATTGCTGAAAAAGAATGTAGAAGCAAATAATGTATCATGCTATACATTTCCAGAAGAAGCAGTTGAATCTATAGCAAAGCTTGTTGAATACAGCAATTCAAAAAAATGAGGTTATAAAATGGATGAGCTACTTGAATTCTATGGAACTGAATGCGTCCACTGCAATGATATGAAGCCATTAATCGAGAGACTGGAAAAAGAAGAAGGTGTAAAGATAAAGCGTATCGAAGTCTGGCACAACGAGGCAAACGCAAGGCTCATGGATAGTTATGACAAGGGCAAATGCGGCGGGGTGCCTTTTTTCTTCAACACAAAAACAGGCAAGTGGATCTGCGGCTCGACAAGCTATGAAAATTTTAAGAAATGGGCATTAGGAAAGTAATAAGTTTATATTCTTTAACATTGTAGAAAGTTGTATGAAAATTACTCTCACAGCAATCAAAGCAGATATAGGCTCTATTGGCGGACATACAAGACCAAGTGATGAAGTTCTTGCTGCTGTTAGGGATTTTGTAATAAACAATGGCATAAAAAAAGGCCTTCTCATAGATGTTTATTTAGGCTACACAGGCGACGACATTCATATACTGATGACCCACAAAAAGGGCATTGGCCATCCAGACGTGCACAAGCTTGCATTCGATGCCTTTATGCAAGGCACAGATGTTGCCAAGCAGCAGGGCCTTTATGGTGCAGGACAAGACCTGCTTAAGACAGCATTTTCCGGCAATGTCAAAGGCATGGGGCCTGGTGTTGCAGAGCTCGAATTTGAAGAGCGACCAAATGAGGCATTTGCACTTGTAACAGCTGATAAAACAGAGCCAGGTGCGTTTAACTTCCCGTTTTATCGCATGTTCTGCGAGCCTTCGGCGCATTCTGGCTTGCTTTTAAATCCAGAGCTCACAAAAGGCGTTAAATTCATTGTCATGGACGTAATAGAAGGAAAGAAAGCCGATCTTTATACACCTGAGGACATTTTTACCATTGCTGCTGCCCTCATGTACCCAGGCCGTTATGTAGTTGATTCTGTTTTCACAAGGGATGGAGAGCCTATACTCAATGCAACCACAGACAGGCTTCATAATATAGCAGGCACGTACGTCGGAAAAGATGATCCAGCTGCACTAATAAGACTGCAGAAACAGTTCCCAGCTACTGAAGAAGCTTGCTCTGTTTTCAAGACAGCTCATTATGTTGCAGGCAATACAAGAGGGAGCCATCACGTGCCGCTGATGCCTGTCAAGATAAACAGCACGGCAAGTGCTAATTATTGCATACCTATTGTAAGCTGCGCATTGTTCAGTGTGCATGAAGGAAAGTTTACTGGCCCAGTAGATGCCTTTGCAACACCTGACTGGGATTATTTCAGAAAAAAAGCAACGATAAAAGCAGAATATATGCGCGAGCAGGGCTTTGTGCACCCAGCAACATTGATTCCAGAAGAGCTTGAATATAATAAGGGCTACCAAGCAATAATGGACAAACTGAAGGCCAAGTTCAAGTGACCAAGATTCTGCAAGAGGGGAAAATTTTGCAAACTGTTAATATCATTTAGAAAGTTTATTGTTTTTCGATCTTCTCTTTCTTCTTATCATATAGAAGCCGACAGAAGATGCAGTTCCAGCAATAGTACTATAAGCGACATTTTGTAAACGCATAGTTTCAGCACTTACCCTCGAATTATCAATTATACTGTATACTTCATCAGATCTGAATAATTCCAAACCTAGTGCGGCCAAACCACTCACTGCAACACCGCCCATTAGCGGAGAATATGCAAGCATTCTTTCACGTGTCAAATTCCTTCGCAATACACCAGGCACTTCAGTTACTTTCTGTTTAGCTTTTCTTACCATCTCCATGGCATCAGGTACTCGAAACTCGTATTCTTGTCCTGTATAATGTCTTGATGTGTAATTTGGACTAGCTGATCGTGCTTCAGCATGACTTCTAGTTGTTGAACCAGAATAAGATCGTCTATTATAATCTGCTCTTCTTTTAGGATCGGATAAAGTCTCATAAGCAATGTTTATTTCTTTCATTCTCTCGTTGGCGTCTGGTGATTGATTGCGGTCAGGATGGTACCTGAAAGCTCTCTGAAGATAACCCTTTTTTATCTCTTTTTCTGTTGCATTTCTATGCACACCAAGTATTTGATAATAGTCCTGATAATAGTTCATCGTATTTTCATCCCTTTTCACCTAAGTTATTACAGTTGGTAATAAACATCCCGGCATCTTATTTGGCTATTCATTACTTTATAGTAACAATAATATCTTATAAGCATTTATGTTCTGGGATATATATATTTATTTACTCTAGTATATATTTTACACAGTGTATTCAGACAATGCGCAGCAAGTCGCTGACTTTCTTCAGCTTGTAGTCTGGTTGATGATTCTTCACGTATTTCTCGTGTGATTTGTGCAATCCATACAGAGCCAATGCTGTCTTCATCCCCATGTTTTTTGCACCTTTTATGTCGCGCCTTGGGTCATCGCCCACGTAAAGCACGTTTTGCGGCTTTACTCCAAGATTTTTCAGCGCAGCCCTGAAAGGCTTTGAAGATGGTTTTTTACCGACATCAGAAGCTATGATGACAGTAAAATAATTAGCAAGCCCTATTTCTGTCAATCTTATCCACGCCTTTATTACTGGTGCATTAGAAATTATGGCAAGTTTGTAGCCTTTGCTTTGCAGATATTTTATTGTGCGTTCTGCATTTGGATAAGGTTTGTGATAGCCAGCTTGGACATTTCGGTAAGCGACTATTGCAGCTGACAGCAATCTCATGTCCACGCTGCCCGTTGTCTTCATGAGAAATTTCTGGAATATCTTGCCATGCTCTATGCCATATTTCTTGTAAAGCTCAAAGAGAATTTTCCAAGCTTTCTTTTTCTCCATTCGTAAGCCAGCTTTTATCATTGCATCTATTGATGCATTTATAGACGCTTCTTTAGCTCCCATGAAATCTATTAGAGTATTGTCAAGATCAAAAATTACGGCTTTTATTTTCTTTGCCATCTTTGAAGCTTGTCATAAAAATTTTAAATAAAGAGAATTCATGCTATGCTTCGATCAAGGCACGTTCTACTGAATCTGTCAAAGAAACTGTTCATGATAAAGAAATTTCATGTCAAACAAGTTTATTTAATGGAAAAACATTAAATTACATATGGCACTTGTGAAACCCCCGTGGCTGAAAATACAATTGAAGCGTGAAGAAAGCTTTGACAAAATAGATGCCACAATGAAAAAATACAATCTCCATACAGTCTGCCAAGAAGCGCACTGTCCTAACATCAGTGAGTGCTGGAACAGCGGCACTGCAACATTCATGATAATGGGCGATGTGTGCACACGCGGCTGCAGATTCTGCGCTGTAAAAAGTGGCAGACCTCTTGTACTTGACCATGAAGAGCCAAGAAAGCTGGCTCGTGCTGTAAAAGAATGGGGGCTTGGCTATATTGTCATTACTTCTGTTGATCGCGATGATTTGCCAGATCAAGGGGCCCAGCATTTTGCTTCATGTATTCAAGAAGCTAGAAGAGAAAATCCCAAAACTCTGATAGAAGTTCTTGTTCCTGATTTCCGCGGCAATGAAGAATGCATAAAAACTATTGTTTCTGCTTGCCCAGATGTTTTTGCACACAATATCGAGACAGTTAGAAGATTGCAAAATGTCCGCGATGCACGCGCCAGCTATGAGCAGTCATTATTTGTGCTGAAAAAGTCAAAAGAATTTGGAATAAAATATTCAAAATCCTCGCTGATGCTGGGCCTTGGCGAAACAGAGCAGGAAATTATCGAAGCAATGCGCGATTTGCGTGCAATAGGCGTTGATATAATAACATTTGGCCAGTATTTGCAACCAAGCAATAAACACGTACAGATAACTGAATACGTACATCCAGATAAATTTGAGCACTTCAAAAAAATAGCCGAGGATATGGGCTTTCTCTACTGCGCATCTGGTCCATTTGTCCGCAGCAGTTATCGCGCAGGCGAGTTCTTTCGTTTGATAAAAAAACAATAAATATCGTACAAATGTAAAAATCAATATGAAAAAAGTAATTGCATCTTTTAATGTCGATTACCTGCAGATACTTGATGAAAATGGCGTTTGCGATGAGCAATTAATGCCAAAACTGAGTGAAGCTGAAATAAAAAAGATGTACGAGCTCATGATTCTTTCACGCACGTTTGATGAATATGCAGTGCGTCTTCAAAGAGAAGGTCGCATCTTGACTTATGCTTCTGGCAAAGGTCAGGAAGCATGCCAGATTGGCTCAGCGCTCGCTGCAAATGAAAAAGACTGGGTATTCCCCGCCTTCCGCGAGAATGCAGCATTTATTGCGCGCGGTTATCCGATGGAGATGCTTTATCAGTACTGGAGCGGCGATGAGCGCGGCATGAAGGTGCCTGATGGCATAAATATTTTTACAATGGCAATACCCGTGGCTTCGCAAATACCTCATGCTGTTGGCTTTGCGTGGGGCGCAAAGCTCAAAGGCGATGACTTAGCAGTAATTGTTTATTTTAGCGACGGCGCAACTTCTGAAGGCGACTTCCACGAGGCCCTGAATTTCGCTGGCGTGTTCAAACTTCCAATTGTCTTTGTCTGCCAGAACAACCAGTGGGCAATATCTGTGCCAAGAAGCAGGCAGACCGCGTCTGAAACATTGGCGCAAAAGGCAATAGCCTACGGCTTTGACTGCGTACAAGTCGATGGCAACGACGTTTTTGCTGTTTACCGTGCAACAAGGGAAGCGCTTGAAAAGGCAAAAAAAGGCCCGACGCTTGTAGAGTGCATCACGTACCGCTTGTCTGATCATACGACAGCGGATGATGCAAAGCGTTACCGCACGCAGGAAGAAGTTGATGAATGGATGAAAAAAGATCCGATAGACAGACTGAAAAAATACATGTCAGCCAAAGATCTTTGGAGCGAAGAATATGAAAAGAATGTGCGCGACGAAGCTGTTGCCAAGGTCGAGGAAGCTGTGAAGAAAGCAGAGGCACTGCAAGCACCGGAGAAGCAGGATATTTTCAATTACACGTTCGCAGAAATGCCGCAGCAATTGAAAGATGAGATGGAGGAAATGTGATGAAGCTATCTGAAAATGAGATAGAAAACGAATTAGCCAAGCTTGAGGGCTGGAAAAAGGAAGGCATTGCTATAAAAAAGACGTTCAGCACAGGCAGCTTTATTGCTGGCACGAATTTTCTCAACAAGATTGCAGGTGTAGCTGAAAAAATTAACCACCATCCTGATGTTTTTCTCACTTACCAGAATATAACTTTTTTGATAACAACGCATTCAGAAGGCGGGCTTACTGAAAAGGATTTTGAGCTGGCAGAGATGATAGACGAAGTTTATGATTCTGATGGAGACGGTGATTAGATGCCCGTGATGAACATGGTCCAGGCAATTAATTTGGCATTGAGACAGGAAATGGCAAAAGACAGTACAGTAATCATGCTGGGCGAGGATGTTGGCAAAAACGGCGGAGTGTTTCGCGTCACAGAAGGATTGTGGCAGCAATATGGCGATAACCGTGTTATTGACACGCCATTGGCTGAAGCAGCTATTGCCGGTGTCTCAATTGGCTTAGCTGTATATGGCATGAAGCCGATAGCAGAAATACAATTTGATGGATTCTCTTTTCTCACGCTCAACCAGATAATAAATCACGCAGGTCGTATCAGAAATCGATCAAGAGGACGTTTTCACGTGCCCCTTGTTGTTCGCGTTCCATACGGCGGAGGCATACGCGCATTAGAGCACCACAGTGATTCACCAGAAGCTTATTTCTGCCATACGCCAGGCATCAAGGTTGTTGTGCCTTCAACACCTTACGAAGCAAAGGGCCTTCTTATATCTGCGATACGCGATCCGGATCCAGTAGTCTTTTTAGAGCCAAAGCGTGTTTACCGTGCAATAAAGGAAGAAGTACCTGAAGAAGAATATACAATTCCATTATCTAAATGTAAAGTTATTCAAGATGGAACTGATATCACAATCATAAGCTGGGGCGCTGTGCTGCGCACGTGCAAAGAAGTTATTGCAAATAGCAAATACAGCATAGAGCTCATCGATGTTCGCACACTATCACCACTGGATGAAGAGACAATAATAAAATCTGTGCAAAAGACAGGTCGCGCCATTATCGTTCAGGAAGCTCAAAGGACATGCAGCTTCTCATCAGAGCTTGCAGCATTAATAGCTGAAAAATCATTGCTCTATCTGAAAGCACCTGTGAAGCGCGTCACAGGCTATGACATTGTTGTGCCTTTGCCAAAGCTCGAAGCAAATTATATGCCAAACGCAGAGCGCATAAATAAAAGCATCGAAGATGTAATGAAGTTTTAATTATGAGCTGGGCGATCAGATTCTTGACGAGCTTAACAGCAACTGGAAGAAAAGAGGGTAAAATACAAAGCACCCTCTCTGAGCAATTGTTTCTTGACAGAAATTCAATTTCTTCACATCGTAGTCTTGGCCATCGCCAATTGCGCATCAAAGCAGCGATAATGCGTGAGTCATGTAATCTGGAAATTATCAACTATCAGAAAGTCGCTACCAAACAGTGATGGTAAAGGTTAAATACTTTACGGTTTAAACGATATAAGTGAATTTCATGGCGACAGCATCTTTACCAGAACTGAAGGAAAGACTCGTTGTACCGGCTGTTAGTTCCGTCTATCCAACGCTTGGAGTGGCTTACAAGCACGCAGGCGGTGATGTAAATTATTCAAGAGGTCTTGTAAGGACAGGCAAACATTATTATGATTCTAAAGCCGAGATTCCAGAAGGCATGAGGATGTCTACAGCTGGCGAAGAGCTTGCTATCCAGCTTGCATTAGAGCGCGCCGGCAATGACCCGAGAAAAGCAGAAGTTTTCAACGACCTCTTCGGCAGAAAAAACGACGGCTGGTATGCCTGGCAACGGACAGAAACAAGACTTCGCGTGCCGAAAGGAAGGGAAACAGGTAAGTATGAAACAGATGTCTTGGGCAGAAAGTATTGGATCAGAGAAGTACTCGAAGGGGACAAAGTAGTTGGAGAAATTCTGGTTCCAGAAGGCGGCGGACGCCTTGTTGCTGAATGGGACGAAGTTTTTGGCGTTCCGAGAGTTACAATAGAAAATAGACATTTTCCTCATAATCCTTATACTACTCATTTTTGGTTTAACGCAACTCCTAGCTTAGACGGCACATCAGGTCATTATGACGTTGCCGTAGGTCGCAGGTCCGGCTGGCTCCTCGATGAGGCCGGGGGGTGCCTGCTCGTCGACGCGGGCTTTGGGCGCTGGGATGCGAATTCCCTTGATGGGTTTCGCCTGGTTCGGGGTTCTGCTCCAGAAGGGAAAATTGATGTAATTTCTGCTAATGTTGATATTGAAAAGGTCAGACAAGAGCTGTTGGCCCAAGTTGCATCAGACCTAGTGGAACTCCCGTTTCCAGAGCTTTTGAAGAAATACAAGTTATAATGTGAAGTCATTCTGACTTCACTTATAGCACGCAAAGTCCCTTTGCAGTGCTATAAATACTGTTTCTGAAAATAAATGACAGGAAGATGCTTCTGTTTGTTTTTGCGCTTCGGTTAGCTGAGAAATACAAAATAAATATTGATGAGAAGGAATTAGAGAAAGATATAGAGGAATTCCTGAAGGAGATCAAATCAAAATAGATTTTTAAACCATCTTTAACAACTTTTTACATGGCTTATGAGTTTAAATTCCCTGATGTTGGCGAAGGTATAACCGAAGGCGAAATAGTAAAGTGGCACGTTAAGGAAGGTAGTGCTGTTAAGGAGCATGATATACTTGCAGAAATCGAGACAGACAAAGCCATAGTTGAAATGCCTTCTCCGAAGAGCGGCACGATTTCTAAGATCTTTCACAAAGAAGGCGATACTGTAAAGGTAGGAGAAGTTTTAGTTATTATTGATACTGGAGAAATTACAGAAAAAACACCTGAAGTAAAGCCAGCCGGAGCTGTCGGCTACCTTGAGGAGGCAGCAGACGTTGAAAAGCCTCTGATGAAAAAAGCAATAGAAAGGCAAGAGCCGCAAGTACTCGCAACACCTGCAACACGGCGCCTTGCCCGTGAACTTAATGTTGATTTATTTCAGGTAAAGGGCACGGGCAGTGATAACCGCATAACTGAAGAAGACGTGAGAAAATACGCACAATCATTGAAGCAAGAAGAATCTAAAGAAGAAGCACCAACCATAAAAATAACAAAAAAATACGATGTGTACGGCTACATCGAACACGTGCCACTAAAAGGTGTGCGTAAGGCAATAGCAAAAAACATGTCAAAATCATTCTACACAGCGCCGCACGTAACGCATATGGACGAGGCAGATGTGACTGAATTGTATAAAATAAGGAATGAGGAAAAAAGAAAGGCATTAGAAAAAGGAATACACATTACATACCTTCCATATGCCATCAGAGCTGTTGTAAAGGCATTGCAGGCTCATCCATACATGAATGCAATGCTCGACGATGAGCATGAAGAGATAATACTGAAAAAATATTACAACATTGGCATTGCTGTAGACACACCTGATGGCTTGATCGTGCCTGTTATCAAGGGCGCTGACCAGAAAGACATCTATGCACTAGCAAGGGAAATAGAGTCTTTGGCTCGGAGGGCCCAAGAGAGGAAAATTGATCTAGCTGATTTGAAAGGAGGAACGTTCACGATAACGAATGTCGGTGTCATAGGCGGCATTCATGCAACACCTATAATAAACCCACCAGAGGCCGCAATACTCGCAACAGGAAGGGTAAGAGATAAAGTGGTTATGAAAGCCGGGATTCCGCGAACCAGAAAAGTCCTGCCGCTGTCATTGAGCTTTGACCACAGGATTGTCGATGGCGCAGAAGCAGCGAGATTTGTAAACAAAATAATAATGTATCTTGAGAATACAGAACTGCTTTTAGCTGAATAAGCTTTCTAGGTCTTTTTCTAACTTCTCCTTATCAAATTTCTCCCCGATAAATACAAGCTCGGTCTTTTCAGCAGGAAATTTCTCGAAATCAAACCTGCCGTTCACGTAGTTGAATAAATAAGAACTGTCCTCTAAGACAACGAAGCCCTTTGCACGAACAACTCCTTTCATTTCACGCAGGAAATTTTCAAACTTCACTTTATCTGTTTTTCTTTCAGTTGCAAAAACAAATGTTTTCACGTCTTCTGTATCATGTTTTCCGTGTTTCGCAATTTTTTCTGTGTACATGCCGAAAATCAGGCCAGGTTCTGTCCTGCATTTTATGGTGCGTATTTTTGCTGCTGTCGAGTTTATTTTTTCTAATTGCTCTTGAATTTCTAGAATCTTGTCTTTGTCTATGAGATCGGCTTTGTTAACGAGCAATATGTCCGCCATCTCGATTTGGCTACGTGCCGTATGGCCAATGCCGTAATTCGCTGCAGCGTATGAATCGACAACGCACACAACGCTGTCTAATTTTAACTGTGGCATGTTTTCAAGGACATCGTAGATGAGAGCTTCTGGATCGACAACGCCTGTTGTTTCGATTATTATATGGTCAGGCTGCAAGGCCACGATCTCATCCACTGCCTGTGCAAATTCTCCGCTCATGGAGCAGCAGACGCAGCCGCCAGAAAGCTCGATTATGTCGATATTTTTTCCCTTGATGGTTTTGCCGTCTATACCGAGCTCGCCGAATTCGTTCATGACTACTGCAAATCGCCTGTCAGCGTTGTCAAGGATATGCCTTATCAACGATGTCTTCCCGCTGCCAAGATAGCCAGTAATTATAGTTATAGGCGTTTTCATGTACGACTATTATGCAGAGACGTTTTATAGTCATGCAAGAAATATCAGTATATATATAATTTATTTTCTGGCAGTCCTGGAACAGAGTTTTATTAGCTTTACAGTAAATAAATCAATGTGGCAGTATCTTTCAGATTCCCAAAGCCAGACATTAGCGGAGATCTTGGCGAATATAGTAGGCCTCCGGAAATAATCTATCTTGGCGGTAAACTTTATCTTGTTGGCGAATATAATCCAAAAACAAGCCTGGATAGAGGAAGTTTTGCAGCCGGATATGTAGGAGACGTAAAGCCTGAAAATGGCAGTCGTGATCGTGTTGTTGAAATATGCACAGTATCGCGAGATGAAGCAGCTTTGCTCAAGCGATATTTTGCCGAGCACGGCTTTTTAGAGCCGCACTGTTTTATGCAAATAGAAGAACCAGGAGAACCTGTACTAGGGCGAAGACGTAGGTCTCCGTCATACGGCGGTCAGACCCTGTAAATTCCATTCTTCTTTGAGTACTTTTCTTCTACGAGCTCTTCTACCGTGCTGCAGCACAGCCAGGCGTTTTCATATTGAATTTATTAATGAAAGGGACGTAGTTGCAGAGAAACTCACCGCATAAAATTCCATTCCTCTCTTGAATACTTTTCTTCTGCCAATTCTTTTGCACGATTTAGCTCAGTATCTGTAAGTTGTTCGAACGTGTGGTCTTTGTCTTCTGTAAATCCTTTGACAAGCGCTTGGTATAGTTCATCCATGCTCGTTTCTTTCAGCTTTTTCACGCACGTAACGCGGTCTTCAACAGCTTGTATCAGTTTATCTGATATTTTTTCCTGGCCTACTTTCAGCAGAGAGAACATCTTTCGCACATCAAGATCATAAAGTATGGTGCCGTGCTGCAGCAGGATACCATTCCTTCTTGTCTGCGCATTGCCAGAGATTTTCTTGCCACTCGTGATTATGTCATTTATTGGCTTGAACTCGCTTTCGATGCCTAAATGCTTCAGGCTTCTTATTATCAATTCGCATATTACATTGTAAGACTCCCTGATGCCGTGCGGGAACATGTTTTCTGGAGCTATAATACTGTAAGTTATCTCGCCATCGTAATCATGATATACAGCTCCTCCGCCAGTGCGGCGGCGCACTATGTGAATGCCAAGCTCGCCGCATCTTTCAACATCCACTTCATCGCGAAGGCCTTGGAAATACCCGATGCTCACTGCAGATGGCAGCCACCTGAAAAATCTTATAGTTGGCGCAGAGCCTTCAGCAACACTTTCAGTGACAGCTTCGTCTATAGCCATATTCATGAACGCATCATTTGCTGCTAATGGAATCACACGCCAGTTCATTTCATCGCCGCTTTGATATTTCTTGCAATTGCTTCTGCATCGACGCCGATAAGCTCTATATTGTTTTCTTCAATAACTTCTTTGATGATGCTTGTTATTTTTTCTTCGCCATCATTTGCGTTCAATCCAAACAACGCTGATTCTATTTTTTCTATGCCCTCTTCTGGATGAAGGAAGAAATCGCCTGTAATAGAAACGTGTCTAATAATATCGTCATAATCGACTTTGACGCGCAAAAGCTTGCCGCTGGGCACTTTCTCAGTTGCGACACCGTGCATTCAACCACCAAAAGCCTTTTCGATAATCACGTATTCGTATCTACTGTTACCGTTTACATAAAGGCGCCGTCTTTTTAAAAAACCGCCACCGAACAATTCGGATAGAAATGATGCAGGATTAGGCATTTCTATTCCCTTATAATCAAGAAATTGAGAAAATTCCATATAAGTAAAAACATTACCTGAAAACAAGGAAACAAATTCTAGTTTATATGGCTCAAATAAACTTTGGCGTCTATTAGTAGGCCCTGCATAAGTATAAGGCCTTTCTTCCCATCTGAAGTTCGAAGAGATTGATTCAATTACATCAGGTTTTAATCTATATTCAACTGGATCATGTGGATTAGATCCCAATGGTGCACGAGTCAAATAACCTAATTCAGAAAGACGATCAAAAATTTCATTGTTTCTTGAACGAAACGGAGAGTTACCAAAATCTTGGTGCAATTGCCTTAGTTGACTTTCAGTTTCTGCATTTGATAAAGCTGTAACCATGTATATAGAATTGCAGAAAAACATTAATGCTTTAGGAATTTCTCCATTTTATTCAAAGCAATCTTTATTTTATCGAGTCCTGTTGCATAAGAGCATCTGATGAATGATTCGCCGTGGCTTCCGAACTCGCTGCCAGGTACTACAGCAACATGAGCTTTTGCGAGCAATTGCTTCGCGAATTTCTGGCTGTTTTTCTTGCCAATATTTGAAAACGCGTAGAAGGCACCTTCTGGCTTTATTGTACGCAGGCCTATTTCATTCAGCTGTTTATGGATATAATCTCTTCTTTTTTTGTATTCGCCGACCATCTTTGTAATATATTTCTTTGGCAATGAAAGTGCCTTTATGCCGAGCATCTGCGAGAACGTAGGCGCGCAGATCGTCGAGTATACGTGCGTCTTTGTAATCGCTTGCGCCAGCTTCGGCGGTGCAGCTGCGTAGCCTAAGCGATAGCCAGCCATTGCATAGCTCTTCGAGAATGTCTGGAACGTTACAACATAATCTTCCATGCCATTAAAGCTGCCAATGGACGTGTGCTTTTTTTCATAAATTATTTTCTCGTATGCTTCGTCGCTGAACACATAAAGGTCATGCTCCACTGCTATGTCGGCTATTTCCTCTAAAATCTTTTTGTCAAGCACAGTGCCTGTTGGATTGGCCGGCGTATTTATGAGTATTGCTGTTGTTTTTTTCTTGTCAATTAATTTTTTTAAAATATCCGGGTTTATTTGCCATTTATCTTCTTCCTTTAATTCTAGAAATACTGGGAAAGCATCGAGTAATTCCAATGTTGGAAGGTAGCCAAGAAAGCTCGGGTTCGGGATGATTATCTGCTCGCTAACGTCGCACGAGCACGCGACAGCCAGCATGAGCGCCTCCTGCGAGCCGCACGTGACTACTACGTTTTCAGGGTCAGCACGGATTTTGTTATCTTTTCTTAATTTTTTAGCAATACCCTCTCTTAATTCCTTTACCCCACCGGGTGGAGCATAATGGTTGTATTTTCCAGCAATCTTTTTCGCATAAGCTTGCAGTGGCTTCGGCAGGTCAAAATCCGGCTCACCGTGGCCAAGAGAAACAATGCCCCTCTTTTCAGCAGCCAACTTTATCAGCTCGCCGATCACTGCGTCCGGAAGCTCTTTCTCTCGCTCTGATATGTGCATGATAAGTATTTGCGTGCGTGATATAAAAATATCCAGACAGAGTATATGATATGGGTGAAAATAGGATAAATGATCTCGAACAATCTATTCAGAAAAAATTACCAAAGCAGTATAAAGATTGTGTTATATGGCCAACAGATCATTCTGCTATGTTTCTGCACCGAAACCTGGAATACCCTCTTTTCATGAGAATTGGCAGTGCGCCATATTTTGTTGCTGAAGTGATTGTGTACGACCCGCACGCTGAAAAATTAGACAATGCAGTAAGAAAAGGCGTTAAATCAGTTGGGTGCCGTGTCCAATATTCTATGCACTATGGAAATTATACTGTATATTCGATAAAATGACTAACCCATAATACCTAATTCAAACTTCGCATCCTCGCTCATCATGTCAGGCCCCCAAGGCGGGTTGAACGTTATTTCTATTTCTGCTGTAAGGCCTATGGCACTAAGCTTCTGCTTTATCTCATCTATTATCTGGGGCCCGAGCGGGCACGCAGGCGATGTCAGCGTTAATTTTATGAATACGTCTTTTTCTGATCTTTCTTCAACTTCGTATACAAGACCAAGATCAACTATGTTGACGCCCAGCTCTGGATCATTGACTGTTTTCAGCTCATTCATGACGTCATCTTTCAAAGGCATAATATCACAATAATTCAATCTTCTACAATATCTTTAAATTCAGGATGCTTGCTCAAAAACGTATCTTTTATATAAGAGCAGTTAGGAATAACTTTTAACTTCTGTTCCCTGGCACGCTCAAACGCAGCTAAAGCAAGCTGCTCTGCGATGCCGCGGCCGCGCAATTCTGGCGGCGTGAACACGTGGAATATGTCCATTTTGTCTTCGTATACGTTGTAAATTAATTCAGCTCTGATGCCATCTATAACGACAAAGAACTTATCATCCTCGTGTTGTATATGCATAATCATTCTTTTACTTTTCATTCTTTTAGTTAATCATTTCTTATACGTCTGTTCTCCACAGAGTGCGCAAACTCGATGAAAAACCCTGGCCAAAGCCCTCTTTCTTGAATTCATCTGCAAGATGCTGGAGCTCTCCTTTATCAAGAAATACGCCATGCTGGTCGCATATGTCAATATGTATTCCCTTTACCTCCTTCGGGTACATAACTTTATGACAAACTGGACATGTTTTATTTTCCATATAGACATCTGATTAAGAAAAGTTTTAATATTCGATTCCACGACGGCCAATTATCTTTTTCTTTTTGTCAAACGGGTGCTTTACTGGCTTTATTTCATTTACATAATCTGCCGCGTCGATTATCTCAGGTGGCGCGTTGCGGCCTGTAAGTACTAGTTCTATATTCTTCGGCTTTGCAAGCATCAATTGCAGGACGTGTTCTGGCTTTATGTGACCCATGTTCATAGCAACATTTATTTCATCAAGTATTACCAGGTTATATTTTCTCGATTTTATTATCTTGTGCGCAAAATGCAAGGCCTTATACATCTGCTCGCTCTCATTCTCAAAAGGCAGGAAAATATCAACGCTTGGCTTTAATTCACCTTTTTTGATTTCTTCTTCGAACGGTGTGGACTGGCCGAACTGCGCGAACTTTATTTTGCCTTTCAGATATTTTTCAGCAGCAAGTAATTCACCGACAAAACGGCCACCTTTCATAAACTGAATGACATAAACCTTGAAGCCATGGCCAACAGCGCGCATAGCCAGACCAAGGCTTGCCGTTGTCTTGCCTTTTCCGCTGCCTGTGTAAACATGTATTAGGCCAAGCTCATTCTTTATCGGCGGGGCTGACTTATCTTTAGTTCGCATAAAAAACCATCTAACATGTTTTGCAGGCTTGTGTTAACTCGAGCAAACGCTCGTCAAATTCCTCTGACTTTGTTTTCTTTGCAAGCAATTGGGTATGCAATACCTGCTCTTCCTTGCTGCGATCGCGATATATGGTAATTCCCTTGCAGCCAAGTCTGTAAGCAAGCACGTATGTCTTTTCCACATCCTCAAGTGAAGCTTCGTGCGGGAAATTAACTGTTTTTGAAACACCATTGTCTGTATGCCTTTGAAAAGCTGCCTGCACAAGAACATGCCATTCTGGAGCAATATCATGTGTTGTAACAAATAGCTTCTTGATCTCATCAGGTATTTCTTTTATGTCTTGTACTGACCCCTTTCTGGCAATAATGCGCATAAGGGTTTCATTGTAAAAATCATGTTCGTGCGCGACTGCCTCAAACTGCTTGTTTACTTCTATGAGATCTGTAGTATCCATAATAGTGCGTATGTAAGACACAGCGTACAATGGCTCGATGCCGCTGCTGCAATCAGCGACGATGCTTATCGTCCCTGTCGGCGCAATGGTAGTTGTTGTCGCATTTCTAAGCATCTTGTAGCCTTTTCCCGGCCATATGCTGCGCTCAAAATTGGGAAATGATCCGCGTTGCTTCGCAAGCTCTACACTAGCTTTTTTTGCCTCCTCGTTGATGAAGTGCATAAGACGATCTGCTATCTTTACCGCTTCCTCAGAGTTATAGGGAATACTAAGCTTGATCAGCATATCAGCAAATCCCATGACGCCAAGGCCTATCTTCCTGTTCGCTTTTGTTACATTACCTATTTCTTTGAGCAGGTATTTGTTCGCGTCAATTACATTGTCAAGAAAATGAACAGCCATGTGAACAGTCTTTCGCAATTTATTCCAGTCTATATCAATTTTCTTGTCCTCTAACATTTTAGAAAGATTTATGCTGCCAAGTATGCACGATTCGTATGGCAGCAATGGAGCTTCGCCGCAAGGGTTTGTTGCTTCTATGCGCCCTATTGCCGGCGTCGGGTTTGAGTTGCTGTTATTTATGCGGTCGATGAAAATTATTCCAGGATCACCGCATTTCCATGCCATTGTCACGATCAGATCAAAGACACGCCGCGCGTTCAGGCGGTTTGCCATCTCGTCTGTACGCGGATTTGTCAGATTATAATCTTCATCTGCCTCGACCTTGTGCATGAACTCGTCTGTTAGCGCCACGCTCAGGTTGAAATTGGCCAATGATGTATCCTTTTCCTTTGAAATTATGAATTCAATGATGTCTGGGTGGTCTACGCGAAGAATGCCCATGTTTGCGCCGCGCCGACGTCCGCCTTCTTTTGTTGCTTCAGTCGCTGCATTGTAAACACGGATAAAGCTCATAGGACCTGATGCCATTCCGCCTGAAGAATGGACAATATCGCCGCGAGGTCTGATCTTGCTAAAGCTGAAACCCGTACCGCCGCCAGTCATATGGATCAAGGAAGCATGCTTCAATGTCTCAAAAATACCTTTCATCGAATCTTCGACAGGAAGGACAAAACACGCAGCCAACTGATTGTCGTGCAGACCTGCGTTCATCAGGCAAGGCGAATTTGGAAGAAATTCCAGGCTGCTCATAATGTCATAAAATTCCTTCTCACTTTTTTTTACATCTTCTTCGCTGCCGTAAAGCAGATCAGCCTGTGCAATGGCTTTTGCCACACGCCTGAACATGCCAGAAGGTGTTTCAACGACCTTGCCGTTCTCGTCACGGCGAAGATAACGGCGCTCAAGAACCTTTACAGCATTTATACTGAGCTTCAAATCATCCTTGATGCCTATAATGGCTTTTGCCTCGCGTATTTCAGCGCGTTTCTGGCGATAAAGAATATACGCCTTAGCTATTTTTGCATGACCTTCGTCTACAAGCACCTTCTCGATGGTGTCTTGTATTTGCTCAATACTCGGAATGAACTTTTTGCCTTTGTGCTCAAATTCTTTTATTACCTTTTCTGCAATTTCATTGGACAATTTCTCATCACTTTCGCCACTAGCTTCTACTGCTTTGAGTATCGCTGCTGCTATCTTTTCTTTCCGGAATTTCACAATCCTTCCATCGCGTTTTCTTATCTGCGTAAGCATAATAAAATAATTGCAGAAGGATTTTTAAAGGATATTGAATCAGTCTCTTAATGCAATACCAGAGAATCATGAAAGAACTGAAAGCCATGGGCAATCAAAGAGATCGCGAAGGCATGGCCAGGTTTGGCATAAATACAGAAAAAGCATTTGGCATATCTGTTACAAAGCTAAGAAAATATGCAAGAAAAATCGGCAAAAACCACGAACTCGCGCAGCAGCTTTGGGATTCTGGCGCCCACGAAGCGCGCATACTCGCTGGCATTGTTGAGGAGCCAGAAAAATTCAGCGAAAGAAATATGGAAAAATGGGCAGCAGAAAGCAGTTCCTGGGACATTGTCGATCTTTCTTGTAACAATGTTTTTAGAAAAACACCTTATGCATATAAGAAATGTTTTGAATACAGTAAAAGAAAAGAAGAATTCGTCAAACGCACTGCTTTTGCGCTGATGGCATATTATGCGTGGAACGACCGAACAATTTCTGACAGAAAATTGGAGAAATTTCTTCCAATAATAAAGCGAGAGGCAACAGATGAAAGGTTATACGTGAAAAAAGCAGTAAACTGGGCATTGCGGCAAATAGGAAAGAGAAATGCAAGATTGCAGAAAAAGTCAATAAAGACTGCGAAGGAAATACAAAAAATTGATTCAAAAAGCGCTAAATGGATTGCCAATGATGCATTGAAGGAGCTGCAAAGCGATGCTGTTCAGAAGAGAATCAAGAATTAATCGCAAACACCGTAGCCAATTCAAGATTGATGCACTTGTGACACCGCTACGGTATTAGATGCAAGACTTCAGTTTTGGATGGGAAAAATCTTTTGACAAATCTTTCCCCACCGTATAGATCAACACAATTTATATCATTAGGATCTTCAGGCACAGATCTCATGATACCGTACATTACAGGAGCTTTGCCAGAACCTTCCATATAATAAGTTCTCGAATGAACAGACAAAGGTCTGGCATTTTCAGCACCGCGCCCTTTAGCATAGTCAGAAAGTCTCATTAGATCAGCTAGTGAAAGTGGTCCATGTAGTGTTATAAAATATACGTCAGACGTCCCCTTTTCACGTATAGGAGACGTCATAGAAGGATCTACGTTTATGTTAATTTGCATAAATCTCGGATTATCTATACGTCCATCAGGTGATAATTTTGCTTCATCATCGTAATCTATTTTCATTATATTCATTAGACTCACAATTAATAATTTTAAAACAAATTCCTCAATCGCAAACACCGTAGCCGCAGTCAGCATTGATGCATTCGTGGCAGCCAGCTTCGCTCTTGAGCGTGCGCTGTCCGCATGCCGGACACTGCGCCAGCATCTGGGATTCAGAATTTTCCATGATCTCACTTACTTCTATTTCATTTAAATACATTGAAAACATCCGATTTTCATGAGACCTCTTACAATATATATTTTAACAAAAGATGGAAAAATGAAAGAAGGCTACACATTACCAGAATACCTTCAACAAGTAACTCGATGCATCCCAGAAATCTATCCAGATGCTATAGACGTTATTACCGAATATCCAATTGATAAAATTAAACTATCCAGAAACTAACAAAAATATTTGTTTTATTGCAATTCCGCTACGGCTTTAATTATTTCTCTTTCCCCTTCTTCTATTTTTAATGTACCATCTTTTATTGCATGATAGACCGTTGTTAGTGTCCCATTTGGCATTGTTATGAAATTGTCAGCGTGCATCAGTGCACTTGTCCCGTTTATATGGACTTCGAACTGCTTTTCTTTGTATTGATGGAATTCATTGCGCTCACTTTCTGTGCTCAGTATAGGATACCTCGATCCAGCTCGATATATTGTTATACCTTTCAAGCCGTGTTTCCACGCATTCATGTAAATATTGCTTATTGTCTCAGGATCTATGTCTTCTGGCAAATTGACCGTGCTTGAGATAGAATGGTCAATGTATCTTTGCCACATGCCTTGTATGCGCACACGTTGTTCTGGCTCGATATAATGTGCTGTCCGGAAAAAATGTTTTGGCAATATTTTTCTCAGTTCTTCTTCATTACTCTCCTGCGCTTTTTCCATAAGGCCATACTTGTCAATGTACGCAGCCACAGTCGAATGGAATATCTTGAATGTCCTGTTGCCAAAACTTTCAGAGCGTCGGGTATAAAACAATGCAAAGACCGGCTCTACGCCGCCAGACACCCCTATGTAATTTTTGTTGCCATTTTTATAGCCAAGCACAACGCTGCTTATCGTCCCTGTCGGTGCAATAGAAAGTATTGCAATGTTTCTCAAGCCTTTCTTGCGTATCAGCTCTTTTGTTTCTATGTCCAGTGCTTCCCTGAAGAATGGGCACCTGCTGTACGCCTCGTATTCAAATATAGGCGAAGGTCCTTTTTCTTCTGCAAGTTCTGCTGATGCCCTGTAAGTTGCATTAGCAATTTTCTTGGCTATTTTTTCGCATAATTCTATAGCTTCGTCACTGTCATAGCTTATCCCCAATTGGTTCAGCATGTCTGCAATGCCCATGACGCCAATGCCCAATCTTCGTGTCTCAGAAGCTGCTTTTCTCTGCTTTTCCAGTGGATTCAGAAGTTCATTCCAGATGACAACTGCGTCAAGGAATCTTGTCAGTGTTTCTGCTGCCTCTTCCACTGAAGCCCAATCAATTTTTGCATTGTCTGCGTACCCATCAATAACAAAAC